>NZ_JBSHIM010000004.1:0-77567 GCF_053618975.1 Microbacterium sp. NPDC055599 | reverse complement strand
CCCCAGCGCCCCACTAGGGCAGCGGGGACGGGGGGCCGGCCCACCCTCGGGAACATGAGGACGCGCCTGCGCCCTGGGAACCCCCCCGCTTCCGTGGTGCGACCTCAGACCGCCGCGAGCTCCTGCTGGCGCGTGCGGATCGACCGGTTCACACCCGACACGATCGCCTTGAGCGACGCGGTCGAGATGTCGCCGTCGATGCCGACACCCCACAGACGCTGGTCCCCCACCTGCAGCTCGACGTAGGCCGCAGCCTGCGCGTCACCGCCCGCACTGAGAGCATGCTCGACGTAGTCGTACACCGTGATGTCGAAGCCCTGTCCGCGCAGCACCTCGACGAAGGCGGCCACCGGACCGTTGCCGTTGCCGGAGACCGCGACCTCCTGGTCGTCGTCGCGCAGCACCACGTCGAGCACCACGTCACCCGACATGTCGCTGCGGGTCTGCGTGGCCAGCAGCTCGAAGCGGCCCCACTTCGCCTCGGTGTCGGTCGCCGGCAGGTACTCGTCGGTGAAGATCGACCAGATCTGCTCGCTCGTCACCTCGCCGCCCTCGGCATCGGTCTTGGCCTGCACGACGCCGGAGAACTCGATCTGGAGCTTGCGGGGCAGATCGATCGCGTGGTCGGATTTCAGCAGGTAGGCGACGCCGCCCTTGCCCGACTGGGAGTTCACGCGGATGACGGCCTCGTACGAGCGGCCCAGGTCCTTCGGGTCGACCGGCAGGTAGGGCACGGCCCACTCGATCTCGTCGACCGTGACGCCCTGCGCCTCGGCCTTCGCCGCCATCGCCTCGAAGCCCTTCTTGATCGCGTCCTGGTGCGAGCCGCTGAACGCCGTGAACACGAGGTCGCCGGCCCACGGGCTGCGCTCCGGCACGGGCAGCTGGTTGCAGTACTCGACCGTGCGCTTGACCTGGTCGATGTCGCTGAAGTCGATCTGCGGGTCGATGCCCTGCGTGAACATGTTGATGCCCAGCGCCACCAGGTCGACATTGCCCGTGCGCTCGCCGTTGCCGAACAGGCAGCCCTCGATGCGGTCGGCGCCGGCCATGTAGCCCAGCTCGGCGGCGGCGATCGCGGTGCCCCGGTCGTTGTGCGGGTGCAGCGACAGGATCACGTTCTCGCGGTGGGCCAGGTGGCGGCTCATCCACTCGATCGAGTCGGCGTAGATGTTCGGCGTGGCCATCTCGACCGTGGCAGGCAGGTTGATGATCACCTTGCGGTCGGGCGTCGGCTCGAAGATCTCGATGACCTGGTTGCACACGTCGACCGCGAACTCGAGCTCGGTGCCCGTGTAGCTCTCCGGCGAGTACTCGTAGTAGACCTGCGTGTCGGGGATCGTCTTCTCGAACTTCCGGCACAGGCGGGCGCCCTCGAGGGCGATGTCGATGATGCCCTGCTTGTCGGTGCGGAAGACCACCTCGCGCTGCAGAACGCTCGTGGAGTTGTAGAGGTGGACGATGGCCTGCTTCGCGCCGGCGATGGCCTCGTAGGTGCGGGCGATCAGGTGCTCGCGCGCCTGAGTCAGCACCTGGATCGTGACGTCGTCGGGGATCAGGTTCTCTTCGATGAGCTGGCGCACGAAGTCGAAGTCGGTCTGGCTGGCCGAGGGGAAGCCGACCTCGATCTCCTTGTACCCCATGCTCACGAGCAGCTCGAACATGACGCGCTTGCGCTCGGGGGACATCGGATCGATGAGGGCCTGGTTGCCGTCGCGGAGGTCGACCGCGCACCAGCGCGGGGCTTCGGTGATGCGGGCGTCGGGCCACGTGCGGTCGGGCAGGTGGACGGTGATCTGCTCGTGGAAGGGCCGGTACTTGTGGATCGGCATCGCGGACGGGCGCTGAGTGTTCTGCATGATGGGCTACTTCTCTTCGTCGGAATGGACGGGCCAACACAAGCGCCGCGACGAGGAAGGCCCTAGTGTCAGGACTCGTCGCGGCAGCTAAGAAGAAGCAGACCGCCGAAAGGCATGGCGCCATGCTAGCAGGGTCGGTGCGGCCGTTTCGACCGCGCTGAGACGATGAGCCGACGCGGGACACTGATGGACATGAGCCCTTCCTTGCGTCGCCTGCTCCTCGTCGCCGCCACCGTGACCGCAGCGGTCACCCTGAGCGGGTGCGCGGTCGGGCCCCGTGCGACCCTCCCGCCGACCAGCACCACCGTGCCCTCCGACCAGCGGCTGGAAGACGCGCACCCCACGCCTCCGGAGGGCCGCGTGCTCGGAACGGGCACCGTGATCGACGGAACGGACGGCCCCACGCTCTGCCTCGGCGCGGTCATGGATTCGTCCCCTCCGCAGTGCGCCGGCGTGCCGCTCGACGACTGGACGTGGGACGGCGTCGACGGCAGTGTGAGTGCGCGTGACACGCGGTGGGGGTCGTACGCGGTGTACGGCACCTTCGACGGCGAGCGTCTGACCGTCTCGGATCCGCCGATCCTCCTCGCCCTGTTCGACCCGGTGGCGCCGGAGGACCCGACAGGCGGGAAGACGGGCATCACCCCGGAGGGCGAGCTGACCCGGGTGCAGGAGGACATCGCGGCGCGGCTCGGACCCGGGGCGGTCTTCGTCGGCACCGACCGTGGGTACGTGTGGCTGCAGGTTTCGTGGGACGACGGGACGCTGCAGCGCGCGGCGGACGACGAGTACGGAGACGGCGTGGTGATCGTCGAGTCGCTGCTGCGCGAGGCCGATTAGTCCTCGGGGATCAGCGCGAGCTTGCCGCCGGGGTGACCGGTGGAGAGCAGCCGGTGCGCGGCCGGTGCCTCGGCGAGCGGGAACGTGCGGGCGACCGGGACCACGAGGTCGCGGTTCTGCGCGAGCGCGAGGAGTTCGCTGCGCACCTCATCGCGGAAGCGGGCGCTATCGGGCATCGACCCTGCGATCGCCAGAAGCCCGTCGGCGGAGGCCCGCGCGAAGTTCGCGATCGTGACGATGCGGCGGTGATCGGCCACCAGGGCGAGGGACACGTCGATCGCCTCGTCGGTGCCCACGGCGTCGAGCGCCGCAGCGATCGGTCCGTCCGCCAGCTCGGTCACCCGGTCGGCGAGACCCGGGCCGTACGCGACCGGGATCCCCCCGAAGCGTCGTACCTCATCGAAGCGGTCCGGCGCGGCGGTGCCGATCACTCGCACCTCGCGCAGCGCGGCCTGCTGCAGCACGCTGACCCCCACCGCTCCCGACGCCCCGTGCAGCAGGACCGTCTCGCCCGGTGCCGCCCCGGTGACCGCGAGCATCTCGGCCGCGGTCGTGCCGACCAGCAGGAGGTTCGCGGCCTCGGGGTGCGTGAGCGTCGTCGGCTTCGCGAAGACCTTCGCGGCGGGCACGGTCACCTCGGTCGCATAACCGCCCTGCACGCGGAAGGCCACGACCTCGTCGCCGACCGCGGCCTCACCGGAACCGATACGGGTCGCGGGGCCGATGGCCGTGAGCTCGCCCGACACCTCGTAGCCGATCGGCACCGGGAACTCGACCCCCGGACGAGCTGCCGCGACATGCTTCGCATCGGCCGGATTCACCCCGGCCGCGCGGACGCGGATCGTGACCTCGCCCTCGCGCGGCGCCGCGGGGTCGTACTCCTCGAACTCCCACGACTGCGGAGACCCCGCCGCCGTCGCCACCCAGTGCTTCGCCATGACCCGCCCTTCGTCGATGCCTCCATCATGCTCCCGCGCGGGACCGTGCGGCGCGTCAGTCGGCCGGTGAAGCCGCGTCCGAAGTGTCCGGTGGACCGTTCGCCACGTCGCGGAACCTCCGGATGACGAGGAAGTTCACCACGCGCGCTCAGAGGTAGCAGCGGATGTTGTTCGCCGAGCCGTAGACGTTGGCGGAGCCGTTCGCATACGCCGTCGCGAGCACGGTGCTGCCGTTGCGGGCCTGGGCGTAGCCGGAGGTGCGCGCGTTGGCGATCGACCGGGTCACGAAGGTCGAGGGGATCGCGATGCTGCCGCAGCTCCCCCAGCTGAGGATGCTGCCGGAGAGGTTGTACGCGGTGTACGCGCAGATGCGACCTGTGGAGCAGCTGCCCACGGACCGGGCGCTCAGCCCGGACGAGCCGGAAGCCGCCACGAACTCCATGTCGAGTTCCGGCCAGACGATGTGACCCGGCGCAACCAGCTCGCCGCCCGGAACCTCCTCGAGCAGCTGCGCCGCCTGCGGATCGACCGCATCCGGGTTCGCCGCCGCTGATGCCGCGGTAGGCACCCCGGTCAGCACCAGCACCAGGCCCACCAGGGTTGCCATCGTCGCGCGCGTACGCCTCATTCGATCATCTCCTCGTCGAGATCCCACATGCGGTAGTCCGTGATCGAGCCAGGGGCCACGATCCCGTCGTCCACGAGCACCGTGCGCTCCACGCCCACGATGCGCCCGCTGTCGAGCGACACCAGCACGTCGTCGCTGACGGCACCGTCGGCGGCGATCACCCGGATGCCCGCGACCGGACGACCGAGCCGATCCGTCGTCGCGCCCAGCGCCTGCGCACCGCCCGAGTCCTCGATGAGCGCGAGCAGCTCGGCGTGCTGCGCGTTCGTCAGCGTCCACTGCCCGAAGACGGAGGTGACCGCCGTCACCACGTCGAACGCACTCGGCTCCTTCGGAAGCCCGAACGCCTCCAGCAGCGCCCGCACGTCGGCGGGCGTCTCTCCCGGCACCGCGACGACGGGCGTCACGAACTCGCCGGGTGCGTACGTGACGCGCGACGCCACCTCACCCGTGCTCACGACCTCGGCCTCCTGGTTGGCGACCGCGTCGCCCGGGTCGTAGGCGACACCGTTGATCGCGATCGCCTCTCCCGACAGGTCGTCGCTCCACTGGAACGTCGACAGCTGCGGCACGATCTCGGCCCGCCCGGCGTCGACGTCGACGGAGAACGACCACGATGCGGCGCGCACGGAGCGCTCAGGCGTCTCCGGCTCGTGGAACACGCCGAGGTCGGTGTCGGCCGTCGCCACGGTCTCGGCGAGTGAGGCGGATCCGTCGAACGCGAGCGGGGTGGGTGTGCCCGCAACGGCCGCGCCCTGCGGCAGCAGCACCCCGAACGCGAGAGCAGCCGACGCCGCGACGGCGGTGAGTCCCGCCGCCCACCCGACCCGGCGCGCCCGTCGACGCTGCGGCTCCCGGGAGCTGCGCAGGATGCGGTCGCGCGTCGCGATCGCCCGCGCGTCCGGTTCCGCGTCACGCGGAGTCCGCGCGGGATCCGCAGCGGTGAGCGCTCGCTCGAGCACGGCGTTGTCAGGCATCACGCGTATCCGTCCCCTCCAGGCCCAGCGCCGCGCGAAGCCGATCCTCCGCCAGACGCAACGTCTTCCGTACCCGTGACTCCGATGCGCGCACCAGCTCCGCGATCTCCCCCACCGTGAGTCCATCCCAATACGTGAGCATGATGATACGCCGTTGGGCCGGGCTGAGGGTACCCACCGCGTGCAGCACCTCACTGCGGCCGACGAGCCCCAGCGGCGCCGGGTCGCCGGACAGCCCGTTGTGCAGCGCATCGAGTGCCCTGAGCCGGGTCGCCCCCCGTCGACCACGGGTGCGCAGACGACGGTCGGCCTCGCGCAGCAGCCACACCCGACCGGGCGGACGACTCGGTCGCAGACGCGACCACGCGGCCAGGAACACCTCCGACACGATCTCGGTGACCTCGTCGTCGTCACCGACCACGCCCTCGATGTGGTGGCGCACCGCCGCCCAGTGCTCATCGAACACTCGTGTGAAGACCTCGTGCCGCAGCGTGTTCGGGTCCTCGCTGCGGCCGCTCATGACCGCGGGGTCGGCGGTCTGCCCGCCGCCTTCGACGTCGTGCCCCGTCTCATCTCAGAACCCGAGTCGGCCGAGCTGCTTGGGGTCGCGCTGCCACTCCTTCGCGACCTTGACGTGCAGTCCGAGGAACACCCGCGTGCCCAGCAGGTCCTCGATGCCCGCCCTCGCGCGCGCGCCCACGTCGCGCAACCGCGAGCCCTTGTGGCCGATGATGATCGCCTTCTGGCTGTCGCGCTCCACCACGATCGACGCGTGCACGTCCGTCAGGTCGCTGTCCTCGCGGGGGGCGATGTCGTCCACGACCACGGCGATCGAGTGCGGGAGCTCATCGCGCACGCCGTCGAGCGCCGCCTCGCGGATGATCTCGGCGATGCGGTCCTCGTTCGACTCGTCCGTCGTGATCCCGGCCGGATACAGCGCGGGTCCCTCCGGCATGAGCTGCAGGATCTCGTCGGCGAGCACGTCGAGCTGATCGCGCGTCAGCGCCGAGAGCGGGATGACGGCCGCCCAGTCCTCGCGCAGCGAGTCGACCTCCATGAGGCGCTCCGTGATCTCGTCGCGCCCCGCCGCATCCGTCTTCGTGACGATCGCGATCTTCTGCGCACGCGGGTAGCCGTCGAGCGAGGCGGCGATGCGACGATCGCCCGGTCCGACCTTCTCGGTCGCCGGCACGCAGAACCCGATGACGTCGACGTCGCCCAGCACCTGCTCCACCAGGTCGTTCAAACGCTCGCCCAGGAGGGTGCGCGGCTTGTGGATGCCCGGAGTGTCCACGATCACCAACTGCCCGTCCGGGCGGTTCAGGATGCCGCGGATCGCGCGCCGCGTCGTCTGCGGCTTCTCGCTCGTGATCGCGATCTTGTCGCCCACCAGCGCGTTCGTCAGGGTGGACTTGCCGACGTTCGGCCGACCGACGAAGGTCACGAATCCGCTCCGGGTGTCCTCAGTCATCGCGTCGCTCTCCTTCTTCCTGCACCTCGTCCGCCACCGCGGCCCTCTCGACGAACACCGTCGCGATCCCGCGGCCGCGCCCCCGAGAGGCCCCGCCGGTGAGGACCAGACCGTCCACGACCGCCGTCGCCCCGGGCTGCGGCACCTGTCCGAGCGCCTTGCCGAGCAGACCGCCGATCGAGTCGACGTCCTCATCCTCGAGCTCGAGGCCGAACAGGTCGCCGACGTCTTCCAGCGACAGCCGGGAGCTGACGCGGTAGCGTCCGGCACCGAGATCCACGAACTCCGCGGATACCTGATCGTACTCGTCGGAGATCTCGCCGACGAGCTCCTCGATCAGGTCCTCCAGCGTCACGAGGCCGGAGATCCCGCCGTGCTCGTCGATCACCAGGCACACGTGCACCGCGTCGCGCTTCATCTGCTGCAGCAGCGTCTCGGCGCGCATCGACTCCGGCACGAACGTCGCGGGGCGGGCGATCGGGCGGATCGACGCCGCGCGCCAGGCCAGGTCGTCGCGGTAGGCGAACTGCACCAGATCCTTCAGATACAGCACCCCGACCACGTCGTCGGCCTCGTCGTCCACGACCGGCATGCGCGACACCCCGCGCTGCAGGAACAGCGACATGGCCTCGTCGGTGGTGGCCTCCGCGTCCACGGTGACCATCTCGGTGCGCGGCACCATCACCGCCCGCACGAACTGGTCGGTGAAGTCGAACACCGAGTGGATGAGATCGCGGTCGTCCTCCTCGATGAGGTCGTTCGACGCGGCCTCGTCGACCATGCTCAGCAGCTGGTCCTCGCTCGAGAACGAGCTGCGACCCGTGCCGGGCGTGACCCGGTTGCCGAGCACGACCAGCCCCTGGGCGAGCGGGCCGAGGATGATGCGCAGACCGCGCACGATGCCCGCGCTCCCGCGGATCATGGCCTCGGCGTGCTGGTGGCCGAACGTGCGCGGACTGGCGCCGACGAGCACGAACGTGATGCCCGTCATCAGGATGGCCGCGGCGAGCATCGCCCACCAGATGCTCTCGAACATGATCGTGAACGCCACCGTGACGAGCACGGCCGCGGTGACCTCCGCGAGCACCCGGATGAACGCGACCGCGTTGACGTGCGCGTCGAGGTCGGCGGCGATGCGCTCGAGCGCCTTCGCCCGTCGCCCCTCGGTCGCCAGATCCGCGAGGCCGGCCCGAGACGTGACGCCGTAGGCCGCGTCGATCGCAGCCATGAGGCCGCCGAAGGCCACCAGCAGCACGGCGGCGATCAGCAGCAGGATCTCCGTCATCGGCGGCGGCGCTCGGACACGGCGAAGCCCTGGATCAGCTGCTTCTGGAGTCCGAACATCTCCCGCTCCTCCTCCGGCTCCGCGTGATCGAAGCCGAGCAGGTGCAGCAGACCGTGCGTGGTGAGCAGGATCAGCTCGTCCATCAGCGTGTGGCCGGCCGCCTGCGCCTGGGTCTCCGCCACCTGCGGGCACAGCACGATGTCGCCCAGCAGGCCGGGAGGCGTCGGGCGGTCCTCGGTGCCGGGGCGCAGCTCGTCCATCGGGAAGCTGAGCACGTCGGTCGGGCCCGGCTCGTCCATCCACTGCACGTGCAGCGCCTCCATGGCGCCCTCGTCGACCAGCACGATCGCCACCTCGGCGTCCGGGCTGACGTGCAGCTGCTCCAGGTTGAAGTCGGTGAGCCGCTGCAGCACCGTCTCGTCGACGTCGATCGCCGACTCGTTGTTGATCTCGATCATGAGAGCCCCCGTTTCGGCATCCGGTCGCGTGGTCCTGGTCGCTGCGCCCCGCGGCGCTCGGCCCTGTTGGCGAACTCCGCGGCCTGCTCGCGCTCGAACCGCTGCGCCGTGCGCTTCTCGTCGTACTCGCTGTACGCGTCGACGATGCGCCCCACGAGCGAGTGCCGCACCACGTCGTCGCTGGTCAGCCGGCTGAAGTGGATGTCGTCGATCCCGTCGAGCACCCGCGTCACGAGCCGCAGTCCCGAAGACCCCTGCGGCAGGTCGACCTGGGTGATGTCGCCCGTGACGACCATCTTGGTGCCGAAGCCCAGCCGCGTCAGGAACATCTTCATCTGCTCCGGCGTGGTGTTCTGCGCTTCGTCGAGCACCACGAACGAGTCGTTGAGCGTGCGACCGCGCATGTACGCGAGCGGCGCCACCTCGATCGTCCCCGTGGCCATCAGGCGCGGCACGATCTCCGGGTCCATCATCTCGTTCAGCGCGTCGTACAGCGGGCGCAGGTACGGGTCGATCTTGTCGGTGAGCGTGCCGGGCAGGAACCCCAGCCGCTCCCCCGCCTCCACCGCCGGACGGGTGAGGATGATGCGCGTGACCTCCTTGCGCTGCAGCGCCTGCACGGCCTTCGCCATCGCCAGGTAGGTCTTTCCGGTACCGGCCGGGCCGATGCCGAACACGATCGTGTTCTCCTCGATCGCGTCGACGTACTCCTTCTGTCCGAGCGTCTTCGGGCGGATCACCTTGCCACGGGTCGACAGGATCGCCTCGCCGAGCACCTCGCTCGGGCGCGGACCGCCCTCGGTGCGGAGCATGCGCGCCGAGCTGGACACGTCGCTGGGCGCCAGGTCGTGCCCGGCCTTCGTCATCGCCAGCAGCTCGTCGACGAGGTTCTTCGCCTTCGCGACGGCGTCGCGCTCGCCCGTCAGGGTAATCTCGTTGCCGCGGACGAGCACCTGCACATCGCGGTGCTCGCGTTCCAGCATCCGCAGCAGGCGGTCCTGCGGACCGAGCAGCTGCACCATCGCGACACCGTCCGCGTAGATGCGTTCGGTGACGGTTTCCTGATCGTCAGAAGCCAACGAGCTTGTTCTCCTCGAGATTGCCGAGCACATGGGCGTGCACGTGGAAGACGGACTGGGCGGCGCTCGCGCCGTTGTTGAAGATGAGGCGGTACTCGCCGTTGGCGTGCTCGTCGGCGATGCGCTTCGCTGCCGCGACCATCTCGGCCAGCAGACCCGGGTCACCCGCCGCGAGCTCCGTCACGTCGCGGTACTCCTCGGTCTTCGGGATCACGAGCGCGTGCAGCGGAGCCTGCGGGTTGATGTCGCGGATCACGAACACCCGACCCGCATCGAGCAGGATCTCGCCGGGGATGTCCCCGTTCAGGATGCGCGTGAAGATCGAGGGTTCGCTCATGCGTTCAGCTTACCGGGGCCCCTGCACGCGGCGGCGGTCACCAGCGGCCGAGAGCGACCGACAGCACCGCGATCGCCGCCGGTCCGGCCGTGGACGTGCGCAGCACCGTGTCGCCGAGGAGCACGCGCTCCGCGCCCGCCGCCGTGAGCCGCTCCAGCTCCTCGGCGGAGATGCCGCCCTCGGGCCCCACCACCAGCACGAGGTCGCGGCCGTCGGGCTCCAGGTCGGACAGCCGCCCTGGCGCCGTCGGGTCGAGCAGCAGCACCCGCTGCAGCGCCGCGCGCGCCGCCAGCTGCGCGGTCGACGCGACCGGCGCGACCTCCGGCACCCATGCGCGATGGGCCTGCTTGGCCGCCTCGCGCACGATCGTCGCCCAGCGCTCGCGACCCTTCGCCGCCTTGGGCCCCTCCCAGCGCGAGATGCTGCGACCCGCCTGCCACGGCACGATCTCGTCCACGCCGAGCTCGCACGCCGCCTGCACCGCGAGCTCGTCACGGTCGCCCTTCGCGAGCGCCTGCACCAGCACGACCCTCGGCGACGGCGACGGCGACACCGCGCGCTCCTGCACGCGCACCTCGACGCGCGACGGCGAGACCTCCTCCGCGACGCCGGTCAGCCACACGCCGCGGCCGTCCCCCACCGTCACGGCCTCGCCGACGCGCAGCCGACGCACCACGGCCGCGTGCTTCGCCTCGGCGCCGGTCAGCGTGACCACGTCGCCGACGGCCGCGCCTCCCGCCGTCTCGACAAGGAAGTGGAGCGCCACGATCAGTGTCCGCGGAACCGGTCGCGCAGCTTCGAGAACAGCCCCTGCTGGAACTGGGCGAGCTGCGGGGCCGGAGCCTTCGCCTTCTTCGCGAAGTCCTCGATGAGCTTGCGCTGCGACGCGTCGAGCTTCGTGGGTGTCACGACCTGCACGCCCACGCGCAGGTCGCCGCGCTGGGTGCCGCGCAGCGGCGTGATGCCGCGGCCCTTGATCGTCAGCACGTCGCCGGACTGCACACCGGGGCGGATCTCCAGGTCGACCTCGCCGTCCAGGCCCTCGATCGACGTGTCGGTGCCGAGGATCGCATCGGTCATCGACACCTCGAGCGTCGCGAGGAGGTCGTCGCCCTCCCGGCTGAACGCGGGGTGCGGGGTGACCGTGACCTCCACGTACAGGTCGCCGTGGGGGCCACCGGCGCGACCGACCTCACCGGAGCCGGGCAGCTGCAGGCGCAGTCCGGTCTCCACGCCGGCGGGGATGTCGAGCGACACGGTGCGCCGCGAGCGCACGCGCCCCTGTCCGCCGCACGTGCCGCACGGATACGGGATGGTGGTGCCGTAGCCCTCGCACGTGCCGCACGGCTGCGAGGTGACGACGTTGCCGAGCAGGCTGCGCACCTGACGCTGCACGTGGCCGGTGCCGCCGCAGATGTCGCACGTGACGGGCGAGGTGCCCTCCTGGCAGCACGAGCCCTGACACGTCTCGCACAGCACCGCGGTGTCGACCTCGATGTCGCGGTGCGCGCCGAACACGACGTCGCCCAGCTCGAGCGTCACGCGCACCAGGGCGTCTTGACCGCGCTCGCGCCGCGACCGGGGCCGGGCTCCGCGGCCACCGCCCTGCGCGGCGCCGAAGAACGTCTCGAAGATGTCGCCGAACCCGCCGAAGCCGCCGAAGTTGCCCGCGGCGCCGTCCCCGCCGCCCATGTCGTAACGGCGTCGCGACTCCTCGTCGCTGAGCACGTCGTAGGCGTGGGTGACGAGCTTGAACCGCTCTGCCGCGTCCTCGCCCGGATTCACGTCCGGGTGGAGCTGCCGCGCCAGTCGGCGGTACGCCTTCTTGATCTCATCCGTGGAAGCGTCCCGGGACACCCCGAGAACCTCATAGTGGTCCGCCACAATCGCCCTTCTGCGTGTTCCGTGGGGCCGCGTCAGCGGCCGGCCTCGTCGTCGTCGAGCATCCGCGACAGGTAGCGGGCCACCGCCCGCGCCGCCGCCAGGTTGCTCGGATAGTCCATGCGCGTCGGCCCCATCACGCCGACGCGCGCCGTTCCGGTCGGTGCCGCGTAGTCGCTCGCGACGATCGACGCCTCGCCGAGACCGAACGGCGCGTTCTCGGTGCCGATGCTGGCCGCCAGGCCGTGCTCGTCGGCCACCATCTCGCTCATCAGCCGCAGCAGCGTCACCTGCTCCTCGATCGCCTCGAGGAGGGGGTGGATGCTGCCGCGGAAGTCGTGCTCGCGGCGGGCGAGGGTCGCCGCGCCCGCCATCACCAGTCGCTCCTGACGGAACCCGCCCAGCTCGTCGACGAGGACGCCGGCGAGAGTGCGCAGCACGCGGTCGCGCGGCGTCTCCTCCGCGGCCAGCAGGGTCTGCAGCCGCTCGGACGCCTCCGCAATCGCCTGTCCCGTGATGAGCGCGGAGAGCCGGGCGCGGAGCACACCGAGATCGGCCTCGTCGATCGCATCCGGCAGCACGGTCATCCGCTGCGAGACGCCGCCGGCATCGGTCACCAGCACGGTCAGGAGACGGTTGGGGGCCAGCGCGACGAGCTCCACGTGCGTGACCCGCGCGCGGGCGAACGACGGATACTGCGCCAGCGCGACCTGACCCGTGAGCTGCGTCAGTACCCGCACCGTGCGCGCCATGAGGTCGTCGAGGTCGGCGGGGTCGGCGAGGAACGACTCGATCGCCGAGCGCTGCGCCGAGGAGAGGGGACGGAGCTGGGCGAGGTGGTTGACGAAGACGCGGTAGCCCTTGTCGGTGGGCACGCGACCGGACGACGTGTGGGGGGCGGTGATGAGCTCCTCGTCTTCGAGCTGCGCCATGTCGTTGCGGATCGTCGCCGCGGACACCCCGAACGAGTGACGGTCGACGATCGATCGGCTGCCCACCGGCTCGTGCGTCTCGACGTAGTCCTGCACGATCGCGCGGAGAACCTGGAGTCCTCGCTCTGTGACCATGGCCCACCCCTTCCCGCTGACGACCGGACGCTGGCACTCTGACACCCTGAGTGCCAATCCTACCGCGTACGACCGGGAGTTCTCCGAACCCGCGCGCCGATCACTCAGTCGGTGAGCTCGCGCACCACCGCGTCGGCGAGGAGGCGTCCGCGCAGGGTGAGCTGCACGCGCCCGCGGATCGCCGCCGCCGCGTCGATCAGGCCGTCCGCGATGAGTCCGGCCACGCGGGGGCGGTTCGCCGCGGGCAGGTCCTCCACCGCGATGCCCTCGCGGATGCGGCTGAGCAGCAGGATGCGCTCGAGCGTCTGGGCCTCCACGTCGGGGCGCTCCCGTCCCGCCGCCGGAGACGCGGACGCCGCGAGCCGCTGCGCGTAGGCGGCCGGATGCTTCACGTTCCACCAGCGCAGTCCCGCCACGTGGCTGTGCGCGCCGGGACCGAAGCCCCACCAGTCGCTCCCCCGCCAGTACGCCAGGTTGTGCCGCGACCGCTGCTCCGGCGTGCGCGCCCAGTTGCTGACCTCGTACCACTCGAAGCCCGCCGCGGCCAGCCGCTCGTCGGCCAGCTCGTACATGTCCGCCTGCAGGTCGTCGTCGGGGGTAGGCACCTCGCCGCGACGGATCTGCCGCGCGAGCTTCGTGCCGTCCTCGATGATCAACGCGTACGCGGAGATGTGGTCCGACTCGAGCTGGAGGGCCGCATCGAGCGACGCCTCCCAGTCGGCGAGTGACTCCCCCGGCGCGCCGTAGATGAGATCGACGCTGACGTCCAGTCCCGCACCCTTGGCCGCGGCCACCGCCGTCCGCACGTTCTCCGGCTGATGCGTGCGATCGAGAGCGGCGAGCACGTGCGGCACCGCCGACTGCATGCCGATCGACAACCGCGTGACGCCGGCCTCCGCGAGGGTGCGCGCCACCTCGGGCGTCACCGTGTCGGGGTTCGCCTCCACCGTCACCTCGGCACCCGGCGCCAGCCCGAACGCCGCGGTCGCCGCGCCGAGCATCCGCGCGAGGTCGCCCGGGGGCAGCAGCGTCGGCGTGCCGCCCCCGAAGAACACCGTGTCCATCGGTCGCAGCGCCCCCGCGGCCTCCAGCACGCCGCGAGCGAGGGCGATCTCGGCGATCAGGGTCGACGCATAGTCCTCCTGCTTCGCGCCGCGCAGCTCGCTCGACGTGTAGGTGTTGAAGTCGCAGTAGCCGCAGCGCACGCGGCAGAACGGCACGTGCAGGTACGCCGAGAACGGGGTGTCGGCAGAGATCGGCAGGTCGTCGGGCAGGCGACCGTCGGCGGGAGCCGGATCGCCGAGGGGAAGCGGTCCCGCCATCAGACGGGGGTCGCGTACAGCGGGGAGATCGCGCGCAGGTACCGCGCGAACAGCTCGCGGCGGCGCCGCTTCATGAGGGCCGGGATCAGGCGGTAGACGAGCGCGTTGGGCGCGTCGAACGCGCGCACCGTGAACCACACCTCGTCGTTGTCCTCGCGCCAGTCGACGTCGAACGACTCCTCGCCGCTGACGACCGAGCCCCCGATCGTCCCGAGCACGAAGCCGATGCGCCGTGTCTCCTCGGTGACCGAGATCACGCGCAGCTCGGAGTCGGCGCGCATGCCGCCCACCCGACCGCGCAGGTGCAGCGTCATCCCGGCGCCGACGAACGGCATGCCCTCCGCGTCGTAGCGCGGCTCGACATCGCGCTTGCTCGGCGCGATCGGGTTGCCCTCGGCGTCGAAGCTGACCCCGGCGTACGCGGGGCCCGGGGCGGGACGCACGTCTTCCACCGAGAGTCCCGCTGCGCGCTGCGCCGTCCACGACAGCAGGGCCTCGCCCGCCGTCTGGAACCGCTCCTCGCCGCTGCCGATCCGCCAGGACTCCTCCGCCGGGATGCTGCGCTCCGGCGGGTACTGCATCAGGTCGGGGGCGTGGGTCGCACCCACGGCCGCATAGTCCACCGTGTCGTCTCGGAAAGTCCCGCGCCGCATGAGATCCAGCCTACTTCGGGTTCCCTGGGCGAACACCCCCCGCACCACGGGAGCGCCCAGGATCGCCCGGGTTACTTCTTGTCCTTGCCCTCGACGTCGCCGGAGAGCGCCGCGATGAACGCCTCCTGGGGGACCTCGACGCGGCCGACCATCTTCATGCGCTTCTTGCCCTCCTTCTGCTTCTCGAGGAGCTTGCGCTTGCGCGTGATGTCACCGCCGTAGCACTTGGCGAGCACGTCCTTGCGGATCGCGCGGATGGTCTCGCGGGCGATGATGCGCGCACCGATCGCCGCCTGGATCGGCACCTCGAACTGCTGACGAGGGATGAGCTTGCGCAGGCGCTCGGCCATCATCGTGCCGTACGCGTAGGCCTTGTCGCGGTGCACGATCGAGCTGAAGGCGTCGACCTTCTCGCCCTGGAGGAGGATGTCGACCTTCACCAGGTCGGCCTCCTGCTGACCGGAGGGCTCGTAGTCGAGCGAGGCGTACCCCTGCGTCTTGGACTTGAGCTGGTCGAAGAAGTCGAACACGATCTCGCCGAGCGGCATGTTGTAGCGCAGCTCGACGCGCTCCTCCGAGAAGTACTCCATGCCCAGCAGCGTGCCGCGCCGCGACTGGCACAGCTCCATCACGGTGCCGACGTAGTCCTTGGGCAGCAGGATCGCCGCCTTGACCATCGGCTCCGACACCGAGCCGATGCGCCCATCGGGGTACTCGCTCGGGTTCGTGACCGTGACCGTCTCGCCGGTGTCGCTGGTGACGACCTCGTAGATCACGCTCGGCGCCGTGGTGATGAGGTCGAGGCCGAACTCGCGCGCGAGCCGCTCCGTCACGATCTCCAGGTGCAGCAGGCCGAGGAAGCCGCAGCGGAAGCCGAAGCCGAGCGCGACCGAGGTCTCCGGCTCGTACTGCAGCGACGCGTCGGAGAGCTTGAGCTTGTCGAGGGCCTCGCGCAGTTCCGCGTAGTCGCTGCCGTCGATCGGGTAGATGCCCGAGAACACCATCGGCTTCGGGTCGGTGTAACCGGGGAGCGCCTCAGCGGCGGGCTTGCGCGCGTTCGTGATGGTGTCGCCGACCTTCGACTGGCGCACGTCCTTCACGCCGGTGATGAGGTAGCCCACCTCGCCGACACCGAGGCCCTTCGTGGGCGTCGGCTCGGGGCTGGACACCCCGACCTCGAGAGCCTCGTGGTTGGCGCCGGTCGACATCATCTGGATGCGCTCGCGCGGGGAGAGGCTGCCGTCGACCATGCGCACGTAGGTGACGACGCCGCGGTACGCGTCGTACACGGAGTCGAAGATCATGGCGCGGGCGGGAGCCTCGGCGTCTCCGACCGGCGCGGGGATCTCCCGCACGAGGCGGTCGAGCAGATCCTCGACGCCGACGCCGGTCTTGCCCGAGACGCGCAGCACGTCTTCCGGCTTGCCCCCGATGAGGGAGGCGAGCTCCTTCGCGTACTTCTCCGGGTCGGCCGCCGGGAGGTCGATCTTGTTGAGGACCGGGATGATGTGCAGGTCGTTCTCGAGCGCCAGGTAGAGGTTGGCGAGCGTCTGCGCCTCGATCCCCTGTGCGGCGTCGACCAGGAGGATCGCCCCCTCGCACGCGGCGAGGGAGCGCGACACCTCGTAGGTGAAGTCCACGTGGCCGGGGGTGTCGATCATGTTCAGCGCGAACGTCTCGCCGTCGATCTCCCAGGGCATGCGCACGGCCTGGCTCTTGATGGTGATGCCGCGCTCGCGCTCGATGTCCATGCGGTCGAGGTACTGCGCCCGCATGTCCCGGTCCGACACCACTCCGGTGATCTGGAGCATGCGGTCGGCGAGCGTCGACTTGCCGTGATCGATGTGGGCGATGATGCAGAAATTGCGGATCTGCGCAGCCGGCGTCGCGGCAGGCTGAAGCGGGGTGAGAGCGCGTGGGGACATGTCCCGTCGATTCTACGGTGAGGGGCGGGGGAATCCCCATTCGGGGACATCGGTGATAGTCTCCCGAAGTTGCCCGGGATCAATCCGTGACACCGGATCCCGTAAGCGATACGACTCCGTCACAGACTCCGTGAGGGCTGTCGCGTCGCGCAGAACGGCGGATGGCGCCCGATTCATCCGCCCGGCTCAGCGTTGCGTCGGCGGATCCCGAGCGCGTCTGGAGAAGAGAAAGACAATCCCCCTTGATCAAGTACCTCGCACGCCGCGCCCTCGGCTGGCTGCTCATGATCGTGGTCGCGACGAACCTCACCTACTTCCTCGCGTGGGGGTTCCTCGATCCGCGCAGCAACTACGTGGGCCGTCGTCCTCCGCTCAGTGAAGAGCAGATCAACAACCTCCTCGTGCCCCGCAACCTCAGCGACACCGTGCCGCTCATCGAGCGCTGGTGGAACTGGTTCACGAGCATCCTCCTCCGCTGGGACTGGGGGGTGAGCCCGACCGGCGGCTCCGTCAACGAGCAGGTCGCGTACCGCATGTGGGTCAGCGCGGAGCTCGTGCTCGGCGCGACGATCATCACCACGATCCTCGGCATCGCGCTCGGCGTGTACACGGCGTCCCGCCAGTACAAGCTCGCCGACCGCATCGGCCAGGCCACCAGCATCATCACGCTGAACATCCCGATCGTGGTCGCGGCCTTCGCGATCGTGCTGCTCGCGATCGGCCTCAACAACGCCACCGGCACGCGCATCTTCTATGTGACAGGGAACGCCAGTCAGGGGGTCGAGGGCTTCTTCCCCACCCTGATAGACGTGCTGCAGCATCTGACGCTGCCGACCATAGCCCTGGTGCTCACGGGCTACGCGAGCATCCACTTCCTGCAGCGCTCGCTGCTGCTGGACAACATCAACGCCGACTACGTGCGCACCGCTCGCGCCAAGGGCCTCACCAAGCAGCAGGCCATCCGCAAGCACGCGCTGCGCACCTCGCTGATCCCCGTCGCCACGCAGGTCGCCTTCACGATCCCCGCCATCTTCACCGGTGCGGTCCTGACCGAGACGATCTTCGCGTGGAACGGCATGGGCAAGTACTTCATCGAGACCATCTCGAAGAACGACATCCACGGAACCGTCGCGATCGCGGCCTTCGGCGCGGTCCTCACGGCGATCGGCGCGATCCTCGCCGACATCGCCGTCGTGGTCCTCGACCCGCGTGTGAGAGTGAGCTGACATGAGCACCGACATGCTCGACCCGACCATCCACCCGGACCCCGCGGCCGCCGGCCCCGAGACCACCCGCGTCGCGACGAAGCGCCTGTCGAAGTGGAGCCTGTACTGGCGGCGCTTCTCCCGCAACCGCGGTGCGCTCATCGGCCTGGTGATCTTCGCGCTGCTCGTGCTGTTCGCGATCTTCGGCCCGCTGATCGCGCGCTACGACCACGTGGAGCTCGACTTCCTCAACCTGAGCACCCCGCCGTCCACGGAGCACTGGTTCGGCACCAACAACGCCGGGAACGACCTGTTCGCGCAGGTCGCGGTCGGCCTGCAGCGCTCTCTCATGATCGCGCTCACGGTCTCGATCGGCGTCACGATCGTGTCGGCCCTGGTCGGCACGGCCGCGGCCTACTTCGGCGGCTGGACCGAGCGCATCTCGCTCCTGATCATCCACTTCATGATGGTGATCCCGAGCTTCCTGATCCTCGCGATGATCTCGAACAAGGCCGGCGGAGACTGGCGCGTGATCGCACTCATCATGATCTTCGTGATCGGGTGGTACTTCCCCGCCCGCGTCATCTGGACCATGGCCCTGTCGCTGCGCGAGCGCGAGTACGTCAGCGCGGCCCGCTACATGGGCGTGGGCGGCATGAAGATCGTGCTGCGCCACCTGCTGCCGAACATCGGCTCGCTCCTCGTGATCAACTTCACCCTCGGCGTCGTCTCGGCCGTCGTGACCGAGACCGGTCTGTCGTTCCTGGGCTTCGGCGTCAAGATCCCCGACGTGTCGCTCGGCGCGCTGATCGGTGCCGGCTCGAGCTCGCTCACCACGGCCCCGTGGCTGTTCTACTTCCCGGCGGCGGCGCTGACCCTGCTCACGGTGTCGATGGCGTTGATCGCCGACGGCCTGCGCGACGCCCTCGACCCGACCTCGGCTGCAGGAGGCCGCGCATGACCAACGTCCTCTCCGTCCGCGACCTCAAGGTCAGCTTCGCCTCCGAGGCCGGCCGCGTCGACGCCGTGCGCGGCGTCTCGTTCGACCTCGAAGCCGGCAAGACCCTCGGCATCGTCGGCGAGTCCGGCTCCGGCAAGTCCGTCACCTCGCTCGCGATCATGGGGCTCCTCGACGAGAACGCCAAGGTCACCGGCTCGATCATGTACGACGGCAAAGAGCTGATCGGCATGAGCGACAAGCAGCTGTCGGTGATCCGCGGCAACGGCATGTCGATGGTCTTCCAGGACCCGCTGACCTCGCTCACCCCCGTCTACACCGTGGGCGACCAGCTCATCGAGGCCCTCACGGTGCACCGCAGCCTGTCGAAGAAGGATGCGTGGGACCGCTCGGTCGAGCTGTTGAAGCTCGTCGGCATCACCGAGCCGGAGCGGCGCATGAAGTCGTTCCCGCACGAGTTCTCCGGCGGCATGCGCCAGCGCGTGGTGATCGCCATCGCGATGGCGAACAACCCCAAGCTCATCATCTGCGACGAGCCGACCACGGCCCTCGACGTCACGATCCAGGCGCAGATCCTCGATCTGATCGAGAAGGCGCAGGACGAGACCGGCGCCGCGGTGATCATGATCACGCACGACATGGGCGTGGTGGCCCGCACGGCCGACGACGTGCTGGTGATGTACGCGGGCAAGCCCGTGGAGCAGGCGCCCGTGCACGAGCTGTTCCACAAGACGCGCATGCCGTACTCGATCGGCCTGCTGGGCGCGATCCCGCGCGTGGACAAGGGCGACAAGCAGCCGCTCACCCCGATCAAGGGCAACCCGCCGCTGCTGATCGACCTGCCCGACGCGTGCCCCTTCGCCGACCGCTGCCCCATCGTGATGGACGCGTGCCGCGCGAAGGAGCCGGAGCTGCTCCCCGTGGCCACCGGCTCGGGCGACCTGCACCGCGCCGCCTGCATCCGCTCGCACGAGATCGAGGACGGCGGCCTGCTGGGCGGCCTCCCGGTCTACCCCGTGCGCGCGGTGCCGGAGAGCGACCTCACGCGACTCCCGCGCGAGGAGCGCCCGGTCACGCTCGAGGTCAAGAACCTCACGAAGACCTTCCCGCTGCTCAAGGGCGCGTTCCTCAAGCGCAAGGTCGGCGAGGTGCAGGCGATCAAGGGCATCAGCTTCGACGTCCGTGAGGGCGAGACGATGGCCATCGTCGGCGAGTCCGGCTCCGGCAAGACCACGACCCTGCTGCAGATCATGGACATGGTCAAGCAGAGCGAGGGCGACATCGTGATCGCCGGCACCAGCGTCAACGACATCCACAGCCGCAAGGTGGAGCGGGCGCTGCGCCGCGACATCCAGATCGTGTTCCAGGACCCGATGGGCGCCCTCGACCCGCGCATGACGGTCGCCGACATCATCTCCGAGCCGCTGTTCGCGATCGGCACGCCCAAGGAGGAGGCGCACCGTCGCGTGGACGAGCTGATGGACCTCGTCGGCCTGAACCCGGCGCACAGCGACCGCTTCCCCCAGGCGTTCTCCGGCGGTCAGCGGCAGCGCATCGGCATCGCCCGCGCCCTGTCGACGAACCCGAAGATCGTGGTGCTCGATGAGCCGGTCTCGGCGCTCGACGTGTCGATCCAGGCCGGTGTGATCAACCTGCTCGACGAGCTGAAGGTGAAGCTGGGCCTGTCGTACCTGTTCGTCGCGCACGACCTGTCCGTGGTGCGCCACATCGCCGACCGCGTGGCCGTGATGTACCTCGGCGAGTTCGTGGAGCACGGCGACGTGGACGACGTGTTCGACAACCCGCAGCACCCGTACACGCAGGCGCTGCTGTCGGCCATCCCCGTCCCCGACCCGGATGTGGAGCGCACCCGCCAGCGCGTCGTGTTCGACGCGGCGACCATGTCGACCAAGCCGGCGACGGTCTGATCGCCGCGGTCGCGGGGTTGCTGGTCACCGTCCGATAACGGTTAGGCGCGATTCACTCCGGGGCGGTATGCCGGTCGCGACCGCGAACTATTCTTCCCTTTATGAAACGCCGAAAGGCGAAAGGAGCACCATGAAGAACAAGAAGTTGCTGGGGGCGATCGCGATCAGCGGCGCCCTGGCACTCGCCCTCGCGGGTTGCGCGAGCGGGTCCGGAAACACCGGTGGCGGGGACAACGGCGGCGACAAGGTCGAGACCAAGTCCGCCGACTACAACCCCCAGGACCGCAGCAACCTGCAGGAGGGTGGCGAGGTCAACTTCCCGATCAACGAGATCCCCGAGCAGCTGAACGCCTTCAACGGTGACGGCAGCGCGGACACCGTGCGTCTGTGGTCGTGGTACATGCCGCAGATCCTGCTCGTCTCGCCGGAGGGCGAGGTCACGAAGAACGACGCGTACCTCGACGCCTACGACATCGGCGAGAAGGACGGCAACACCACCATCACGTTCACGTTCACGGACGAGGCCCACTTCAACGACGGCACGGACATGGACTGGACGGCCATCGACGCGACGTGGAAGGCCAACCGCTCCTACGACGAGGGCTTCACCCCCAACGCGACCGACGGCTACAAGCAGATCAAGAGCGTCGAGCAGGGCGACTCCGCCAAGACCGCGGTCGTCACCTTCGACGGCATCTACGCCTGGCCGTCCATGGCGTTCCTGACCGGTGGCGTGCTGCACCCGGCCGTCGCCGACCCGACCGTCTTCAACGAGGGCTTCATCGGCAACATGCACCCCGAGTGGGGCGCCGGACCGTACACGGTCGACACGTTCGACCCGAACGGCGGCTTCGTCTCGTTCAAGCCGAACCCCGAGTGGTGGGGCAACGCACCGCTGCTCGACTCGGTGACCTTCACGGCGATGGAGCCGGACGCCGCGATCAACGCCTTCAAGAACGGCGAGATCGACATGGTGGGCGCCAACACCAACGACCGTCTGAAGCAGCTGCAGGACGTCGACGACACCACGGTGCGTCGCGCGCAGCAGACCGCGAAGACGATCATCATGGTCGACGCCGACAAGCCGCAGTTCGAGGACATCGACGTGCGCAAGGCCTTCTTCATGGGCATCAACATCGACCAGCAGAAGCAGATCGCGTGGAACGGCCTCGGTTACGAGGAGCCGGCCGCCGGTTCGCTGAACATGTATGCGTTCCAGGACGGCTACTCCGACTCGTTCGCGACCGCCGGTCTGAAGAACGATGTCGACGCCGCCAAGAAGCTGCTCGACGACGCCGGCTGGACCGAGGGCGACGACGGCATCCGCGAGAAGGACGGCGAGAAGCTGTCCATCACCTACCCGGTGTTCGGTGAGGACCCCACGCTTGAGGCCCTCGCGAAGTCGCTCCAGGCGCAGCAGAAGGAGATCGGCATCGACGTGCAGATCGACGTCCGCCCCTCGGCCGACTTCTCGAACGACCTGACGTCGAAGAACTGGGACGCGGTGTCGCTCCGCTTCACCGACTCCGACCCGTTCGGTCCGGCCTGGTTCTGCCAGCTCTACTGCTCGGACAGCCAGCTGAACCTGTCGGGCACCGGCACGGCCGAGATCGACAAGCAGATCGCCGACGAGGTCGAGTCGCAGAAGGACGCGGAGTCCTGGACCGCCGCCTCCATGGAGCTCGAGCCGAAGATCATCGAGCAGACGTGGGGCGTCATCCCGCTCTACAACGGCCCGTCGATCTACGTGGTCAAGAACGGCCTGGCGAACCTCACGCCGGAGCCCTACGTGGGCCTCGACCTGTTCGGCGTCACGCCGGTCGAGAACGTCGGCTGGGAGAAGTAACACCCTCTGACACGTCTCGTGTCGACGCGGGGTCGGTGGTTCGCCACCGGCCCCGCTTCTTTATGCTGAAGAAGTGAGCGTCCAGACCGTCCTCGTGCACGGCATCCGCACCTCGGCGACCATGTGGCGCTCCCAGGTGGCGTACCTGGAGGAGCACGGGCACCCCGTGACCGCGCTCGATCTTCCGGGCCACGGCTCCCGCATGGCGGAGGACTTCACGCTGCACGAGGCACTCCACACGATCGACGCCGCCGTGCGCGCCGCCGCCGAGCGCGGACCCGTGCTCCTGGTCGGGCACTCGATGGGCGGACTGCTCTCCCTCGCCTACACCGGCGGCGCCGAGCGTCCTCCGGTCGCCGGGCTCGTCGCGGCCGCCTGCACCTCGCTTCCCCAGGGCGCAGGGCTCCGCGCGTACCGACTGTTCGCGCGGGCCGTCGACTCGCTCCCCGACCGCGGCCTGTGGCTCACGCGGCAGATGCTCGCCGCCACGATCCCCGCCGAGAACCGCGCCGACTTCCAGGCCGGTGGCTACGCGCTCGACATGCAGGACACCGCGCTGCGCAGCCTGGCCGCGCTGGACGTGGCCGCCGCCGTCCCGCGCATCGACGTGCCGCTGTGGTTCGTGAACGGGCAGTATGACCAGCTGCGCCTGAACGAACCGCTGTTCCGCCGGCTCGCACCGCACGCGGAACTCATCGTGGTCCCCCGCACCACGCACCTGGTCACGGCCATGCGACCCCGGGTGTTCAACGCGGTGCTGGCCCTCGCGATCGCCACCGTCCAGGCGCAGGCCGAGGACTCATGAGCGGGCGGGCTGCCGTGCGAACGCCGTGAGCAGGCCCCCCACGAGCGACAGCACCGCAGCGGCGAGGAAGACGAGCCAGAAGCCGCCGACCAGCGCCACCAGCCCCGCCCCGAGCACCGGGCCGATCAGCTGACCGAGCGCCGCGGTGACGTTCACGATGCCGAGGTCGCGGGCGCGGTCCTGCTCGTCCGGCAGCAGGTCGGCCGCGAACGCGAGTCCCACCGTGGAGAAGGCGCCGTAGCCGAGCCCCATGAGCGCCGCGGCGACCATGGTCATCTCGAACGTGGGCACCAGCACGATCGCCACTCCGGACGCCGCCTGCACCACGGTAGCGGCGACCGTGAGCGTGCGGCGCCGCCCCGTCCGGTCGGACACGAGGCCGGTGACCACCGAGGCCAGCACCACGAACACCGTGTAGACGACGATCAGCAGCAGCAGGTTGTCCTGGGCGGTCGCGTTCTCCTGCCCCAGCCCGTGCAGCAGGAAGAACAGGAACAGGGCGGTGCCGAGCGCATTGCCGACGTTGGTCACCAGCCGACCGGACAGCATCCAGGCGAAGTCTCGGTCGCGCAGCGAGGCCAGCCGGGGGCGTCCGGCCTCCCGGGGACGCAGCGCCTCGGTCGTCGGCGGGTCGGGCAGCAGGAGCGCGGCCGCCGACCCCGCGACCGCGATCACCACGGCCAGGAGCAGGTAGCCCGACACGATGTCGAGTCCCAGGAGCACGACCAGCCCGACGCCGAGCACGATCCCGACCGCCTGAGCGGAGCCGACGGCGGCCGAGGCGGCCCCCCGCTGCGTGGTCGGAAGCTGATCCGCGATCAGGGCGGTGAAGGCGGCCGACGACACCGCGACGCCGATCGAGACGCCCACCCACCCGGCGCCGACCGCCCAGGGCCCGGTCGCGAAACCCGTCAGCACCAGGCACAGGGCCGTGAGCCAGACGCCACCCAGCGCCCACGGGCGTCGGCGGTGCCGTCCGGCCCGCGCCCGATCCGACAGGGCACCGGCGGCCGGACCGGCGACGATGCCCGCCAGCCCGCCCACCCCGAGCACGAGACCGGAGGACACGACTCCGCGGATCCAGTCGTCCTCCGGGGTGTCGAGCTGCAGCGGGAGGAGCAGCTGCACCGGGGTGAGCTGCACGGTCCAGATCGCCAGCCACGCCAGCGTGAACAGTGACATCCACCGCGCGCCGGCCCGGACGCGCTGCGTCGCCGGAGCCGCGGTCATCGCTGTGCCGCCGAGGTCGTGACGCCCGCGCGCACGGAGGCGATCAGGTCGCGGTACCAGTCGTACGAGGCCTTGGGGGTGCACTCCCCCGTGGCGAAGTCGACGTGCACCAGCCCGAAGCGCTGGGTGTACCCGTCGGCCCACTCCCAGTTGTCCAGCAGCGACCACACCGTGTACTCCTCGACCGGCACTCCGGCGTCGATGGCCTCGGCGACCGCGGCGATGTGGCCGGAGAGGTAGGAGATCCGGTCGGCGTCGTCCACGCGGGTCGCGGTGGAGGGCTCGGGGAAGGAGGCGCCGTTCTCGCCGATGATCACGGGCGGCAGCTGCGGATGCCGGGCGTGCAGATCGACCAGCAGGTCGCGCAGGGCGGACGGCATGATCGGCCACTCCTGTCCGAAACCGGTCACCGGCACACCGGGGGTCGGCACGATGTCGAACGGGATGGAGCCACCGGCGGGAGCGGCGGTCACAGTCGTGGGGTTGTAGAAGTTGACGCCGTAGAAGTCGATCGAGCCGCCGATCGCCGCCAGGTCGCCCTCCTCGACGGGCAGCGGCGGCAGCCCGAGCGCCTCCAGGTCGGGGTACGCGCCCTCGAGCAGCGGGGTGCTGAAGATCCGGTTGTGCAGGAGGTCGTAGACGAACGCCGCCTCGTGGTCCTCTGGCGCATCGTGCAGCGGGAGGACCCAGGTGTGGTTGTTGACCAGTCCCACCGCCGTAGCCCCCCGCGTGCGCAGCGCCGCCGCGGCCCGCGCGTGTGCCAGCAGCTGGTGGTGCGCGGTGGGCAGCGCGTCGAACAGCAGCTGCTTCCCCGGCGCGAGGGCACCCACGGCATAGCCCTGGAGCGTCGTCATCGCCGGCTCGTTGAGGGTATACCAGTGCGCGACGCGGTCGCCCAGGCGGTCGGCCACGATCGCCGCATACTCGCCGAATCGCTCGGCGGTGTCGCGCGCGAGCCACCCGCCCGTTTCCTCCACGGTGCTCGGCATCTCCCAGTGGAACAGCGTGGGGAACGGCGTGACGCCGCGCTCCAGCAGCAGATCGACGAACCGGGAGTAGTGGTCGAGGGCTGCGGTGTTCCCGCGCCCACGTCCGTCGGGCTGCACCCGCGCCCACGGGATCGAGAAGCGGTAGCGGTCGAGGCCGAGGGCGGAGGCGAGGTCGGCGTCACGCTCGGGATGGCGGTAGCTGTCGCAGGCGGGGTCGGCGGTGGAGCCGTCGACGATCGCGCCGGGAGCTTCGAGGTAGTCGTCCCAGATCGAGCGCCCTCCCCCGTCGGCGGAGCGCGAGCCCTCGATCTGAAGCGCCGAGGTCGCCGCAGACCAGCGGAGCCGGCCGAGCGCGGGGGAAGGAACGGAGGCGGGGGTCATGGGGCTCCTTGACGTCGTTGTCGGGTCAGGATGATTCTGCACCCGGTACCACTCCGAGCGCGACGCAGTTTCGCGGACGCGGCCTCGTTTCGCGCGATGCATCCGGGACTGGTAGAGTTGACTCTTGGCTTGCGTGTGGGTTCTTCCCTCACGACCGCCGTGCAGCAGCCCTCTTCTGCTGCCGGCACTCCGAACAACTCCTGTACAGAAAGCGTCCACACGTGGCAAACATCAAGTCGCAGATCAAGCGCAACAAGACCAACGAGAAGGCTCACGAGCGCAATAAGGCCGTGAAGAGCGAGCTGAAGACTCTCGTCCGCCAGACCCGCGAGGCCGTCGCCGCCGGCGACAAGGCCGCCGCCGAGAAGGTCCTGAAGAAGGCCACGGTCAAGCTCGACAAGGCCGTCAGCAAGGGCGTGCTCCACAAGAACCAGGCGGCCAACCGCAAGTCGGCCATCGCCAAGAAGGTCGCCGCTCTCTGAGCATCTGATCATCCGGAAGGCCCGTCTCCTCGCGAGGCGGGCCTTCTGTCGTTCCCGGAACACGTGGGGTCGACACGGGACAAGCGAGGGGCCGGGAACATGCCCTCCATCGCGGAGGCGGCGTGCAGCGGCACACGCTCGCGCCGGGACTGCGCGCCGGCGACGTGCATCTTCACGGGTGGCGGACCGCTGCCAGGCTGCGGGCGCCGCACGCTCAGCCGCCGAAGGGCTCCCGCGTGGCGATGACCGTGACCATGCGCTCGAGCGCGAAGATCGGGTCGCGGGCGGCCCCCTTCACCTCGGCGTCGGCGCGGGCGGTGGCCTGGATCGCCATCCCGAGCGACCGCTCGTTCCAGCCCGCGAGGTCGCGGCGGGCGCGGTCGACCTGCCAGTCCTTCATCCCGAGGCGCTGCGCGAGCTGACGGCTCGGCTCCCGATTCCCGGCGACCCGCGCCATCGTGCGCAGCTTCATGGCGAACGCCGCGACCATGGGCACCGGATCCGCTCCGGAGGCCAGGGCGTGCCGCAGCGACACCAGGGCCTCGCCGTAGCGCCCGGCGATCGCCGTGTCGGCGACGACGAACGCCGACACCTCGACGCGGCCGCCGTAGTACTTGGTGACGACCTCTTCCGTGACGTCGCCCTCGACGTCGCCGATCAGCTGCTGGCAGGCGGCGGCGAGCTCGGTGAGGTCGTCGGCGAACGCGGAGACCAGGGCTCGCAGGGCCGGGGGCGCGATGCGCTTCTTGGCGGCCGCGAACTCCCCCGCCGCGAAGTCGACCCTGTCGCCGTCTCTCTTGATCGCCGGGCAGGGGATCTCGATGCCCCCGCCCGTGCCGGCACGCAGCGCGTCGAGCAGCTTCTTGCCACGAACGCTCGCGCCCGTGTGGCGGAGCACGACCGTGGCGCCCTCCTGCGGTTGCTCGAGATAGGACACAGCCTCCTGCAGGAACGCGTCGGAGCACTTCTCGACGCCGGAGACCCGCACCAGGCGCGGCTCACCGAACAGGGAGGGCGATGTGAGGGCCAGGAGCGTGCCCGGGGCGTAGTCGTCGGCGCGGACGTCGCTGACCTCGAGGGCCGGATCCTCGGCGCGCAGATAGTCGCGGACACCGGCGATCGCACGCTCGGCGCAGACCTCTTCCGGACCGGAGACGAGCACGATCGGGGCGGGACGGGGCTCGCGCCACGACACCTGCGGGATCTTCGCGGGCTTCGCGCCACCGCGGGCGGGAGGACGGGACGCTGCCATGACCCCAGCCTACCGGCGGCGTCCGACACCGCGATCGGACGATCGCTGCCGCTGGTTCGGCGCAGACCTGCACGATGTCCCGCTGCCGCGGCGACGACCTCGACGCTCGGGGGTCGTCTCGCTCCACATCGCCAGAGCGCCGTGACGCAGCCCGAGCAGGATGCGTCCGCGCTCGTCGGTCCGATACACCTGGGCTCCCAGCGCGCCCAGCAGGTCGAGCGTCTCACGGCGCGGGTGCCCGTAGTCGTTGTCGGCGCCCACGCTGATGAGCGCGACCACGGGTGACAGCGCCTGGTAGAGCCCGGGGTCCTGGTCGGCGCTGCCGTGGTGGGCGACCTTCACCACCGCGTACGGGCCGAGGCGCTCCGAACGCTGGAGCAGCCGCTGCGCAGGGGCCGACAGATCGGCGAGGAAGAGCGAGCGAGGCACCTCTCCCCCGCTGAACTCCATCACGACGCCGAGGTCGTTGCCCGCGGGGAACGCCGTCGTATCGCGAACGGGCCACCGCACGCGCCAGGTCGCCCCGCCCAGGGTTCCCCTGAGCCCCGCGGACGCCTGCTCCACCCGTGCTCCCCCGGCCGCGAGCGAGGCGAGGGTCCGCTCGTCGTCCGCGTCGGCGGTCGGCCCGTGCAGCACCGCGGACACCCGGCCCCGCACGGCCTCGACGCCGCCCGCATGGTCAAGGTCGAAGTGGGTGAGCACGAGCAGGTCGAGTCGGTCGATGCCGAGCGAGCGCAGGCAGTCGCGAAGAGGTTCCGGCGCCGGACCGGTGTCGATCAGAGCCACGGCGCCCTCGGATCGGACGAGCAGCGCGTCGCCCTGACCCACGTCGCACGCGGCGATCGACCAGGCGTCCGGGGTCGCGGCCGTCGCGAGGGGCCCGCCGAGAAGGGCCTGCGCCCCGGCGAGGGAGCCGGCGACCACGAGCACCGTCACGGCGCCACCGCGCAGCACGGCGCCGCCGCGCACGCGCCACCGCGGACCACGGCTCCCGCCCTCCAGGCACACGACCGCGACCGCGGCGCCGAGCCCGGCGACCAGTGCCGCGCTGCCGATCCCTGCGGGCAGCAGGATGGTCGCACCGGGCAGGTCCGCGGTCACCTGGGCGGTCGTCGCGATCCAGGTCGCGGGCAGCCACGCGGTGGCGGCCAGGAGGTCGGCGACCGCGGGCACGGGCCCCGCGAGGCAGGCGAGCAGCCCGACCACGGTCGCGACCGGTGCCGCGGGTTCCGCGATCAGGTTCGCCGCCACGCCGATGAGCGACTGCTGTTCCGCGAACAGCGCGATGATGGGGCCGCACGCGAGCTGCGCCGAGAGCGGGACCGCGATCGCCAGCGCGACCGGGCCCGGCATCCACCGTCGCAATCCGCGTGACAACGGCGGTGCGAGCAGGATGAGTGCGCCCGTCGCGACGGCCGACAGCGCGAAGCCGGGCGTCGCGGCGAGCCACGGATCGGACACCAGGATCATGATCGTCGACAGGGCGAGCACGCCTGCACCGGCGCTCGGTCGTCCCAGGAGCACGGACAGCATCCCCGCGCCCGCCATCACCGCGGCGCGCACCACGCTCGGCTCCGGCGTGACCAGCACCACGAAGCCGGAGAGCGCCGTGGCCGCGAGCACCACCCGCAGCGCCCGGCCGCCACCGCACAGCGTCGTGAGCCCGAAGACCGCCGCCACCACGATCGCGCAGTTCGCCCCGCTGACGGCCGTGAGGTGACTGAGACCGCTCGAACGCATGTCTTCGTCCAGGTCGGAGCCCACCGCCCTGGTGTCCCCCACGGCGAGTCCCGGCAGGAGCGCGCCGCCCGGCTCTGGCAGCCGCAGCGCGCGGTCGACGAAGGCGCGGCGCGCCGTGGCGGCCACGCCGAACACCCCGGACGGGGGCTGCACGACCTCCGTGGTCGTGGCGTAGAGCACCAGCACCGCGCGCTCCCCCGCCTCTGTCGCCGAGGTCTCCCCCACGACGCGGAGCCGAGCGCCGAGGTCGATGCCGTCGGCTGTCGCGGTCCCGATCCGCACCGGCACCGCGACCGGGCGCGCCCGACCCGGCGGACCGAGGCTCTGCGTGGTCGCCTCGACCCAGAGCCGCCCGTCCTGACCGGTGGACGCGGACGACGTGACCTCGACCACCGCTTCGACCACGCGGCCGCCCTGTCCCGCGGCGGCTTCGCGCGACGGAAGGGCGTACCCCACGGACAGCGCCGTGGCCGCGGCCGCCGCGAGCATCAGGAGGACCAGCCCCGCGCCGTGCCTCCCCCGCGCGAGCAGCACCAGCAGGACGACGCCCGCCGCGACGCCGCACACGAGCGCACAGGCCGCCGCGAGACCGGGCTGGAACACGCAGACGAGCGCCGCCGCCCACACCGCGAGGGCAACCGGCACGAGCCGGAGATCGCGGGACTTCACACCCGTACCCCGTCGCGTAATCCCGCGAGCAGCTTCTCCCCGATGCCCGGCACGCCGAGGAGGTCGTCCACCGACTGGAAGCGTCCGTTCTCCTCCCGCCACGCGATGATGCGTGCAGCCAGGGCGGGACCGATCCGCGGCAGCGTCTCCAGCGCGGCCTGGTCGGCCGCGTTGAGGTCGATCCGCGCGTCCGTGGGTGCCGCGGCAGGAGAACCGGCGCCCGACCCGCCGACCACGGGCACCAGGATCTGCTCGCCGTCCTCGACCCGGCGGGCGAGGTTGATCGCGGCGAGGTCGGCGTCGACCGTCGTACCACCCGCAGCCGCCACCGCATCGACCAGCCGCGCATCACCGCCGACGACGTACAGTCCCGGCCGCTCGACCGCGCCGAGCACGTGCACGTACAGCACGTCGGACGACGGCGCGGCCGTCGCGCGGTCGCCCACCGGGAAGGACTCCGCCGGTGCGCCCTGGCCGCGCAGGATGCCCAGACCCACCGCGGCCGACAGCACGACGAGCGCGAGCGCCACCGCGGCGCCCACACCGAGCCGCAGTCGTCGCTGCCGGGGTACGGGTGTCGGTGCGGGAGGAGTCACCCCGTCACGGTAGGTCTCCGCAGACCCCCCGCGACCACGGAGAACCGCCGGTCGTGGACAACAGCGGCGCCCGGTCCGCCGTGCAGAGCCGAAGGCGGGGCGATCGGAGCCGAGCTCGCTCCGACGCCGCCAGGCTGGCAGCACGCATGAGCCGGCGCCCGGGCACGCCGCTCTCTCTTCCGATGCGTGCCCGCCGCGTGGCGCAGACTGGACCGGTGACCGACATCGTCGACGACCTGCCCCCGGAGGCCTCTCATCACGACGCTGAGCGCGCTTTCCGCGAGGCGGGCTGGACGCCGAGCGGCGCGGGCGACTGGGCCTTCGCCCTGCGCTCGCCCGACGGCGTCGCCGCGGTGCGCATCAGCCCGTTCGATCCGGTCGGACCGTACACGGCCGCGCTGTATCGCGAAGCCGCGCACACCGGTCAGGTACCGCGATTGTTCGCGCACCGCCGACTCGCGGGCGGCGGGGATCTGCAGGTGATGGAGTGGCTCCACGCGGTCGACGAGAAGGACGCGGTCGCCTTCCACACCGCCATCGCCGAACGCGCACCGCACGTCGCCGAGCTCGTCGACGTCGTGCGCCGCATCCATGCCAGGGCAGCGCGGGCGCTGCCCTGGTGCGGCCCCCTCGATCAGAACCCGTCCAACATCATGCGCGGCAGCGACGGGCGTCTCGTCGCGTGCGATCTGTACTACGCGGACGGTCCGGCTCTGTATGCGACGGCCGGCTCCGATCCGACCCGGTTCGTGACGCTCCTGCCGGAGTCCGAGCGCCGCTACCTGACCGAGATCCCGCTCGCGGAGTCCGGCCCGTGGGACGAGGCGTCTCGCGCGGCGATGCGCCGGGGCATCGCCGTCGCGGACGCCGCGCGCGCCGACCGGGACGCGTGACCGCGGCTCCGGAGGTCGCGACGGATCAGCCCGCGACGACGATGCTGACGATCTTGGGAGCGCGCACGACGACCTTCACGATCTCGCGGTCGCCGATCGACCGGATCACGCGCTCATCCGCGCGGGCGAGCGCTTCCAGCTCGGCCTCGCCGATGCGCGCGGGGACCTCGAGCTGAGCCCGCACCTTGCCACCCACCTGCACGACGGCCGTGACCGTGTCCTCCACGAGCAGCGCGGGGTCGGCCGAGCGCCACGTGACCAGTCCGACGGACGGTTCGTGCCCGAGCAGCTCCCACATCTCCTCCGCGGTGTGCGGCGCGATCAGGTCGAGCATCACGGCGATCGTCTCGGCGGCCTCGCGCACCGCGGGGTCGCCCGCACCGCCCGCGCCGTCGATGGTCTTGCGGGTGACGTTCACCAGCTCCATCAGCCGGGCGACCAGCACGTTGAACTTGGTCTGCTCGACCAGGGCCGGAGCCTCCGCGAGCAGCTTGTGCGTGGCGCGACGCAGGGCCGCGTCTCCCCCGTCGAACACCACGTCGACCGGGCTGGACACCTCGTGCCCGATGCGCAGCGCACGCGAGAGGAACTTCTGCGCGCCCGTGGTCGACACGTCCGCCCAGTCCTTGTCGTCCTCCACCGGACCGGCGAAGGCGAGGCCCACGCGCAGCGCATCGGCGCCGTGCGCGTCGAGCTCCTCCTGGAACAGCACCAGGTTGCCCTTGCTCTTCGACATCTTCTGCCCGTCGAGCAGCACCATCCCCTGGTTGATCAGGTTCGAGAACGGCTCGGTGAAGTCGATCAGGCCCATGTCGAACAGGACCTTCGTGATGAAGCGTGCGTAGAGCAGGTGCAGGATCGCGTGCTCGACGCCGCCGATGTACGAGTCCACCGGCGCCCAGCGCGACGCCTGGGCGGGGTCGAACGCCACGGTGTCGCTGTTCGGCGAGAGGAAGCGCAGGAAGTACCACGAGCTGTCGACGAACGTGTCCATCGTGTCGGGGTCGCGCAGCATGGGGTCGCCGGTCTCCGGGTCGGTCGTGCGCACCCAGCTCTCCGCCCCGCCCAGCGGCGAGGTGCCCTTGGGCTTGAGGTCGAGTCCCTCGACGCTCGGCAGCTTCACGGGCAGCCGGTCCTCGGGCACCGGCACGATGCGGCCGTCGTCGCCGTGCAGCATCGGGATCGGCGTTCCCCAGAAGCGCTGTCGCGAGATCAGCCAGTCGCGCAGACGGTAGTTCTTCGCCGCACGGCCCGTGCCCGACGCCTCCAGCTGCTCGATCGCGCGGGCGATCGCGTTGCGCTTGGACAGCCCGTTCAGCGGACCCGAGTTGATCATGCGACCGTCGCCCGTGAGCGCGACACCGGTCGATGCGGGGTGCTGCTCGTCGAGCGCGGCGCCCGTGTCGATCGGGACGCCCTCCTCGTCGACCTCGATCACCGGCATGGCCCCCGTGATCGGCGCGGTCGTGTCGACCACGACCTTGACCGGCAGGTCGAAGGCGCGGGCGAAGTCGAGGTCGCGCTGGTCGTGCGCGGGAACCGCCATCACGGCGCCGTGGCCGTAGTCGGCCAGCACGTAGTCGGCGGCCCACACCGGCAGCTTCTCGCCGTTCACGGGGTTGATCGCGTAGCGCTCCAGGAACACGCCCGTCTTGGGGCGATCCGTGGACTGCCGATCGATGTCGGACTCCTTCTGCACCTGCTCCAGATAGTCCTGGAACCGCTGGCGCACCTCGACGGGAGCCTCGGCGGCCAGCTCAGCGGCGAGATCGGAGTCGGGCGCTACCACGAAGAACGTCGCACCGTGCAGGGTGTCGGGGCGCGTGGAGAACACCGTCACCGGCTCGTCACGGCCCTCGATGCGGAAGTCCACGTCGGCGCCGACCGAGCGGCCGATCCAGTTGCGCTGCATCTGCAGCACCTTGTGCGGCCAGAAACCCTCGAGCTGGTTCAGGTCGTCGAGCAGCCGATCCGCGTAGTCGGTGATGCGGAAATACCACTGGGTGAGCTTCTTCTTCACGACCTCGTAGCCGCAGCGCTCGCAGCGACCGTCGACGACCTGCTCGTTCGCCAGCACCGTCTGGTCGTTCGGGCACCAGTTGACCGGGCTCTTCTTGCGGTACGCCAGGCCGCGCTCGTACATCTTCAGGAACAGCCACTGGTTCCAGCGGTAGTACTCCGGGTCGGACGTGTGCAGGACGCGGCTCCAGTCGAACGAGACGCCGTACTGCTCGAAGCCGACCTTCTGCTGCGCGATGTTCTGATAGGTCCATTCGCGCGGGTCCGCGCCCTGGCGGATCGCCGCGTTCTCGGCGGGCAGGCCGAACGAGTCCCAGCCGATCGGGTTGAGCACGTTGTGCCCGCGGTGACGCCAGAACCGCGCCACGATGTCGGAGTAGAGGTAGTTCTCCGCGTGCCCCATGTGCAGGTCGCCCGAGGGGTACGGGAACATCGCCAGGACGTAGCGCCGCGGGCGGGTGTCGCCGTCGCCGCCGGTGAGGAACGTCTCGTGCTCCGCCCAGTACTTCTGCCACTTGGCCTGGATGGCGTGCGCCGAGGGCATCTCCTCGTCGACGGGAGCGGTGGACAGGTTCTCGGACAACGAACGCACGACCAATCTGAGGGGAATTGCGGGATCAGTTCAGGATATCGGAACCCCACGGCCACGGCGGCTCCGCGCCCAGCGCCGCGAGCGGAGCCCTCGCCTTGGTCGCGACCTCGGCGACCTCGGCCGCCGGCACCGAGCCCCACGTGATCCCGCCGCCCGCTCCGACCACGGCCTCGTCCCCCGCGATCACGATGCTGCGGATCACCATCGCGAGGTCGACCGCGCCGTCCACGCCCACGTAGCCGAAGCAGCCGGCGTACACCCCCCGGGGGCCGCTCTCCAGCTCGTGCAGCCGCGTCATCGCCGACAGCTTCGGCGCTCCGGTCATGCTGCCGGCGGGGAACGCGGCCGCGAGCAGCGCGCCGAGCGTGACGCCGTCCGCCAGGGTGCCGCTCACCGTGCTCACGAGCTGGTGCACGGCCGGGTAGCTCTCCACGACCCACAGCCCGTCGACGCGGATCGTGCCGGGCACGCACACGCGCGACAGGTCGTTGCGCATGAGATCGACGATCATCACGTTCTCCGCGCGCTCCTTCGGGTCGCCGGCGAGCTCGGCGGCGAGCGCGGCATCCGTGTCGGGGTCGGTGCTGCGCGGCCGGGTGCCCTTGATCGGCCGGGTGCGCACGACTCCGCCCGCCGCGTGGAGGAACTGCTCCGGACTGGCGCCCAGCAGCGCGCGCCCGCCGATGCGCACGAAGCCCCCGTGGTGCGCGGGGGTCGCCGACCGCAGCCTCCGGTACACCTCGACCGGGTCGTGCGTGCCCGGCACGGTGAAGCGCGTGGTGAGGCAGAGCTGATACGCGACGCCCGCGCGGATCAGGGCGCGGCACCGCTCGATGAGCTCGGCGTACTCCGCGGGGGTGTGCCGGGCCACGGTGGTCCCCGGTACCGGATCCGGCCGCGCGGGAGTGGGGTCGACCGCCGCGACGAGGAGCTCGTCCGCCCAGGGGTCGGCGTCGGGCCCGGCGGGGTCGAGCGCCCACAGGCGATGGCGCGCATGGTCCCAGGCGATCGCGTGGGTCACCCGCATCCAGCCGTCGGGCACCGGGTCGTCCGCGGACACCGGGGCACCGGCGGCCGCGGCACCGCCCTCGTACGTGCACCAGCCGACCCATCCGCCGAGGAACGGGGGGAGCCCGGGCTCGGAGACGCGGCCGTCCAGCCGCACATCGTCGGGTCTCGGCGACGGCACGCCGACCCCCAGCAGACTCCACCCCTCCGCGGCTCCGTCCCCCGCGTCCAGCCAGAACACGTCACCCGCCCTGGCGGCGAGCACGCGGAACAGCCGCTCGGGGTCCGCCCAGGTCGGCAGGGGTCGGGGGCTCAGGTGCGCGCGCACCTTCCCAGCCTAGGTGCGGCGACGCCCGATATTCTCAGGGGGTGGACGACCTCCTGCTCTGGCTCCTCGACACCGTGCAGTCGATCGATCCGGTCACGCGCACGCTGGTCGCCGGACTCGCGGTCATGCTGGAGACGAGCATCCTGATCGGGCTGATCGTCCCCGGCGACACGATCGTGATCATCGCCTCCATGGGGATCGCGACCCCCTGGGAGGGTGTGGCGATGGGCGTGACCGTCGTGGTCGGCGCCCTGATCGGCGAGAGCATCGGCTTCGGGCTCGGCCGGTGGCTCGGTCCCCACATCCGCTCGTCGTGGCTGGGGCGCCGCATCGGCGAGCAGAACTGGGTGCGCGCGGAGAACTACCTGGCCCGCCGCGGCGGCATCGCCATCTTCCTCTCCCGCTTCCTTCCGGTGCTGCACTCCCTGGTGCCGCTGACCGTCGGGATGAGCGAGTACCCGTACCGCCGCTTCCTGGCGTGGACGACGCCCGCCTGCATCATCTGGGCCACGGCCTACGTGAGCGTGACCTCGCTCGCGGCGGGAAGCTTCCGCGACCTCGTCGACCGGGTGCACTATGCGAGCTACATCTTCGTCGGCGCCATCGCACTCTTCCTGCTCCTGGCGTATCTGGGCAAGAAGCTGCTGCAGCGGCTGGAGGCGCGGCATCTGGAGGCGCCGGAGGCGGGCACGGACGCCGACGTGAAAGACTGAGGCAATGGCTTCCCCACCCCCGGCGCCCAGGATCCACTGGTTCGCACGGCTCGAGCACCGCCTCCACGTGTGGCGCGAGGGGCGAGCGCGCCGACGCGGCCGCAGCGCCACGATCCTCCCGTTCCCCGGCTACGGCGGTCCCGGGTGGGTGCGCGTGCTGGGGCGGGTGCTCATCGTGCCGCCGCAGCGCAGCAACCGGGACGGCGAGCCGGCGAGCATCCGCGGCTGGCGCAGCTTCGTCGGCATCCCGGTCGGGTTCGCGTCGGTCAGCGTGCACGTGGGCGACAGCACTCACCAGGTCGTCGCCGACCGCGGTGGTGTGATCGACGCCGTGATCCGCGCCGACCTGGAGCCCGGGTGGCAGACCTTCACGGTCACGGTCGAGGGGCAGGAGCCGATCGAGGCGCGGGCGTTCATCGTCGCGGCGGACACCCGGTTCGGGGTCGTGTCCGATGTGGACGACACGGTGATGGTCACGGCGCTCCCGCGCCCGTTCATCGCCTTCTGGAACTCCTTCGTCGTGGATGAGCACGCCCGCATCCCGGTCCCGGGCATGGCGGTGCTGCTGGACCAGCTCCTGCGCCAGCACCCCGGCGCGCCCATGGTGTACCTGTCCACGGGCGCCTGGAACGTCGCACCCACGCTCTCCCGGTTCCTCGGGCGGCACCTGTTCCCCGCAGGGTCGCTGCTGCTGACCGACTGGGGCCCGACGCACGACCGCTGGTTCCGCAGCGGCCGCGAGCACAAGCTCACGAACCTGCGCCGCCTGGCCACCGAGTTCCCCGAGGTGAAGTGGCTGCTGATCGGCGACGACGGCCAGCACGACGAGGCCATCTACACGCAGTTCCAGGAAGAGCACCCCGACTCCGTGGCCGGTGTGGCCATCCGGCGCCTCCTTCCCGCCGAGGCCGTGCTCGCCGGTGGGCGCGCCGAGATGGAGTCGCACGAGGCGGACGCCGCCCCGTGGGTCAGCGCCGAAGACGGTGCCGGTCTGCGCGACCAGCTCGGCGACGTGGGCATCCTGCACTGACATGGCCCTGTCGCGCGAGGAGTGGCTCCCGCGGGAGCAGGCGCATCGGGAGCGTGCCGACGCGCTGACCGCCGACCACCGTGCCCGCCTGTCCCGCGGCGAGAAGCACCCGGTGTGGGACTTCCTCCACACCTATTACGCCTACAAGCCCGCGCAGCTGCGGCGCTGGCACCCCGGTGCGGGGGTCGAGCTGCGTGACGCCGCCGAGCGTGCCGGGTGGCGCTGGTACTCCCCCGGCGCGACCCCCGACGCGGTGGTTCCCGATGCCGACCGGTACGCGGCCGAGAAGCCCGAGCTGGCCGCGCTGGTCGAGCGCATGCTGCGTCGCACGGCCTCGCGGCCCGGTCAGTTCGGCTGCTTCGGACTCCACGAGTGGGCGATGGTGTATCGCGCGGACGAGCACCGTCACCCCGTGCCGCTGCGCCTCGGGAAGGACGGCACCGATGCGGTCGTGGAGTCGCACGACCTGCGGTGCACCCACTTCGACGCGTTCCGGTTCTTCACCCCGGAGGCCGTGCCACGCAACCGGACGACGCTCAGCAGGGACGGGCAGCCCCAGGTCGAGCAGCCGGGGTGCCTGCACGCCGGCATGGACCTGTACCGCTGGGCCATGAAGCTCGGGCCGCTCGTGCCCGGTGAGCTGCTGCTCGACACCTATGAGCTGGCGAGGGACATCCGCCTGCTGGACATGCAGGCCGCTCCCTACGACCTGGCCGCCTGGGACGTGGAGCCCGTGCGCATCGAGACGCCGGAGGGCAAGGCCGAGTACGTGCGACGACAGCGCGGCTTCGCGGAGCGGGGGGCGGTGCTGCGCGCGGCTCTGCTCCGCGCCTGGCTCGGCTCGGACGCACGCGCCGTCGCCTGAGCCGTCGCTTCCGCCTCAGCCCGCCGGGGTGCAGGTGTCGCAGACTCCCCAGGTCGCGGTGGATCCCGCGAGCTGCATCCGCAGGGCCAGTACTCGCGTCGCGGCGTCCGCCAGCCGCTCCGCGGGCAGGGTGCCCGCGTCGACCGCCGCCGCGATGCCCGCGGCCATGCGTCCGGCGGTCTGCGCGTCGGAGCCGGCGACCATGAGCACCAGGTCGTTGCCCGCCGCGACCGCCGCCACCCCGTTCGCCACCGGATCGGCGTAGGCGGGGTCGCCCGACGACAGCAGCATCCCGAGGTCGTCCGTCACCGAGACACCGTCGAAGCCGAGCTCGTCACGGGCGAGCGTGTGCCACGTCGCGGACAGGGAGGCGGGCAGCGGGTCGACGGCGGTGTAGGCGAGATGCCCGTACATGAGGAGGGAGGCTCCCGCGTCGATGCCCGCGGCGAAGGGCACCGCGTCCGTCGTCTTCCACTCCTCCAGGCTCCGTCCGGTGGTCGGGATCGCGTGGTGCGAGTCGCCCGGAGCCGCACCGTGGCCGGGGAAGTGCTTGAGTGCGGAGGCGACGAACGGCTGCTGCGCCGAGGTGGCCGCCGCGACGCGCTCGGCCGCCCCGGACGGGTCGGTGCCGAGGGCCCGCCCGAAGATGAACGAGCCGCTGTCGGCGGTGACGTCTGCGACCGTGCCGAAGTTCACCGTGATGCCCGCACGGGCCACCAGTGCACCGCGGGCGGCGAACGCGGCCGACGTGTCGGCGACCGGGCGGTCCTTGAGGGTCGTCGAGGCGGGGAACACGTCCCCGTCGAGCCGGGAGACCAGGCCGCCCTCCTGGTCCACCGCGATCAGCGGAGGCAGCGTCGGGTCCACCGCGAGAGCATCCGTGAGCGCGTGCAGCTCGGCGTCGGTGCCGGGGATGTTCGCCCCCATCAGGATGAACCCGCCGAACCCGGCCTGCATGTAGGCGGCCAGCGCGGCCGGGTCGGTGCCGCCGATGTGTCCCATCACGATGGAGGCCGCCTGCTGCGCCACGGGCAGGTCGGCGACCGCGGCGGCGGCGCGTTCGCGGAGATACGCGGTGTCGGCGGCGTCCACCGTGGCGTCGGCGCTCCCGGCATCGTCGGTGGGCGCGGGAGTCTCCCCCGCGGTGGTCGCGGCAGCGGCAGGCGCGGGAGGGGCGGTCGACGTCGCTGCGGTCGATGTCGCAGCGGGCAGCGGCGGCGCGGCGGCGGGCGGCGCACAGAGGGCGAGCGCCAGCGCGGCGAGCACACCGACCGTGCGCCGTCGCGCGGGCCTCAGGGGCACGTCGGGGCCTCCGTCACGGTCAGCCCGCGAGGGCCTCGGCGATCGGGAGCGAGGAGTCCGCGTCGCCGTTGCCGAAGCGGATCGTGCGGCCGACGGTCGCCGGATTCTGCAGGACCTCGACGATGACGGCCGCGACGTCGGCGCGCGAGACCTCTCCTCGGCCTTCGGGGTCGATCTGGATGCGTCCGGTCGGCTCGTCGAACGTGAGACCGCCCGGTCCGAGGATCGTCCCGGCGAGGTTCGAGCCGCGGAGGTGCTCGTCGGCGGCCCACTTCGCGTCGGCGTACGCGAAGAACGGGTCGTCCTGCGGGACCCCGTGCTCCGCGGTGGAGCCGATCCACGACACCAGGACGTAGCGCTCGACCCCGGCGCGCTCGGCGGCGTCCATCGAGCGCTGCGCGGCGTCCCGATCGACCGCGTAGGTGCGCTTCGGGTCGCCGCCGCCCGCACCCGCCGACCACACCACGGCGTCGTGCCCGCGGATGATGTCGGCGAGGGCGTCGACGTCGAGCTGCTCGATATCGGCCACCACGGCGGTGGCCCCCGTCGCCTCCACGTCGGCGACGTGGTCGGGGTTGCGGATCACGCTGGTGACCTCGTCGCCGTGGGCGACGAGAAGGGGGGCGAGCAGGAGGGCGATGCGGCCATGGCCGCCGAAGACGAGGACGCGCGACATGCCTCCACCCTACGCGCCGGGTCCGACGTCAGCGCGGGGTCTGCGCGCTGTCGATCACGAACGCCTGCGGGTGGTCGGGCAGGTAGCGCACCACGACCGGGGCGCCACTCGGCAGGTACGCGTCGCGGTCGGGGTACACCGCCGGGGTGAAGAAGTTGCTCTCCAGCGTGTACTCCACACCCTCCGCCGTCGTGAAGGTGACCCAGTCCCCGTCGATCGTGGCGGTCGTCGGTCGCCCGTTGTCGTAGATGTACGCGCGCGTGACGGGCACGCCGGTCAGGCTCAGGATGCCGATCACGAGCGACCCGAGCATCACGAAGGCGAGCACCCGGAACACGATCCGCACGATCGTCCCGCCGATCCCGGCCCGCGGGCGGTTGTCGAGCGGCAGCAGCCCCTCCCGCTCGCGGATGGCCCGCAGCGACCCACCCGGTGTGGCTCCTCTGGCGGACACGGCGAAGAGCCCGAGGATCGAGAAGCCGGCGATGAACACCATGGCGTAGCCGTGCGACGCGGGGAAGTTGACGAGCCACATGAGGGTGTCGAGCGGGTTCATCGCGTCGCCTCCTTCTCGATCGTGACCGCCACCGTGTGCGGATCCTCCCGCCGGTAGTACGCCCAGATCGGCGCGCCCACCTGCAGCCGCGATACGGCCTGGGGATACACGAACACCGTGGTGTCGGCCTCCCAGGTCGCCGCCCCCTCCGGTGCCACCAGCACCTTGAGCGCGAGCTCGCTCTGCCCCTCCCTGCGGCGTCCGGTCGGGCGCACCTCGAGCACCGACGCGGGCACCGCGGTGCCCGTGGTCCTGGCTCGCACCTGGGCGGGGTCGATGAGCCCGCGGTCGATGCGCCACTGCAGCATCGCCTCTCGCACGGTCGGGTCGCTGAGGTCGGCGAGCTGCACCGTGTCGTGGTCGGTCGTGCTGTACCGCACCGGCACGGGCTGCCCGACCTGGAGTCCCGCGGAGTCGGAGGGGTCGATGAGCATCCGCAGCTGGCCGATGAAGTCGTCGCCCTCAGCGGGGCTCACGCGCAGGAAGAGGTCGTACTGCGGCACGTCGTTGATCGTGACGCCCGTGCGGGAGAGCTCGACGATCGTGCCGACGCCGATCCGGGTCTCGCCGCGGAGCTTCGTGCGGCGGCCGAACCCCGTCATCGTGCCGCCGAACGTGAGCAGCAGCCCCCAGGCGACGCCGATCAGGATCGGGCCCCCCAGCGTGTCCTCGCCCGCGAACGGGAGGATCGAGTGGCGCTGATCGACGCCGAACAGTCCCTCGCCCACCCAGATCGCCAGCCAGGCCGTGAGCAGGAGCCAGACGACCGTGAGGATGATGCGCAGCATGGTCTTCAGCGTATCGAGAAGCCCGGCCGCTCTGCGTCGGACGCGCCCTCAGCCGGTCGCGACGGGAACCGGTGTGGCGGCCAGCGCCCGCTGCACGCCCTTCGCGGCCGAGCGCCCCGCGCGGTTCGCGCCGATCGTGCTGGCCGAGGGACCGTATCCCACGAGTTGCACGCGAGGGTCGGCGACCGCGGTCGTGCCGCGGCCGCGGCGGTCGAGCTGGATGCCGCCCGACGCGCTGCGGAGGTGCAGCGGCGCGAGGTGTCCGATCGCCGGCCGGAACCCGGTGGCCCAGAGGATCACGTCGACCCGCTCGAACGAGCCGTCGGCCCAGCGCACGCCGTCGGGCTCGATGCGTGCGAACAGCGGCCGAGGGTCCGCATAGGCGCCGAGCCGCTCGGCTTCGCGCTCCTGCGGACGCAGCATCAGCCCGGTCACACTGACGACGCTCCGCGGTGGGAGCCCGGCCGCGACGCGCTGCTCGACGAGCGCGACCGCCGCGGCCCCTGCCTCGGGGGTGAAGTCGTCGCTGCGCCAGACGGGCGGTCGCCGCGTGACCCACAGCGTCTCGGTGATCGGGGCGAGGGCGCCGAGGAACTGCACCGCGGACGCGCCCGCGCCCACGACGAGCACTCGGCGGCCTCGGAAGTGCTCCGGTCCCGGGTAGTCGACCGTGTGCAGCTGCTCGCCGAGGAAGGTCTCCATGCCGGGCACGTGCGGCACGAACGGGTGGGTCCAGGTGCCGGTCGCGTTCACGAGCGTGCGGCTCGTCCACTCCCCCTCCGGTGCCTGCACCACGAGCAGCCCGTCGTGGTCGTCCACGCGACGCACGTGCACGGGGCGCAGAACGGGGAGGTCGTGTGCGCGCTCGTAGGCCGCGAAGTACTCCGGCACCGCCTGGTTGGCTCGACGTCGGTCGCGCGCGGGCGGGGTGTCGCCCGGCAGCTCGGCGACGCCGTGCACGTCGCTCATGGTCAGCGCGTCCCAGCGGTGCTGCCAGGCGCCGCCCGGTCGCTCGTCGGCGTCGAGCACCACGTGCGGGATCCCGAGCCGGGTCAGGTGGTACGACGCCGAGAGGCCGGCCTGCCCTGCACCGATCACCAGGCTGTCGAGAATGCTCACGCTGTCAGGAACGCCCGGAGAGCCGCGGTTGTTCCACCCCGGCGACGCGCCCGGGCTGCCCGCCCCGATTGGTGCCGGTGTCGCTTCGTGTAGTACGCTGTTCGAGTTGCTCCGGCAGATGAGGAGCGGCTTCTGGGCCTGTGGCGCAGCTGGTAGCGCACCTGCATGGCATGCAGGGGGTCAGGGGTTCGAGTCCCCTCAGGTCCACCAGAGAATCCCGCGAGAGATCGCGGGATTTCTTCGTTTCCGGTGAGGTTGCACGGGGCTAGCGCCGCAGCGCGCGAGCGTCAACCGTCTCGCGAAGCCCCCCGCGTCGACGTAGACAGGTCCCATCCGCCGACGAAAGGATGCCCCATGTCCAACCCGACTCCCCCGATCCCGCCCGTCCCGCCGTTCGCCGAGGGTGACGCGGAAGACGTGCCCACGCGCGAGGTCGACGGCGAACGCGTGCTCGACGAGGATGCCGACGACGCACAGATCGACAGCGCCGAGGCCGACCGCGCCGCCACGACGGCGGACGTCGACGGCGACGACGCCTGACCGCCGGACGAGAGAAGGGCACCGCCTCGACCGAGGTGGTGCCCTTCTCTCCGCGCTGCGGCGCTCACGTCGCCAGCAGCGGGGGGCGGTGCGGGATCGCGATCGGGCGCGTGGCCCGGCTCGCCCCCTGCATCCGCTCGACCTCTTCGAGAACCTCGAACGCGGTGCCGTAGCGGATCGCGAGCGGAAGGTCGCGCAGCCACGTCACCTCGACCTCGGTGTCGGCGAGCTCGTAGACGCAGGCGACGACGTGGCGCGGGTCGTTCTGGGGATAGCGCAGGTCGTTGATCACCCACTCGGACGGCGTGATGCGGTGGAGCACGAAACGGGGATCGGGGATGTCGGACATCTGGGGGCCCTCCAGGACTCTCTTATAAGGAGGGTGCGCCCTGCGGGCACGGAAGGGTAGGCCCTTGACACCTGACCGTCGAAGTGCAGGACTAGGTGTCGAGCCCGCCCGCGGAGGCCACCTGCGCCCGCCACCACGGAGTCTCGATGAACCCGCGCTTCATGAACACGAGCTCCATCGCGGCGTTCCATCCGCGCACGCCCTTGAGGTGCGCGATCGTCCCGGTGAGGAAGTCGTGCAGGGTCTCGGTGCTCGGCAGGATGATCTCGCAGTACAGCGAGTTCTCTTCCAGCGCCGCCGCGAGGAACCGCACGGACACGTGCTGCGCGAGCGTCTGTGCCACCGAGGCGATGCGCGACGGCTCGACCCGCAGCATCAGCAGCGTCTCCGCGCTCATGCCCAGCGCCGACGCGGGCACCATCGTCACGGTCGTGAGGCAGCCGGCGCTGCGCATCCGCTCGTACCGGCGCCGCACGCTGCTCTCGTTCATGTCGAGCGCATCGGCGATCGACTGGAACGACGCCCGTCCGTTGTAGCGCAGTTCCGCGACGATCGCCCGGTCGGCGTCGTCGAAGTGCGTCGGGTCGCACGTGTTCGGTGCCGGCATGTACGACTTCGGGTCGCTGGCGGCCTCGGCGTGCGAGTCGTACAGCTGACGCCCCCAGTCGAAGCTCACCTTGTACGTGTGCACGACGAGGTCGCTGCGCCAGCGCTCCACGCCGGGGATGGCCTGCAGATCCGTGAGCACGTGCGCGTAGGTCGCCGAGTCCCCCGGGATCACGACCTCCGCGAACACGTCGAACTTGCCGGTCACCAGGGTCACGAACCGCACGTACGGGGAGCCGATCAGCGCCTGCGCGACGCTCAGCTGCGACCCGGGGGTGCAGTTGATGCGCACGAAGAACGTCTCCACGTGCCCCTCGCTGCCCAGGGTCGGCACGATGCCCACGCTCACCACACCCTCGGCGAGCAGCTGCTGCCCGCGCCGGGTGACCGTCGAGACGGACGCGCCGGCGAACTCGGCGATCGACGTCCAGCTCGCGCGTCCGTCCTGCTGAAGTGCGACGACGATCCTCCGGTCGAGATCGCTCACTTCTCTCGTCAGTGGAACGCTCGTCATCGGGTCGGCGGGTACACCCGGTGCAGGAACGTGCGCACCGCTTCCGTCCACGCCTCTGCCTCCTCGATCTGCGGGGAGTGCCCCGACTTCTCGAACACCACCATCTCGGAGTCCGGGATGAGATCGGCGATCGTCTGGCTACACGATACTGGCGTGATCCAGTCGGTCCGGCCCACGGTGATGAGTGTCGGGACTGCGATCTCGGGCAGCCGCGGCTTCAGGTCGTAGTCCGGCAGGTTCACGGAGAAGGCGTAGTTGTGCGCCCGGTAGCGGTAGGGCGTCGCCTGCACCTTCCGCTCGACCGCCTCGGGGTCGTAGACGAAGTCGTACAGGGGCAGGATCTCCCGCCAGCAGTCCTTGAGGTCCTCGTCGTCGCGCACCTGCCCGAGGTCGATGCGGTCGAACTTCTCCATGTCGATGTCGACCCGGTCGGAGGCGAGGGCGTTCTCGCGCGCCAGGTGCGCGTTGGAGTTGTCCGGGGAGGTGTCGCGCAGCACGAGCGCGGCCACGCGGTCGGGGTAGCGCAGCGCGTACTCCATGGTCATGAAGCCGCCGTAGGAGCCGCCGGCCATGACGATCTTCTCCGCGCCGATCCACTCGCGCAGACCGTCGATGTCGGCCGCCCACTGCTCGTGGCTGTAGGTGCCGTTCCCCTCGCTCTGGCCGCTGCCCCTGGCGTCGAACACGACCACCCGGTACTCGTCGGCGAGCCGGCCGAAGCTCGCGCGCGGCTCGGCACGCGACCCCAGCCCCGGGGCTCCGTGGTGGGTGATGATGACGGGCGCGCCCTCGGGGCCGAGCACCTCGACGGCCAGGTGGTTGCCGTTGATCTCGACCCACTGGTGGTCGCTCGTGGCGGCGGCGAACTCCGGGGAGACGTCGGGGGTGGATGTCATGTCGTCCTCTTTCTTCAACAGGCGTTCAGAGCGCGATGGTGCACTCGTCGAGGCTGCGCGGATAGGTGGTCAGGGGTTCGGCGCCGTCGGCGGTCACGAGCATGCTGTCGCTGATGCGGTACCCGGCGTGCCCCGGCACGTAGATGCCCGGCTCGTTGGAGACGACCATGCCCGCCTCCAGGAGCGTGGCGTCGCCGTCCTCCAGCCACGGCGCCTCGTGCATGCCCAGACCGATGCCGTGCCCCTGGCGGTGCCGGATGAACTCGCCCAGCCCGGCGTCGCGGATCACGTCGAGGCACAGCCGGTTCGCCTCGCGGCACTCCAGGCCCGCGCGGATGGTCTCGCGGCCCACGCGCTGGGCGTCGCGGATCGTGTCGTGGTAGCGGCGCTGCTCGGCCGTGGGCTCCCCGAGCACGAACGTGCGCTCGCCCTCGATGAAGCGGCCGCCCACGGCGCAGCCGAGCGAGAGCATGAAGGTGTCCCCCGCCCGGAGCCGGTTGACCGACGGCAGCCCGTGCGGGAACGCGGAGTTCGCGCCGGAGTACACCAGACCGCCCGCGAGCAGCGAGGCCACGACCACGTTGCGGTGCTCGGCATACATGACACGGGTGCCGGCGGAGGTCACGTGCCGCTCCAGCTCGGCCTCGGTGGGCAGCTCTCCGCCCGCCGCGACGGCCTCGCGCACCAGTGCGACCCCGGCCTCCAGCATCAGGTCGGTGATGCGGGCGGCTTCGCGGTGCAGCACCACCTCCTCCGGGAACTTCACGTATCGGGTGCGGGTGAGCAGGTCGGACGGCACGAGCTCGGCGTGCGGCATCGCGGCGCGGGCGGCGGCCAGGCGCTGATACGGCATCGTGGTCGCGAAACCGACCCTGCCGCGCGGCGACACCGCGTCGGCGAGCACCTGGAACGGCGGGACGACCCCCGGGAACTCGAAGAACGCGACCAGCTCGGCGCGCGCGGACTGCGACTGCGCGTACTCGCGTTCCAGCTCGGGCAGCAGCATCACGACACGCCCTCCCGCCTCGACCCAGATCGCGACCGGCCGCTCGGACGGGTGGTGGAAGAAGCCGGTGAGGTACGCGATGTCCTCGGGGTGATCGGTCAGGAAGGCGTCGAAGCCCTCCTCCCCCATCCGCTCGCGGACACGCTGCTGCACGGTGTCGAAGAACTCCGGCGCGAGGCGCTGATCGAAGACGGTCATGCGGTGCTCCTAGCGGGACAGGTGGCGCGGGTTGCGCGCGTCGTTGTAGGCGATGGACAGGAGGGTGGCCGACAGCACCAGGATCAGGATCGCGATGGAGGGGAACAGCGTCAGCCACCACGCGCTCACCATGGCGCCCGCCTGCTGTGCCTCGTACAGGATGCGGCCCCACGACCACGTGGTCGGGTCGCCCAGTCCGAGGAACGCCAGCCCCGCGGCCGACAGCACCGCCCGCGACGCGGTCACCACGACCGAGACCACGACCACCGGGGTCACCGCGGGCAGCACGTGCCGCGTGATGATCCACAGCGGAGAGGTCGTCATCAGCCGGGACGCGTCGACGTACGGCAGCCCGACGACCGTGAGCGCCTGGGAGCGGACGAGTCGGGTGACCTCGGGCCACGAGAACGCCGCGACCACGAAGATGATCGTCGAGGTGCTCGGCCCCACGAGCGCCGCGATCAGGATCATCAGCGGCAGCACGGGCAGCGACAGGGTCATGTCGACGATCACGCTGATGATGCTGTCGAGCTTGCGGAAGTAGGCCCCGATCACCGCGATGATCGTGCCGAAGACGATCGCGATCACCGAGGCGGCCACGGCGACCAGCACGCTCTGCTGCGTGCCCCAGATGACCTCGGAGAACACGTCGCGGCCGAGCGCGTCGGTGCCGAACCAGTGGTCCCCGCTCGGCGGGCGCAGCACGTCGGGCCCGTAGCTCGCCGGGTACGGGGCGATCAGGGGCGCCGCGAGGGCGACGATCACGAGCAGGATCAGCAGGCCGAGCGAGATCATGCCGAGCGGGTCGCGGCGGAAGGCGCGCCAGGTGTGCGCGCTGGCCCGCTCGCTGCCGGCCGCGGTCGGTTCGCTGGGGACGAGGTTCTCGGTGGAGGGCAGCGGAGCGGTCATGCGGTCTTCACTCTCGGGTCCAGGTAGCCGTAGATGATGTCGGTGACCGTGTTGGCCACGACCACGGTGATGGCGAGCATGAGGAATGCGCCCTGCAGCACCGGGAAGTCGAGCTGCGTGACGGCCTCGTAGATGCCGCGGCCGATGCCCGGGTAGGCGAAGACGGTCTCGGTGAGCACCGCCCCGCCGACGAGGAACCCGAGCTGGAGCCCGATCAGCGTCGTGGTCGGCAGCAGCGCGTTGCGCAGCGCGTGCTTCCACAGGATGCGGCGGCCGCGGAGGCCGTTCGCCTTCGCGAGCAGGATGTAGTCCTCGCCGAGCGTCTCGATGAGGGTGGAGCGCATGGTCAGCACGTAGGAGCCGACCTGGATGAGCATGAGCGACACCGCCGGGAGCACGAGGTGCTGCGCGACGCTGAGGTACCACTCGAAGCCGTAGGTGTTGTTGGTGTAGGCGCCGCCGATGGGGAACCAGCCGAGGTTGAGCCCGAACACGAACAGCAGCAGGATCGCGACGCTCGGCACGAACAGAGACTGCCCGGTCACGCCGAGCACCTGCACGGCCCTGTCGATGAAGCGACCCCGGTGCGAGGCGGCCGCGACGCCGAGCGGCACCCCGATCAGGATCGTGAGGACGAGCGCGGTGATGGTCAGCAGCAGCGTCCACGGCAGCCGCTGCAGCAGCACGTCGGTCACCGGGATGGACTGCGTGAAGGAGATGCCGAGGTTGCCCTGCAGCAGCTGCCACATGTACAGGCCGTACTGCACGATCAGCGGCTGATCGAGGCCGTACTGCTCGAGGATGGTCGCCCGGATGTCCTCCGTCATGTTCGGACTCGCCAGCGCAAGGGCCGGATCGCCGGGCAGCAGACGCAGGAGCAGGAACGTCACGGTCACGGCGAACCAGATCGTGAGCAGACCTCGACCTGCGCGACGGAGAATGAACGATGCTCGGGACACCCGGGCGACCTTCCTCGAGAGTGGGGGTTTTCTTACTCGACCGGGTGCGCGCTCGCGAGCGAGAGCGGGTTCACGATCGACAGCAGTTCGCTCGGCTTGGAGATGAAGCCGGACCATTCGTCGCTCGCGGCGAAGAACAGGTTCTGCGTGTACATGATGTTGTCGTAGACCTGCTCGTGCACGATCTTGTTCGCCTTGCGCATGATCTCGATCTTGTCGTCCTCGTCGAACGTGACCATGCCCTCCTCGATCAGTGCGTTCAGCTCGGGGTCGTCGACGTGGGTGTAGTTGATCGCGCCGCCGGGCAGGTACGACAGGGCGAAGTTCGTCACCGGGTCGTCCATGATGGCGAAGTTGCCGGCGTAGATGTCGTAGTCGCCCTCGTTGGTCATGGAGAGGTAGGTGTTGCGCTCCGTGCCCTGCAGCTCGATCGTGATGCCGGCCTCGGCCGCGCTGTCCTTCACCATCTGCGCCCACTGGCTGGTCACGCTGTCCTGCAGCGAGTAGATCAGGCGGAACGAGACGGGGAACATGCCGTCGGCGTTCGCCGTGTACCCGGCGTCTTCCATGAGCTCGCGCGACTTCTCCGGGTCGAACTCGTACTCGGTGACGGAGTCGTCGTAGTACTTCGCGAGCACCGGCATCAGGGCGCTGGAACCCGTGGAGACGGCCTGCCCCTGCAGGACGACCGTGCGGATGGCCTCGTAGTCCACCGCGTGGGCGAGCGCCTGGCGCACCTCGGTCTTCGCGAGGTCGGGCTTCTCCATGTTGTAGACGAGGTGCGCGTAGCCGAGACCGGCGGCCTCGATCACCTGCAGTCCGTCGGTGCCCTTCAGCTGCTCGACCTGCGCGGGCGGGAGGGCATTGGCGATCACGTCGATCTCGCCGCTCTGCAGCGCCAGGATCTCGGTGTTCACGTCGGGGTACACGCGGTACACGACCTCGGCGGGTCCCGGGACGCCGCCGTCGACCAGCGGGTAGTCCTCCACGCGCTCGAGCGTGTAGTGCTGGCCGACCTGGAAGTCGGTCATGATGAACGGGCCCATGCCCACCCAGCCGCCGTCGCTGCCGTCGTTCGCGAACTCCGCGATCGATCCCTTCGGCTCGAACACGTGCTGCGGCACGACGACACCCCAGAAGCCGATCTCGTCGATGATCGACGAGTCGGGCTGCGTGAGCGTCAGCTCGACCCGGGTGTCGCTCACCGCGGTCGCGGTGTCGAGGTTGCCCAGCTGGCCGTAGAACGTGCCGGGCGCCTGGTCGCGCTTGACCGCGTTCAGCGTCCACGCGACGTCCTCCGCCGTGAGCGGCTCGCCGTCGCTCCAGGTCAGGTCGTCGCGGATCTCGTAGAACCCGGTGGTGTCGTCGACGTAGCCCCACTCGGTGGCGACGTGCGCCTCCTTGGTCCCGTCGTCGCTGATGCTCAGCAGGTGCGGGTACATCAGGTTGGTGACCCACGAGTCCGTGCGGCTGTTGCCGAGCACGGGGTTGAAGTTCACGACGTCGGTCGTCGTACCGATGCTGAGCGTCTCATCGCTCGGCCCGGTCGCGGCGGACGACTCCCCCGGCTCGGGTGCCGTGGGGGCGCACGCGGCGAGGCCGACGGCGAGGACCGCGGCCGCACCGAGTGCGAGGAACGTGTTGTGCTTCATCAGACCCAGACCTCCTCGAGGACGCGCATGGTGTTGCCGCCGACGACCGCGCGGATCTCGTCGTCGGAGTAGTCGTGCTTCACGAGCCAGCCGATGATGTTGTAGAAGGCCTCGGCGGGGTTCTCGATGCCGTCGACGTACGGCTGCTTCTCGTAGTCGACGTTGGCGTGCGCCTGACCCAGCGACAGGTTCGAGGAGAACGCGTCGTGCAGGCCCACGTGGTCGCCGAACAGCGTGTCGGGTCCGAAGCTCACGTGCTCCAGGCCGACCAGGTCGACGCAGTACTGGAAGTGGTCCATGACCGACTCCAGCGAGTGCTTCGGGTGCTGGGGCGAGATGGTGGTGTGCGGTGCGGCCTCGATGCCGATGACCCCGCCGCGCTTGGCGCACTCGATGATCGTCTCGTCCGTCTTCATGCGGTTCGTCGGCCACAGTCCGCGGGCGCCCGCGTGGGTGATGAAGACCGGCTTGGTGGAGTGGGCGATCACGTCGAGGCACGTCTGGTCACCCGAGTGCGAGATGTCGATCGCGATGCCGAGCTTGTTCATCCGCTCCACGGCGCGCTCGCCGAAGTAGGTGAGTCCGCCGTCGCCGCGCTCCTTGAGGCCGCCGCCGAGCATGTTCGCCTCGGAGTAGGCGATGCCCATCTGGCGGACGCCGAAGCCGTACAGCACATCGAGCCGGTCGACCTCGTTCTCGATCATGGTCGCGGCCTCGAGCGCGAAGATGTGCGCGACGCGGCCGGTCTCTGCGGCGTACCGGATGTCCTTGATCGACTCGGCCTTGATCACGAAGTCCTGGTGCGCGAGGTCGGCCATGCGCACGCCGAGGTCGAACAGCACGTCCTGGTACTTCCACCCGGCGTCGCTGGAGATGCAGCAGGTGCCGTCCATGCCGTTGTCGAACACCGCGGTCAGACCGGAGCGGGCGAGGCCCTGGTAGCCGGTGGGTTCGCGGCCCTGGCGGATGTGGTCGCGCAGCTCGCCCATGTCTTCGGGGAAGACCTGCACGTGCTCGTGCAGCGAGATCACGGTCTCTTCGCGGAGGAGGCGCTCGGTGCGCTCCTTCTGCGCGTCGCTGAGGCCGAGGTCGTACGCCGGCACGCGGCCGATCTGCTTGGCGTAGCGGAACTCGCGGTAGTCCTTGCCGGCTTCCAGGTAGTCGTACGCGGTGTAGCCGGTGTAGCGGTCTGCTTGTTCGAGCACGGATGCGCTCCTTCGGGTCGATACGGGAGTGGCCTCCCGTTCGTCGAGCGGGAGATTTCCTCGAATCTCGACGATTCCGGCGCGAAAGTCAACTGTTGTGATGATTTTCGGCCGAGATGTTTCCTGTTCGAAACAATTCAGCGCCAGGATGCTGGCATGATGTCATCCATGGAGAACACATCCGTCCCCGAGAACACCGTCGTCCTCGACGTCCGCGGCCTCACCGTGACCCTCGACGGCTCGCGCGGACCCCAGCGCGTGGTCGACGGCATCGACCTCACCGTGCACCGCGGCGAGGTGTTCGCGCTGCTCGGCGAGTCCGGCTCCGGCAAGTCGATGACGGCGCGCGCGATCATGGGCCTCATCGACAACGGCACCGTGGAGGCCGCGACCCTCTCCCTCGGCGACACCGACCTGCTCACCGTCACGCCGGAGCAGCATCGGCGCCTGCGCGGCGTCCGGGTGAGCCTCGTGATGCAGGACGCTCTCTCCGCACTCAACCCCGTGCTCAGCATCGGCGACCAGATCATCGACCTGATCCGCGCGCACACGCCCGTCGGTCGTCGCGAAGCCGAGGCGCGCGCCGTCGAACTGCTCACCCTGGTCGGCATCCCCAGCCCGGAGAAGCGGGTCCGGGACTACCCGCACCAGTTCTCCGGCGGACAGCGGCAGCGCATCCTGATCGCGATGGCGATCGCGCTCGACCCCGACCTGATCATCGCCGACGAGCCGACCACCGCCCTCGACGTCACGGTGCAGGCGCAGATCCTCGACCTGCTGCTGTCGCTGCGCGACCGCCTCGGCATGGGCGTCCTCCTGATCACCCACGACCTCGGCGTCGTGATGGAGGTCGCCGACCGGGTCGCCGTGATGCGCACCGGGCGCATCGTGGAGTCAGGTCCGGCGGACGACGTGCTCACCGCACCCCGGCATCCGTACACGCTGCAGCTGCTCGACTCGATGCCGCAGGACGTGAGCGCCGCGGCGGACGATGACGGCTCCGCGCCGATCCTGGAGGGACGAGGACTCGAGCGCACGTTCCGCTCCGGGAGCGGACGACGCGCACACCGCGTCACGGCCGTCGGCGGCGTCGACCTCTCCCTGCGCAGCGGCGAGATCCTCGCGATCGTCGGCGAGTCCGGCAGCGGCAAGTCCACCCTGGCGCGCATGCTCGTCGGCCTCGACTCCCCCGACGCCGGCACACTGCGCTACCGGGACCAGGACGTGACGCGGGGTCGGCTGCGCGACCGCAAGGTGCTGCGCCGCGGCGTGCAGATGGTGTTCCAAGACCCGTACATGTCGCTGAACCCGCGCATGACCGTGCAGCAGATCATCGCCGAGCCGCTCGCCGCCACCCGCACCGGCACCCCGGCGTCACGCCGCGAGCGGGTCTCCGAGCTGCTCGAACTGGTCGGCCTCGACCCCGACATGGCCTCGCGCTTCCCGCACCAGTTCTCCGGCGGACAGCGACAGCGGATCGGCATCGCCCGCGCCCTCGCGCTCGACCCCGATGTCCTGGTGTGCGACGAGCCGGTGTCGGCGCTCGACGTCTCCATCCGCGCGCAGATCATCGACCTGCTGTGCGAGCTGCGCGAGCGTCTGGGCATGTCGATCGTGTTCATCGCGCACGACCTGTCCCTCGTGCGGCACATCGCCGACCGCGTCGCCGTGATGTACCTCGGCGACATGGTCGAGGTCGGCGACACGGAGGAGGTCTACCGGCACCCCGCGCACCCGTACACGCAGGCGCTGCTGTCGGCCATCCCGCCGCAGACGCGCGCCGAGCGGGGCATGCTCCAGCGACGCACGCGGCTGTCGGCCTGAGCGCCGCAGCTCAGCCGGCGGGACGGACGGTCAGGTCGGTGAGGTGGGCGTCACGCGGAAGGTCGAGCGCCGTGAGGATCGTGGTCGCCACCGCGTCCGGGGTGATGAAGCGCGATGCGTCGTACTCCGCCCCTTCCTGTCGGTGCACCCGCTCCTGCATCGGCGTGGCCGTGCGGCCGGGGTAGATCGAGGTCACGCGCACGCCGTGCTCCGCCTCCTCCGCACGCAGCGCGTCGGCGAGGGCCCGCAGGCCGTGCTTCGATGCCGCATAGGCGGACCACTCCGGGTTCGCCCGGAGCCCGGCCCCGGAGTTGACGAACACCACGTGCCCGCGCGACACCCGCAGCACCGGCAGCAGCAGGCGCGTCAGCTCCGCGGGCGCGACCAGGTTGACGGCGAGCTGCTGCTCCCACAGGGCGGGTGTGAGCTCGCCCACGGCACCGAGGTCCACGACACCGGCGGCGTGCACGAGACCGTCGAGGCGGTCGGGCAGGCTCTGCTTCGACAGCGCCCACGAGAGCCGCCCCGGCTGCGCGAGGTCGCCCACGATCGCCGTGGCACCGGGGAGCTCGTCGGAGATCTGCCGCGCCCTCCCCGCGTCGCGCGCCAGCACGACCACGTGGTCGCCGCGCTCGAGGAGGCGACGGGCGAGGACGGCGCCGATACCGGAACCGGCGCCGGTCACCAGATGGGTGGCCACCTCAGCCCGCGTCTGCAGCGGTCTCGACGACGTCGAGCGGAATCACGGGGCAGTCCTTCCACAGGCGCTCGAGCCCGTAGTAGACGCGCTCCTCCTGGTGGAAGACGTGCACGATCAGGTCGCCGAAGTCGAGCAGCACCCACCGCGCCTCCGCGCGGCCCTCGCGGCGCACGCGCTTGTGGCCGGACTCGACCAGGCGGTCCTCGATCTCGTCGGCGATCGCGGCGACGTTGCGCTCGCTGTTGCCCGTGACGAGCAGGAAGATGTCGACGAGCGGAAGAGGCTCGGAGACGTTGAGCGCCACCAGGTCTTCCCCGCCCTTCGCGACGGCGGCTTCGGCGGCGATGCGCAGCATCTCTTCGGCGGTTTCAGGTGATTGCATCAGAACACATTCGTGGTGAAGGCGACGACCAGTGCCACACCCAGCGCGAGAGCGAGGCCACCGGCGACGATCGCCAGGATCAGCATCAGCCGATTGCCCTTCTCGGGCGCGGGCGGACGGATGACCTCGCCGGCGGGCTTGATGGTGCTGACAGCCGAGCTGGCAGCGATGGGGGTGGGCGAGGACGCCGGAGGCAGCTCCCCGTCGATGAGGACGGCGTCGACATCCTTGCCGTCGGCGGTGCCGTGTGCGTGGCCCTGCGAACCGATGCCCTTCGGCAGCTCGTAGGAACCCGTGATGAGGATCTCCCCCGTCGACGCGACGGGCCCGGACAGCGACCCCTCCCCGGGCGACGGCGTGAAGATCAGCGCGTTGGGCGAGCGGTGCGAGCCGCCCGAGTCGTTGGACGTGAGCAGCTCGTCGAAGGACGGCCGGAACGACGCGGGCTTCGCCGGCTCCTCGGCGGCCAGCACGCCCTCGCCGAACGCGGGGCTCACGGTGGGACGCTCGCCGTCGGCGACCTCGCCGCGGTCGTCGTCCTGATCGGCGAGCAGGTCGTCGCGCTCGTCCGTCGACCCGGGCTCAGCCTCGTCGGCCTCCGCGGCGTCGGGGACGCCGAGCAGCTCGGCCACGTCGACCGGTTCCGGTTCCGCCGGCTCGGCGAGCGGCACGCTCCCGGCGGACTCGACGGCGTCGGCGGCGCTCACCGGCTCGATCGACACCTCGTCGTCGACGTCGTCGTCGTCGTCGACCTCGTCGACCACCGGGGCCGATGGCGAGGAGAAGTCGGGGATGCCCGAGACGATCGACGAGTCGTCGTCCGACTCCTCTGCGCGGGGGGCGGCGTCGCGGTCGTCCTCGGTCGCCTCGGCTCCCACGACCGGCACGGATGCGGTCTTGATCTTCTCCTGCTCACGCGCCTGGCGACGGGTGAGCGGTGCGGCACCGAGGTCGACCGCGGAGTCGGCCACCGGGGCCGGCGCCACCGGGGCGGGCTCGGCCGCGCGGGGAAGCGGGGCCGCCGGCGGAGTCGCGTTCGCCGCCTCCGCAGCGGCCTCGGCCTGCTCCTCCGTGATGACCGGGGTGGATCCAGTCAACCGGATCTCCCGCAGCTGCTTCCGCGTGAGCGGACCTCGCTGATCCGATGTGCTCATTCCTTGCTCCGATACAGATGGTGCTTCGCGATGTACTGGACGACGCCGTCGGGGACGAGGTACCAGACCGGTTGATCGTCGCGGACTCGCTCTCGGCAGTCCGTCGACGAGATCGACAGCGCCGGCACCTCCAGCTGGCTGACGTCGTCGCTCGGGAGGCCGTCGATGCTCAGAACGTGTCCTGGGCGGGAGACCGCGACGAAGTGGGCCAGTTCCCACAGTTCATCATGGTCTCTCCAACTGAGAATTTGCGCCACGGCGTCGGCGCCGCTGATGAAGAACAGCTCCGCGTCGGGCCGCTGAGCCTTGAGATCGCGGAGCGTGTCGATCGTGTAGGTGGGGCCGGCGCGATCGATGTCGACCCGGCTCACCGTGAACCGGGGGTTCGACGCGGTCGCGATGACGGTCATGAGATAGCGGTGCTCACTGGGCGTGACCTCCGCCTTCTGCCACGGCCGTCCGGTGGGAACGAAGACCACCTCGTCGAGATCGAAGGAGTGCGCGACCTCGCTGGCGGCGACCAGGTGGCCGTGATGGATCGGGTCGAAGGTGCCGCCCATCACGCCGATGCGCGGTGCGCGCGTGGTCGCAGTGCTCATGAAAGGCCTAGTGGCCGTGTCCCGCCTCGTGGCCGTCCTTGCCGTGCTTCGCCGCCCAGGCCTCCGCCTTCGCCGAGTGACGGTTCGCCACGTTCTTGTACGACAGCGTGACGAACCCGAGAGCGGCGAACACGATCGCGGCGATGACTCCGAAGATCAGGGTGTCGAGCGCGACGTTGCCGTGGTGCTCGGTCTCTGCGGCGGCCATCGCGATCTGTGCGACGAGGTTCATCCTTGCTCCGTTTCGTGGCGTGCTGTCTCGGGTGTCGGGGATGCAGCGTCCCCCAGTCTAGCCCTCAGCCGCGCGTCTGACCCGCCCCACGCGCGAGCCACTTCGTGCTGGTCAGCTCGGACAGTCCCATCGGCCCGCGGGCGTGCAGCTTCTGCGTCGAGATGCCGACCTCGGCGCCGAATCCGAACTCCCCGCCGTCGGTGAAGCGCGTCGACGCGTTCACCATGACCACCGCGGAGTCCACCTCGGCCAGGAATCGCTCGGCGTTGCGGGTGTCGGTCGTGATGATCGACTCGGTGTGACCCGTGCTGTAGCGGCGGATGTGGTCGAGCGCATCGTCGAGCGAGTCGACCACCTTCATCGCGATGTCCAGGCTCAGGTACTCGGTCGCCCAGTCCTCCTCGGTCGCCGGGATCACGGTGGCGACCAGCCCCGCGACGATGTCGTCGCCGTGGATCGCCACACCCTCGCTCATGAGCGCGCTCGCGACGAGGGGGATCAGCCGCGGCGCGGCCTGCCGGTGCACGAGCACGGTCTCCACCGCGTTGCACACGCTCGGACGCTGCACCTTGGCGTTCACCACGATGTCGCGCGCCCAGTCGTCTGGCGCGCTCTCGTCGAGCACGATGTGCACGTTGCCGGCGCCGGTCTCGATCACCGGCACGGTCGACTCCGTCACGACCGTCTCGATCAGGCCGGCACTGCCGCGGGGAACGAGCACGTCGATCAGACCGCGACCGTGCATGAGGGCCTTCGCGCCCTCGCGACCGAAGTCGTCGACCGTCTGGATCGCCTCCGGGGTGACCCCGTCCCCCTCCAGAGCGCCACGCATGACCTCCACCAGCACGGTGTTCGAGTCGCGCGCGGCACTGCCCCCGCGCAGCACCACGGCGTTGCCGGACCGCAGGGCGAGGGCGGCGATGTCGACCGTCACGTTCGGCCGGGCCTCGTAGATCGCACCGACCACGCCGAACGGCACCCGCACCTGCTCCAGCGCGACACCGTTGGGCATGCGGTGACCGCCGACCACGCGACCGACCGGGTCGGGCAGCGCCGCAACCTCGCGCACCGCCGCGGCCAGCGCGGAGACCCGGCGCTCGTCGAGCCGCAGGCGATCGATCAGCGAGTCGCCGATGCCGTCCTCGCGGCCGCGGGCGATGTCGCGCCCGTTCGCCTCGATGATCCGCGGCGCGTTCTCCTCCAGGGCCAGGGCGATCGCCTCGAGAGCGCGCGCCTTGTCGTCGCTGGTGAGGCCGGCCGTGGCGCGGGAGGCCTCCTTCGCGCGCTCCAGGCGCGCCTGGGGGGTCGGGTCGGTCATCCGCCCAGTCTAGGAGGTCGCCGGTTCGAACCAGGTCCCGATGTCGTCGCCCGTGAGGGCCCGGTCGACCAGGTCGGCGCTGGTCACCAGCACGCCGATCCCCGAGGCTGCAGCGAGACGTGCCGCCGAGACCTTGGTGGCGGCTCCCCCGGTACCGACGCTGTTCACGACCGTCGATCCGAACTCCAGTCCGGACAGGTCGGCGTCGGGGGCCACGACGTCGATCGGCTCGGCACCCGGGTCGGTCGGCGGCTTGGTGTAGAGCGACTCGATGTCGCTCAGCAGGATCAGCGCGTCGGCCTCGATCAGCTGCGCCACGAGCGCGCCGAGGCGGTCGTTGTCGCCGAAGCGGATCTCCTGCGTCGCCACGGTGTCGTTCTCGTTCACGATCGGCAGGGTGCGCAGACCCAGCAGGCGCTCCATGGCCCGACGGGCATTCGACCGCGACGTCGGGTTCTCCAGGTCACCCGTGGTGAGCAGCACCTGCCCGGCGACGATGTCGAACGGGCGCAGGGCCTCCTGGTAGCGGTACACGAGGATGTTCTGGCCCACCGCCGCGGCGGCCTGCTGCGTCGCCAGATCGGTCGGGCGGGCGTCGAGCCGGAGGAACGGGATGCCGGAGGCGATCGCGCCGGACGACACCAGGACCACCTCGGCTCCCCTGGCGTGCGCGGCGGCCAGGGCCTCCACGATCACCGGGATGCGCCAGGACGACTCGCCGCTGATGGACGACGAACCGACCTTCACGACGATGCGCGACGCCGACGCGAGGTCGGCGCGCGTGCGTGCGGTCACTCGTCGCCCTCGCGGGCGGTGGCGAGGCGCTCGGCCTCCAGCTCCGCGCGCGCCTGCGCCTTGGCGTCCATCCGCTCGTAGTACTGCTCGCGGCGCTCGGACGTGGTGCGGCGGGAGTTCGGCGCCAGGCGCGGGTCGGTGCCACGCGGCGCGGTCATGAGCTCCGCGGCCGAGCTCATGGTGGGCTCCCAGTCGAACACGATGCTGTCGCCCTCGCCGATCACGACCGTCGAGCCCTGCACGGCACCGAGGCGGAACAGCTCGTCTTCGACACCCAGCTTCTCGAGGCGGTCGGCCAGGTAGCCCACGGCCTCCTCGTTCTGGAAGTCGGTCTGCTGCACCCAGCGCACCGGCTTCTCGCCGAGGATGCGGTACACGTTGCCGTAGGTGCCGCCCTCGACGCGGATCGAGAAGTCCCTCTTCGAGCCCCGCGGCCGGATGACCACGCGCTCACGCGGCTTCTCCGCCGCGATGTTCTCGGCGCGGTGCTTCTCCACCAGCTCGCCCAACGCGAACGTGAGCGGGCGAAGACCCTCGTGCGACACCGTCGAGATCTCGAACACGCGGAAGCCGCGCGCCTCCAGATCGGGGCGCACGAGCTCGGCGAGGTCGCGCGCCTCCGGCACGTCCACCTTGTTGAGCGCGACGAGCTGCGGACGCTCCAGCAGCGGCGTCTGGCCTTCCGGCACCTCGTAGGCGGCCAGCTCGGCGAGGATGACGTCGAGGTCGGAGATCGGGTCGCGGCCCGGCTCGAGCGTGGCGCAGTCGAGCACGTGCAGCAGGGCCGAGCAGCGCTCGACGTGACGCAGGAACTCCAGGCCGAGGCCCTTGCCCTCGCTCGCGCCCTCGATCAGTCCCGGCACGTCGGCGACCGTGAACCGGAAGTCCTCCACCTGCACGACGCCCAGGTTCGGGTGGAGCGTGGTGAAGGGGTAGTCCGCGATCCTCGGGCGTGCGGCCGAGATGGCGCCGATCAGGCTCGACTTGCCGGCGGACGGGTAGCCCACCAGCGCGACGTCGGCGACGGTCTTCAGCTCGAGCACGACGTCGCCCTCATAGCCGGGCGTGCCGAGCAGGGCGAAACCGGGGGCCTTGCGCTTGGGTGTCGCGAGGGCGGCGTTGCCCAGGCCGCCCTGGCCGCCGGCGGCCACGACAAAACGCTCCCCCGGCTCGATCAGATCGATGAGCACCTCGCCGGACGGCGACTTGACCACCGTGCCGACCGGGACCGGAAGCTCCAGGGACTCGCCGTCGAAGCCCGACCGGTGGTCGCCCATGCCCGGCCCGCCGTTGCCCGAGGAGCGGTGCGGCGAGTGGTGGTACGACAGCAGCGTGCCCGTCTGCGGATCGGCGACCAGGACGATGTCGCCACCGTCGCCGCCGTTGCCGCCGTCGGGGCCGCCGAGGGGCTTGAACTTCTCCCGGTGCACCGAGACGCAGCCGTTGCCGCCCTTACCCGCACGGAGGTGCAGCGTGACGGTGTCGACGAACGTGACCATGTGTGCGTGTCCTTCAGGTAGCGGGGGAAGACTGACGGCAGATACGCGGACGGGGCGAGCCGAAGCCCGCCCCGAACCGGATGTCTAGCGTGGTGCTGTGATCACTCAGCAGCAGCGACGATGTTGACGACCTTGCGGCCGCCCTTCGCGCCGAACTCGACCGCACCGGCGGCCAGAGCGAACAGCGTGTCGTCGCCACCACGGCCGACGTTCACGCCGGGGTGGAAGTGCGTGCCGCGCTGGCGGACGATGATCTCGCCGGCGAGGACCTGCTGACCGCCGAAGCGCTTCACACCGAGTCGCTGAGCGTTGGAGTCACGACCGTTGCGGGTGGAGCTTGCGCCCTTTTTGTGTGCCATGTCCTGTGTCTCCTCGGTCTTACTTGATGCCGGTGATCTTGACGCGCGTGAGCTCCTGGCGGTGGCCCTGACGCTTCTTGTAGCCGGTCTTGTTCTTGTACTTCTGGATGACGATCTTCGGGCCGCGGAGGTTGCCCACGACCTCGGCCGTGACCTTGACCTTCGCCAGCGCGTCGGCGTCGGTGGTCACCGTGGCGCCGTCGACGAGCAGCACAGCGGGCAGCTCGATCTTCTCGCCCTGGGCCGCCTGAACACGGTCGAGCTGAACGATGGTGCCGACCTCGACCTTCTCCTGCCGGCCACCGGCGCGCACTACTGCGTAAACCACTTCATACCTGTTTCGTTGGGGAGCACGCGGCTCCGAGAATCTCACGGGAAGACTGTTGCTTGCATGCGTCGCTGGTACGACGGGCGCGAATGCAAGACTCTCCGCATCGGCCGTCGAGGACGACGCGGCATGCGCACCAAGGGACTACTTTACCGGATGCCGGAGCCCCTCGCAAAGTGAGACCGGTCGCGCCTCCGGTCGTAGGCTGGCGAGGTGACCGTACTCGTCGACGACCCCCTCTGGCCGGCCCATGGACGCCTGTGGGCGCACCTGGTCAGCGACACCGACCTCGACGAGCTGCACGACTTCGCCCGCGCGCACGGCATCCCGGCGCGCGCGTTCGACCTGGACCACTACGACGTCCCGGAGGACGCGGTGGCGCGGCTGATCGCCGGCGGCGCCCAGCACGTTCCGGGAAAGGAACTGGTGCGCCGCCTGATCGCGTCAGGCCTCCGGGTCCGCGGCCGCGACCGGCTGCGCTGAGCTCTCCGCCGCCACCGACACCGGCGTGCCGGAGAGCGCGGCCGTCGTCACCCGGCGGCGACCACGCCCCTGCCCCGGTGCCTTCGGCTCGGGAAGCGCGTCCAGCACCGAGTCGAGGAGCTCCTCGGCCGGTGACTTCGGGCCCTTGCGGTCGGCCCCGCGCTTCTTGCGGGCCTTCTTCGGACGCTCGGCGGCGGGCGCGGCGGCCTGCTCGGCCGGTGCGCTTTCGGCGGGGGCGTCACCCGAGGGGGCGATGGTCGACGCGGCGATCTGGGCGAGCGCCGACTTCGCGCCCTCCGTGATGCTGTGCGTCACCGCGGCCACGACCGGAGCGGTGTTGCCGTTCCCGTTGCCGTTGCCGTTCCCGTTGCCGCGCTGGCGGCGACCGCCGTTTCCTCCGCCTCCGCCGTTGCCGCCGTTGGCGCGGTGCTTGACCACCGGGTCGTGGTGCACGATGACGCCGCGACCCGCGCAGACCTCGCACGCCTCGCTGAAGGTCTCCAGCAGCCCGAGGCCCAGCTTCTTGCGGGTCATCTGCACGAGGCCCAGCGACGTGACCTCGGCCACCTGGTGCTTCGTGCGGTCGCGGCTCAGGCACTCGATCAGACGCCGCAGCACGAGGTCACGGTTGGACTCCAGCACCATGTCGATGAAGTCGACCACGATGATGCCGCCGATGTCGCGCAGCCGCAGCTGACGGACGATCTCCTCCGCCGCCTCGAGGTTGTTCTTGGTGACGGTCTCCTCGAGGTTGCCGCCCGAACCGACGAACTTGCCGGTGTTGACGTCGACGACCGTCATCGCCTCGGTGCGGTCGATCACGAGCGAGCCACCGGACGGCAGCCACACCTTGCGGTCGAGCGCCTTCTCGATCTGCTCGGTGATCCGGAACGCGTCGAAGGGGTCGACCTCGTCCTCGTAGGACTCGACGCGCTCGAGCAGGTCGGGCGCGACGCTCTCCAGGTAGGCGCGGATCGTGCGCTGCGCGTCCTCACCCTGGATGAGCATCTTCGTGAAGTCCTCGTTGAAGACGTCGCGGACGATCTTGACCAGCAGATCCGGCTCGGCGTGCAGCAGCGCGGGTGCCTGCTGGCTCTCCACCTGCTTCTGGATGTGCTCCCACTGCGACGTGAGCCGCTGGACGTCGCGCGTCAGCTGTTCCTCGGTCGCACCCTCCGCGGCCGTGCGGACGATCACGCCGGAGGACTCGGGCAGCACCTCCTTGAGGATGCGCTTGAGTCGCGCCCGCTCGTTGTCGGGCAGCTTGCGGCTGATGCCGTTCATCGACCCGCCGGGCACGTACACCAGGTAGCGGCCGGGCAGCGAGATCTGGCTCGTGAGGCGGGCGCCCTTGTGGCCGACCGGGTCCTTCGTGACCTGGACGAGCACGCGGTCGCCGGGCTTGAGGGCCAGCTCGATACGGCGCGGCTGGTTGCCGGTCTCGACGCCGTCCCAGTCCACCTCGCCGGAGTACAGCACGGCGTTGCGACCACGGCCGATGTCGACGAACGCGGCCTCCATGCTGGGGAGCACGTTCTGCACACGGCCGAGGTAGACGTTGCCGATGAGCGACGCGTCCTGGTTGCGGGCGACGTAGTGCTCCACGAGCACGCCGTCCTCCAGCACGCCGATCTGCGTGCGACCGTTCTTGGAGCGCACGACCATCTTGCGGTCGACCGACTCGCGGCGCGCGAGGAACTCCGCCTCGGTGACGACCGGACGACGGCGACCCGCGTCGCGCCCGTCACGGCGGCGCTGCTTCTTGGCCTCCAGGCGCGTCGAGCCCTTGATGGCCTTCGGCTCGGTGATGTACTCCACGACGCGCTGGCGCTGACGCGGCTCGTCGCGCTGCTCGTCGCCGTCGGAACCTCCGCGGCGGCGGCGGCCACGGCGGCCGGAGGACGACTCCTCCTGGTCGCGCTCGGCAGGACGCTCGTCGCGACCGGGGCGTGCCGGCAGCGGGACGACCTCGGGCGCGTAGAAGTGCAGCTGGGTCGACACCTGCGACACGAACACCTCGGGCAGCAGGCCCAGGGAGACGGCGGTCAGGGGCGCCGGCGCCTCGGGTTCCGTCTTCTCGGCGGCGGGAGCGGCCTCGGCGGGAGCGGCCTCAGACGGCGCCTCGGCGGCGGGAGCCTCCTCGGACGGCGCCTCGGCGGCGGGCTCGCCCTCGGCGGGAGCATCGTCGGACGACGCATCAGCGGCGGGAGCGTGCTCGGCGGGCTCATCGGCGGCGGGTACGGTATCGGCGGGAGCGTCTCCGGCAGCCTCCTGGCTCGCCGGCGCGTCAGCGGCGGCGTCCGCGTCGGCAGGAGCCTCGTCCGCGCTCTCCTCGTCGGCGGGAACGCCGGATGCCGCGTCGGCGTCGGCCCGCTCGGAGACCGCGTCGGCGGCGTCCTGCGCGGCGGCGGCGTCTTCCACCTCGGCTGCGGCGGCATCGTCGGCTGCGGCCGCGGCATCTTCTACGGCGGCGTTGTCGGCGGCGAGCTCGTCGGCCGCGACGTCGGCGGCGATGTCCGCCGTGTCGTCCTCGGCGAGCGGCGCGACGAGCGTGTCGTCGGTCGCGGGAGCCGTCGGCTCCGTCACCGGATCCGCGGCACCAGCCGGGAGATCGAGAGCGGAGGGGTTGTGGTCATTGTTCTCATCGGCCATCTCTGGCGTACTCCCTGCACGGGCACCGGGTGCTCCGTGAAATCTCATGCGGTACCCGCGGGTTCCGCGAACTCAATCGGCGTGCGACCGGCTCTGGGCTCTGGTCGCGTGGGGCATGGGCCCCGAAGTCTGCGTCGATGCGTGTCGCGGCGGCGCCGTTCATCGCATCACAGGTCATTATCGCACCACATGGCCCCGTTCGCGGCATCGGTGATGATGGCGCGTTTTCCCCGGGGCCGTTCTCGCCCCATCCATAGCACTCGCTGAGATAATCCTGAACATGAGCGAGCAGCGCACCCGCCCCGTCGTCTACGCCGTCTGGTTGATCGTCGCGGCCGTCATCGGGTGGTTCGCCGCCTTCCAGCTCACGATGGACAAGTTCATCCAGCTCGCCAACCCCGACGCCGACCTCAGCTGCAACGTGAGCGTCATGATCCAGTGCGGGAAGAACCTCGGCTCGTGGCAGGGCGAGGTGTTCGGCTTCCCGAACCCGATCATCGGCATCGCCGGCTGGATGGCGCCGCTGTTCATGGGCGTCGCTCTGCTCGCCGGCGCCCGCTTCCCCCGCTGGTTCTGGCTCACGTTCGGCGCCGGGATCACCTTCGCCTTCGGGCTCGTCTGCTGGCTGATCTGGCAGAGCCTGTACGCCCCCAACCTCGGCGTGCTCTGCCCCTGGTGCATGCTCACCTGGTCTGTCACGATCCCCACGTTCTTCGCGACCATGCTCCACCTCACCCGCAACGGGAGCTTCACGAGCAACGAGAAGACCCAGGCCCGCGCGAACCGCCTCATGGCGTGGGTGCCGCTCGCGACCGTCCTGGCCTACGCCGTGGTGATCCTGCTCGCGCAGCTGCGCGGGCTCGACCTGCTGGGCGAGGTCATCGGCATGGTCTTCTGAGCCGGCCGCACGCATGACGAAGCCCGTCCGCCTTCTCGGCGGACGGGCTTCGTCGTGTGGTCGTCAGTCGAACCAGATGCCCAGCTCCCGGGCGGCCGACTCCGGGCTGTCCGAACCGTGCACCAGATTCTGCTGCACCTTCAGGCCCCAGTCGCGCCCGAAGTCGCCGCGGATCGTGCCGGGCGCGGCGGTCGTCGGGTCGGTGGTGCCGGCGAGCGAGCGGAATCCCTCGATGACCCTGTTGCCCGCGAGCCGGATCGCGACGGAGGGCCCCGACATCATGAACTCCAGCAGCGGCTCGTAGAACGGCTTGCCCTCGTGCTCGGCGTAGTGCTGCGCGAGCAGGTCGCGGTCGGGCTCGACCAGGCGGATGTCGACGAGCGCGTATCCCTTCGCCTCGATGCGGGCGAGGATCGCGCCGGTGAGGCCGCGGGCGACGCCGTCGGGCTTGACGAGGACGAGGGTTTCTTCGGTGGCCATGTCATTCACTCTCTGTCTGAGTCTCGGTCGAGGGCTGAGCGGGACGTCGTGCGTCGAGCCGAGCCCCCATGATGGTCGCATACGCCCACATGCCGCCGAAAATCAGCACGACGAGCAGCACCGCCGGCACGGCGATCGCCGCCAGGGCCACGATGACCTGCACGATCCAGCCGGCGGCGATCGCCCCCGGCTTCGTGATGAGCCCCGCGATCACGATGCACGCGAGGGCCACCACGGCACCGCCGACGATGCCCCACCACTGCTCGATGCCCGCCGGCAGCGCCTTGAGGCCGAACAGCGTCAGACCCACCAGGAACACCACGATCGCCTCGAAGCCGAGCACGATCGGGGCGAGCTTCTGCACCAGCGTGCGCGGCGGACGCGGCCGGCGCGCGGGGCGCGGCGAGGCGGCGTCGGCACTCACGCGCGCCACCCCGCCTTCCAGTCCTCGTCCTCCGAGAGCGCGATGGCCTCCCCCGCGAGCACGACCGATCCGGCGATGATCACGGCGCGGCGGTCGGAGGCGGCCGCCCACTCGCGCGCCGCATCGGCGGCGTCGGCCAGAGACGGGTGGACGGTCGCCCGGCGGCCCGTCTGCTCGACGAGGTCGGCGATCATGTCGGCATCGCTCGCGCGATCCGACTCCGGCGCGGTCGCGAACACGTGCGCCGCGGCCGGCGCGAGGGTCGCCACGATGCCCGCCGCGTCCTTGTCGGCCAGGATGCCCAGCACCAGACCCCACTCGTCGAAGTCGAAGCTGTCGTCGAGGGCCTGGGCGAGCGCGGCGGCGCCGTGCGGGTTGTGCGCGCCGTCGACGATCACCGTCGGCGCGATGCCGAGCAGCTGCAGCCGCCCCGGCGAGGTGCTCCCCTGCAGGCCGTCCGAGATGATGCCGCCCGCGATGGCCTGCGAGGCACCGCCGATCAACGACTCCACCGCCGCGACAGCGAGGGCGGCGTTGTGCCCCTGGTGCGCACCGTACAGCGGCAGGTACTCCTCGGCGTACTGCCCGGCCAGGCCGCGGATCGTGAGCAGCTGCCCGCCGACCGCGAGCTTCTGCTCTGCGAGACCGAAGTCCTCGCCCTCGAAGGCGATGGTCGCGTGCCGTTCGGCGGCCACGCGACGCAGCACCTCGGCGGCCTCCGCGGGCTGCTGCGCCGAGACGACCGCTGCGCCCTCCTTGATGATGCCGGCCTTGACCTCCGCGATCTTCGCGATCGTGTCGCCCAGGCGGTCGGCGTGGTCGATGTCGATCGGCGCGAACACCGCCACGTCGCCGTCCGCCGTGTTCGTGGAATCCCATTCGCCGCCCATGCCCACCTCGAGCACCAGCACGTCGACCGGGGCGTCGGCGACCGCGACGAAGGCCAGCACCGTCAGCAGCTCGAAGAACGTGAGGGGTTCCTCGCCCTCGGCCTGCAGCTCGGCGTCGACGATCGCGACGAACGGCTCGATCTCGTCCCAGGCGTCGGCCACGGCCTCATCGGCGATCGGCTCGCCGTCGATCATGATGCGCTCCGTGAAGCGCTCCAGGTGCGGGCTCGTGAACAGGCCCGTGCGCAGGTCGTGCGCGCGCAGCAGGCTCTCGATCATCCGTGCGGTCGAGGTCTTTCCGTTCGTCCCGGTGATGTGGATCACGCGGTACGTGCGCTGCGGGTCATCCAGGTAGGCGAGCACGCGGGCCGTGCGCTCCTTGCGCGGCTGCACCCACCGCTCCCCCGCACGGCTCAGCAGCGTCTCGTAGACGGCGTCCGCCCTGTCCCTCGCGCTCATGCGCCCACCCTCTCCAGGTTCGTGTCGATCGTGACGATCAGGGGCGCCTTGCCCGCCCCGAGGGCCTTCGCCCCACTGCGGTGCACGCCGTCGCCGGGGCTCGTGACCTCGTCGACGAGACGGTCGAGCTCGTCCGTGGACTGCACCGCGAACGCGACGGCGAGGGTCTCCGCGGCGATCAGCTCGGCGTGCGCCTCCAGCGCCGGAGCCTCCGCGGGCGCCGCATTCAGCGCCAGCACGATGCGGTCGCTCACGTCGAGCCCCGCGTTCTTGCGCGCCTCCTGCACCACGCGGATCGCGTCGCGCGCGAGCCCCTCGGCCTCCAGCTCCGGTGTGGTGCGGGTGTCGAGCAGCACGAAGCCGCCCGACGGCACGATCGCCAGGGCCTCGCCCTCGGGCCGGCCCGTCGTCTCCAGCACGAGCTCGTACTCCGCCGGCTCCAGCGCGATGCCGCCGGCGGTGACGACGCCGTCGCTCTCCGACCAGTCGCCCGAGCGCGCGGCCTGGATCGCCTTCTGCACGTGCTTGCCCAGTCGCGGACCGGCCGCCCGCGCGTTCACGCTCAGCCGGTGGCTGATGCCGTACTCCGCCGCGGCGTCCTCCGTGAGGGACACGAGCTCGACGGACTTCACGTTCAGCTCCTCGCGGAGGATGTCCTCGAACTGCCCGAGGTCGCCCGCCAGCGGCGACACGACGGTGAGGCGCGCGAGCGGCAGCCGCACGCGCAGCTTCTCCTTCTTGCGCAGCGCGTTGCCCACGCTCGACAGCTCGCGCACGGCGTCCATCGCGTCGCGGATCTCGTCGGCCGCCGGGAACTGCCCGGCGTCCGGCCAGTCCTGCAGGTGCACGCTGCGGCCGCCGGTGAGGCCCTGCCACACGCGCTCGCTGACCAGCGGCACGAGCGGGGCGGCCACGCGGCACAGCGTCTCCAGCACGGTGTAGAGCGTGTCGAACGCCTCGCGGCTCTGCGGGTCGTCGGTGACGCCCACCCAGAACCGGTCGCGCGACCGGCGGATGTACCAGTTGGTCAGGACCTCGGCGAAGTCGCGCAGGCGGGCCGACGCGGTGGTCGAGTCGAGGCCCTCCAGGTCGGCCCGCACCTCGCGCACCAGATCGCCCAGGCGCGCCAGGATGTAGCGGTCGAGCACGTCGGTGGAGGAGGTGGACCACGACGCCTCGTACCCGCCGTCGCCCGAGGCGTTGGCGTAGGTGGCGAAGAAGTACCACGAGTTCCACAGCGGCAGCAGGAACTCCCGCACGCCGGAGCGGATGCCCTCCTCGGTGACGATCAGGTTGCCGCCGCGCAGCACGGCGCTCGACATGAGGAACCAGCGCATGGCGTCGGAGCCGTCGCGGTCGAGCACCTCGGACACGTCGGGGTAGTTGCGCAGCGACTTCGACATCTTGTAGCCGTCGCTGCCGAGCACGATGCCGTGGCAGCTGACGCCCGTGAACGCCGGGCGGTCGAACAGCGCGGTCGACAGCACGTGCATGACGTAGAACCAGCCACGGGTCTGGCCGATGTACTCCACGATGAAGTCCGCCGGGGAGTGCGAGTCGAACCACTCCTGGTTCTCGAACGGGTAGTGCACCTGCGCGTACGGCATCGAGCCGGAGTCGAACCACACGTCGAACACGTCCTCGATGCGGCGCATCGTGCTCTGGCCCGTCGGGTCGTCGGGGTTCGGGCGCGTCAGGTGGTCGATGTACGGCCGGTGCAGGTCGACCTCGCCCTCCGGGTTGCGCGGCAGCGTGCCGAAGTCGCGCTCCAGCTCCTCCAGCGACCCGTACGCGTCGACGCGCGGGTACTCGGGGTCGTCGCTCTTCCAGATCGGGATCGGCGAGCCCCAGTAGCGGTTGCGGCTGATGGACCAGTCGCGCGCGCCCTCGAGCCACTTGCCGAACTGTCCGTGCTTGACGTTCTCCGGCACCCAGGTGATCTGCTCGTTGTTCGCGAGCATGTCGTCCTTGATGTCGGTGACGCGGACGAACCAGCTCGACACGGCTTTGTAGATCAGGGGGTTCCGGCACCGCCAGCAGTGCGGGTACGAGTGCTCGTAGCTCTGCAGGCGCACCAGACGCCCGTTGTCGCGGATGATCCGCACGAGAGGGCTGTTGGCGTCCATCCACAGCTCGCCCGCGACATCGGTCACGTTCGGCAGGAAGCGGCCGCCGTCGTCGAGCGACAGGATCGTCGGGATGCCCGCGGCCCCCGCCACGCGCTGGTCGTCCTCACCGTAGGCGGGCGCCTGGTGGACGATGCCGGTGCCGTCGGTCGTGGTGACGTAGTCGTCGACGAGGATGCGCCAGGCGTGCTGGGTGCCGTAGGTCTCCTCGTCGGCGTAGTAGTCGAACAGCCGGTCGTACGTGATGTCGGCCAGCTCCGCGCCGCGCAGCGTCGCCTCGACCGCGGCCGCCGCCTCCTCCGCACTCTCGTACCCGAGGTCCTTGGCATAGCCGCCCAGCAGGTCCTTCGCGAGCAGGTAGCGGTGCGCCGACGACTCGACGGCGACCAGGTCGGCCGAGGGCGCGCCACGCCCCTGATGCACGTCCGCCGCGCCCGCAGGCCCCGCGGGGAGCACGACGTACTCGATGTCGGGCCCCACGGCGAGCGCGAGGTTGGTCGGCAGCGTCCACGGGGTGGTCGTCCAGGCGAGCGCGCGCACGCCGGTGAGCCCGAGCGCCTCGGCCTTGGCGCCGGTGAGCGGGAAGGTCACGGTCACCGACGGGTCCTGGCGCATCTGGTACACGTCGTCGTCCATGCGCAGCTCGTGCGCGGAGAGCGGGGTCTCGTCGCGCCAGCAGTACGGCAGCACGCGATAGCCCTCGTAGGCGAGTCCCTTGTCGTACAGGGTCTTGAAGGCCCACAGCACGCTCTCCATGTAGCCGAGGTCGAGCGTCTTGTAGCCGCGCTCGAAGTCGACCCAGCGCGCCTGGCGGGTGACGTAGTCCTGCCACTCGTGCGTGTACTTCAGGACGGACGAGCGCGCCTTCTCGTTGAAGACGTCGATGCCCATCTCCTCGATCTCGCGCTTCTCCGTGATGCCGAGCTGCTTCATCGCCTCGAGCTCGGCGGGAAGACCGTGCGTGTCCCATCCGAAGACGCGGTCGACCTTCTTGCCGATCATGGTCTGGAAGCGCGGGAACACGTCCTTCGCATAGCCGGTCAGGAGGTGGCCGTAGTGGGGCAGCCCGTTGGCGAAGGGAGGGCCGTCGTAGAACACCCACTCGGGGGCGCCCTCGCGCTGCGCGATGGAGGTGCGGAAGGTGTCGTCGGTCTTCCAGAAGTCGAGCACCTCCTCCTCGATCTGCGGGAAGCGGGGGCTCGGCGCCACAGTGGCGGCCTGGTCGGCGGCGGGTCCGAAGGAGGAGCGCGGGTAGGTCATCGTGTCTCGCAGTGGTCGTCGTGGCGGATGCTGCTGCGAGGACGACCCTCGCGGACCGCGGTACCACCTCGCGTGCCGCGCCGTGCGACGCGACCACTCTCACTGCGGCTGTGACGGGCCTGCCCCGCTCGGTTCTACTGAGCCACGACGCGGGGCCGGGACCGTTCTTCCGAGAGCTCCCCGGTGATGGCCGGATCGATGCTCGTGCTCCCAGTGTACGCGGATGCGGCACCCCGGGACCACGGCATCGGGTCAGGGGCGCGCGGTACCGGCCGCGGCCAGGAGCTCGCGCGTGAACGGGTGTCGCGGCGCGGCGAACACCTCGGCCGTCGCACCCTGCTCGACGATGCGCCCGTCCTGCATGACCAGCACCTCGTCGGCGACCGCGCCCACCACGTCGAGGTCGTGAGAGACCAGGACCATCGTCAGCCGTCGCTCCCGCTGCAGCCGCGCCAGCAGCCGCAGCACGCGCTCGCGCACCGAGGGGTCGAGCGCGGACACCGGCTCGTCGAGCACCAGCACCTCGGGGTCGGCGGCGAGCGCCCGGGCGATGGCCGCGCGCTGCCGCTGTCCGCCGGAGAGGGCGAGCGGGCGCCGGGCAGCCAGCTCCGGGCCGAGGCCCACCTCGGCGAGCAGCCCCGCGACCCGTGCACGGCGCTCGGACCGGGGCACCCCGCCGGCCTCCAGGGCCTCGCGCAGCGACCGCCCGATCGTCCACCGCGGGTCGAACGCGCCGAGCGGGTTCTGGTGCACGAGCTGCACCCGCGGCGATCCCTGCCAGGCGAGCGACCCGGTGTCCGCCTTCTCGACGCCGACCAGGAGCCGCGCGAGCGTGGTCTTGCCCGACCCGGACTCTCCCACGATCCCGAGCGTGCGCCCCTCCGGCACCGTGAACGACGCGCCGACCACGGCGGCCGTGGCGCCGAACGACTTCGCCACGCCCTCGGCCACGAGGATCGGGGCCGCCTCGCCGGCGGGTGCGTCGCGCGGCTCGTGCAGGGTCGCGGCGATGAGCTCCCGGGTGTACTCGTGCTGCGGACGCTCCAGCACCTCCGCGACCAGACCCGACTCCACCACGACGCCGTCCTTCATCACCAGCACCCGGTCGGCCAGCCGGCGCACGGCCGCGACGTCGTGGCTGATGAACAGCACCGCTGTCCCGCTGTCGGCGATCTCCCGCAGCAGGTCGAGGATGCGCGCCTGCACCGTCGCGTCCAGCGCCGTCGTCGGCTCGTCCGCGACCAGCACCGCCGGGGACGCCGCGAGCGCCGAGGCGATCAGGGCGCGCTGGCGGAGTCCCCCGGAGAGCTCGTGCGGGTACTGGCGGGCGCGGCGCTCCGGCTCGGGCAGCCACACGCGCCGCAGCAGCTCCTGCACCCGCTGCGACACGGCGCCCCGGCCGCGCGCGAGGCGGTGCAGGCGCAGGGGCTCGGCGACCTCCGCCCCGATGCGGCGCAGGGGGTCGAGCGAGACCAGCGCGTCCTGCGACACCAGGCCGATCCGCGCGCCGCGGAGGCGCCGCCAGGCGCGCTCGCCGAGGGCGGCGGCATCCGTCCCGTCGATCACGAGCCCCTCCGCGGTCACGGTCGCCGCACGCGGCGTGAGCCCGAGCAGAGCGCGGGCGGTGAGGGTCTTGCCCGCACCGGACTCCCCCACGATCGCGACGCACTCGCCGCGCTCGACCGACAGGGAGACGCCGTCCACGACCGCCGTGCCGTCGAACGCGATCCGCAGACCCCGCAGCTCGAGCGCCCTCATGCCGTCCTCCCGTCCGCCCTGGCCCGCAGGATCCGTCCGACGACCGTCGCGCACACGACCGAGAGCGTGATCGCGATGCCGGGGAAGACCGAGATCCACCACGCCTGTCCGAGCACGTTCCGGCCTCCGGCGAGCATCAGCCCCCACTCCGCGGTCGGCTCGGACGGCCCGAGGCCGAGGAAGCTGAGCCCGGCGGCGGCGAGGATGCTGGATCCGATGCCGATCGTCGCGAGCACGCTGAGCGAGCCCAGCACCCCGGGGGCGACGTGACGGGTGAAGGCCCGCAGCGGCGGCACCCCGAGGATGCGCGCGGCCTCCACGTGCTCGGCCACGCGCAGCGTCCTGGTCTGCACCCGGGCCAGGCGCACGTACACCGGCACCGCGGCCAGGGTCACCGCGATCGCGATGTTCACCGGTCCCGGGCCCAGCACCGCGACCACCACGAGCGCCACCAGGAACTCGGGGAACGCCATCAGCACGTCGTTGACCCGCATCACGGTGAGGTCCACGCCCCGCGGCGCCATCCCCGCCACCGCGCCGACCAGCAGCCCGACGACGACCGCGATCCCGGTCGCGAGGAGCCCGATGCCCAGCGACCGCCCGGCCCCGTGCACCACGCGCGCGTACACGTCGCGTCCGCTCTGGTCGGTGCCGAACAGGTGCTCGGGGCTGGGCGGCAGCAGGGCCGAACGCACGTCGGTCTGCAGCGGGTCCTGCGGAGCGAGGAGGTCGGGCCACACCGCCGCGACCGCGATCACCGCGAGCACCGCGACCGCCGACCACAGGGCCGCCCGCTGACCGCGGCTCATCGGGCGCCTCCGGCCGCTGCGGCCCGCACCCGGGGGTCGATCAGCGGATGCACGAGCTCGACCACGAGGTTCACCGCCACGAACACGACGGCGCTCAGCAGGATGATGCCGGTGATGACGGGGAGGTCGCGGTCGCTGATCGCCGCGAGGGTCACGCGCCCCAGCCCCGGCCGCGCGAACACCGTCTCCACCAGCACCGCGCCGCCCAGCACCGAGCCCGTGAGGTAGGCGGCCAGCGTGACGCCCGAGGCCGCGCCGTGACGGAGTCCGTGCCGCAGCGTGAACCACGACGGGCTCGCCCCCCGCGCGCGGACCGTCTCGGCGAACGGCATCCGCTCGGCCTGCACGAGCGCGTCGCGCAGCACCTGGCTCAACAGGGCCGCCACCGGCAGCGCGAGCGTGACCGCGGGGAGCACGAGGGTCGCAGGGTTGCGGGCGCCCGACACCGGGAACCACCCCAGACCGAACGCGAAGACGCTCAGCAGCACGAGCCCGATCCAGAACACCGGCGAGGACAGCACGACCAGCTCGACCGCCGCGGCCACCGCGCGCGCCGTCCGTCCGCGCACCAGCACGGTCACGGCGAGCGCGAGCACCACGGCGATCGCCAGGGCCAGCGCGGACAGCTGCAGGGTCGCCCCGAGCTGACGGCCGATCACCTCGGTCACCGGCAGCCGCAGCTGATACGACTCGCCCAGGTCGCCCCGGGCGAGCTGCCCGATGAACGACGCGTACTGCTCCAGGACGGGCCGGTCGAGCCCGAGCTCGGCGCGGATACCGTCCTTCACCTCATCACTCACCTGCGCCTGCGGGCCGAGCATCACCGAGACCGGGTCGCCGGGGATGAGCCGGAAGGCGAGGAACGCGAGGGTGGCGGCGCCCCACAGCACCACCACCACGGTCGCGAGGAGGCCGGCGATCCGCGGCAGGGCAGCCTTCACCGTTGCGTCCTGCTTCCCTCGTCCCGGCGGCTGAGCGGACTCAGCCGAGGGTCACATCGTAGAACAGCGGCCGGCCGTACAGGTCGTACTGCAGGCCGTTCACGCGCTCGCCGACCGCCGTGATCGCGGACGGGCTGTAGAGCGGCACGATCGCGGTGTACGTGGCGTTCCACTCCTGCAGCTGCGCGTACAGGGCGTTGCGGGTGTCCTGGTCGCTCGAGGAGACCGCCTGCTCCAGCAGCGCGTCGATCTGGGGGTCGGTGACCTGCGAGGCGTTCTGGAAGCCCTCGCTGTGCAGGTGGTTGCGCAGGAAGTCGGCGTCCACACCCGAGAAGCCCCAGTCCGTGAGGTCGAACGTCTTCGGCTCGTACTGCGCGTTGTAGGCGCCCGGCTCCAGCACCTCGCGCTGCACCTCGAAGCCGATCGCCTTGAGGTCGGACTGGATGGCGTTCGCGAGCGCGGCCTGGTCGTCGGGCACCGGGGTCCACGCGATCCAGCGCACCGAGAGGCGCGCGCCGTCCTTCATGCGGATGCCGTCGGCGTCGCGCTCGGTCCACCCGGCCTCGTCGAGGAGCGCGTTCGCGGCGTCCTGGTCGTACGGCCAGGTGCCCTCCAGCGCCGCGTCGTACCCGGGCGTCGTCGAGCCGAGGATGCTCCACGCCCGCGGGAACTGGCCGAAGTAGATCTCCTCCACGGCGGCGTCGATGTCGATGCCCCGCGCGAACGCCTGGCGCACCTTCTCGTCGGCGAACACGCCGTACTTCTCGTTCAGGTACAGCGAGTAGGGCAGGCCGGCATACTCGACCGAGTCGACCGTGACGCCGTCGCCGAGCTCCTCGACCAGGTTCGGCGGGATGTCGCTGGCGAGGTCGGCCTCGCTGCTGCGCACGACGCCGCTGCGCACGGCGGCCTCGGGCTGGATCTCCACGCGCAGCGTCTGGAACGACGGCGCCTTCTCCCCGTGCGGCCCCCAGGCGTAGTCGTCGTTGCGCGTGTACACGAGCTCCTGATCGGGCGTGTACTCGGTGAGCTCGAAGGGACCGGTGCCCACGGTGACGCCCGGGCCCCCGGCCTTCAGCTTCGCCGCGGACTCCTTCAGCACCGCGGGCGAGTAGAAGCCCAGCTGCGGCGTGCTGGCGGCCTGCAGGAACGGGGCGTACGGCTGCGTGAACGTGACCTTCACGGTGTGCTCGTCGACGACCTCCGTGCCCTCGTAGAAGTCGGCGCCCATCATGCTGGCCGCCTGCGCGGACTTGGTCTTCGGGTCGACGATGCGGTCGAAGTTCGCCTTCACGGCCTCGGCGTCGAACGGCTCGCCGTCGGTGAAGGTCACGTCGTCGCGAAGCGTGAAGGTGTACTCGGTGCTGTCGTCCGACACCTCCCACTCCGTCGCCAGCCACGGGCTGAAGCTGCCGTCCTCCTCCTGGAACACGAGCGAGTCGAGCACGGCGCGCTGCACCATGCCGGAGACGTCGAGCTGGCTGACCTGCGGATCCATGTGCCCCGCGGAGAGGTTCGCGCCCTCGATCGACCAGACGAGCTCATCGCCCACCTCGCCGTCGGCATCGGTGGAGGGACCGGCGCACGCGGCGAGCACCAGGGCGGTGACGGCGGCGAGCGCGGCGGCGGGCAGGAGACGACGCACGGGGGTGGCGGGCATGACGGTCCTCAGAACGATCGGGTGGGATGGATCCATCCTAGAACCGATTTTTGGACGGGGTCGATCTGTAACCGCGGCCCTCGTGCGCCGGAGGTCAGAGTGCGGGGAGCACGAGGCGGTGGCGGTCGGCCGGGCCCGGCTGCTCCCCCTCCGACCGCGACTCCCCCGTCGGCACGACCACGACCGACAGTGACTGTATCCGCGGCTCGGGCAGCCCGATCATCCGCACCTCGACGCGCAGATCGGCCCGCACTCCCGCGATCCGCAAGCGCAGCTCGGCCTCGCTCCCGGCGGCGACCACACGCTCCGCGAACGGCGCCTGCTCCGGCACGAGTCCGCCGACCTCCTCGAGCTGGGCGCCCAGCCGCGCATCCCGCACATCCGCGGGCACGTCGGCCAGCACGTGATCCGCGAGGACGGGATACGCGGAGGCGGACCGGCCCTCACGGATCGCCGCATCGATGGCCTGCGCCGCCGCCACGGTCTCCCGCCACGGTCGCACCACGGCCGACGGCGCCCCCGTGCCCGCGAGGAGCTCGTCCAGTGCGACGCCGGCCACGCGCCGCGCCGCGAAGTTATCCGAGTTGCCGAAGGCGACCACGCCGAGCCCGGTCGCGGCGTGCCACCGCATGTGCGACGAGAACCCGGGCAGCCCGCCCGAGTGCTGCACGATCCGCCCGAACCGTCGATCCTCCTCGACGACCAGCCCGTAGCCGTAGCCGGCGGCGGCGAGCTCGTGTCCGGGGAACGCCCCTGGCGGCCCGGGGATGGGCGTGCGCGGCTGCTGCAGCTCCCTGCGTGACGCGGGTGAGAGCACCTCCGACGCCACGGGCTCATCCGTGAACGCCGAGCCGAGGAACCACATCCACGTCGCGATGTCGTCCACCGTGCTGACCATGCTGCCGATGCACCCGAGCGCCCCCGCCCCCACGAACGGCTCGGGGCGGAAGGTCTCCCCGCCGTCGAACGTGCGGAAACCGTGCGCCCGCTCGTCGTCGGGGAACGCGTCGGGGGTGTGCGCGGTGCGGTGCAGCCCGAGCGGCTCCAGGAGCACCTCGCGCACCACGTCCTCCACCGCTCTCCCGGTCACGGCCTCGACCGCCCGCCCGAGCAGCGACTGCCCGAGGTTGGAGTACTGATACACGGTGCCGGGGACCGCGGCGAGCGGCAGCCCCGACGCGAACAGCGCCGCGAGCTCCTCCCGGCCGGCGCCGAGGTGACGGTCGACCCAGGCGTTGTCCTCTCCCAGCCCCGAGCGGTTCGACAGCAGCTGCTCCCCCGTCACCGTGCACTCCCGGCCGCCGTGGAGCAGTCGCACGCCCGGTACCGACGTGGTGATCGGCGCGTGCAGGTCGAGCAGTCCGCGGTCGCGCAGCACCAGGACCGTCGCGGCGAGGAAGCTCTTCGACATCGAGGCGATGCGGAACACGGTGTCGCGTGTGGTCGGGCGCCCGTCGCCGTGCGGGTGTCCGTGCACCGCGACCGCCCGCACCGTGCCCCGGTCGCACACCGCCGCGACGGCCGCGGGGGCCCCGCGCCGCGCGTCGTCGTCCAGCCCGAGCCGGAGGACGCCCTCGTCCGTCGCCTCCGCCGGCCCGCGGGGCCCGGGGGACGTCATGCCGAGACCCCGGCGAGCACCTCGTCGGCGAATGCCTCGATGAGCGCGCGGCTCGCGGCGGTGTTGTGGTCGTGCACGCGTTCGGCCTCCGCGATCAGGGCCGGCAGCGACCGTCCCTCGCCACGCAGCGCCGCGTCGTCCCAGCGCTCCAGGTCGGCGGCGGACGCCTCGGGGTGGAACTGCACGCCGCGCACGTGCGCGCCCAGCCGGAAGGCCTGGTTCTCCACCGCCGCGCTGGAGGCCATCAGCACGGCCGCGGGCGGGAGAGCCGTGATCATGTCCTGATGGTTCTCGATCATGGGGGCCTCGTCACCGAGGGCGGCGAACACCGCGTCCTCGCGCCCCGCGTCCGTGGGCTGGATGGGCGTGGCCCCGCGTTCGACCGGCCCGGTCTT
>NZ_JBSHIM010000003.1:243295-265603 GCF_053618975.1 Microbacterium sp. NPDC055599 | reverse complement strand
CTATGGGGGCGGGCGGCGAGCTCGAGTCGGTCAGGGTCACGAGGATCCTGCGCGACGACATCGTGCTGGGCCGGCGACCCCCCGGCGCCCGGCTCGTGGAACGCGACATCGCGGCCGAGCTGCACGTCTCGCGGCTTCCCGTCCGCGAGGCCATCCGTACCCTGGTCGCGGAGGGCGTCGTGACCGCTCGACCGCGTTCGTGGGCGGTGGTGCGGGAGTTCACGCACGACGACATCCGCGCGTTCGCCGAGGTGCGAGAGGCCATCGAGACCCTCATCTTCGTGTTCGCGGCGGAGCGTCACGACGAGGTCGGCCTCGCCCGGCTGCGTCACACGTATGAGCGGGAGGCGGCGGCGGCCCGAGACGGTGACGCGGAGACCGCGCGCCGCACGGCCGCCGAGTTCCACGAGGTCGCCGTGGACCTGGCCGGGAACGAGATGCTCGGCGAGCTCATCGCGGTGTTCCTCACCCGGCTGCGCTGGCTGTTCGGGCAGCACGACGACCTGGTCGCGATGGCCGAGGAGCACCGGGTGATCCTGGAAGCTGTCGCCGCGCGCGACGTCGAACGGCTGCGCACGCTTCTGCCCGCGCACCTGGCCAGCGGGCAGGCGGCCGCCGAGCGGCGGCTGTTCCGCGCCGACGTCGCACTCTGATCCGTCGCGCGACCGGCCCACGAAGCGCGGGACCGCGGCTGTATATTGGTGCGGTCGGAACCGGTCCGGTCACTGTCGCTGTCTGGGGAGCGGGATGCGCCGTCTTGCTGTCGTCATCGGGGGCCTGCTGCTGCTGGGCGGTGCCGCGCTCGTGGTCGTCGCCGATCAGGAGCGCGCCGCCTCCGTCGCCGCGGTGAAGGCGGAGATCGCGCGCGTCGAGGAGGCGCTGAAGGCGTCGCGCGGAGACAACCTGGAGCTGGCCGCGCAGCTCACGGCCCTGCGCGCCCAGATCGCGGAGCAGGATGCGAAGATCGCCGACACCACGGGGTTCCTGAAGTGATCCGGCGCGTGCTCGCGGTCACCCTGTCTGCCGCCGTGCTGCTCGCCGTCGGCGTGCTCGCCCGCGCCGACGCACTGGAGCACGAGCGGCTCGACGCGATCGCCGAACTGCGCGCCCTCACCGGGCAGTACCGCGATGCCACCCAGCGCACCGACTATCTGGCCGCCTCGATCGAAGGCGCCGAGCAGACGACGTCCGATCGGGCAGCGGTGCTGGAGGTGCGCCCGGCGTTCCTCACCGAGCTCGCGGCGCTGAACACCGCCCTGCAGGGCGCCGACGGCAAGGTCGACACGGCCACGCATCGCGCTTCGGCGCTGTCGGTGCAGCAGACCGTGCTCGCCGAAGACGACGACCCCGCCACGGTGGTCGCGGCCACGGCCACGATCCATGCGATCACGGCCAAGATCGGCACCGAGGTCGCGTCGTGGCAGGCCGCGCAGAACCCGGGCCCGGGCGGCCCCGCCTGGAGCACGAGCGGGCCGGACGGCTACGCGCGCGTGCGCGCCGCCCTCGACCGCGTGGGCGGTGGCGGCGTGGGGCTGTACGAGTCGTCGTCGTGCGCCGGCGGCAACGCCCCCGCGTGCGCGAACAGCAACGGGTACATCAAGTACCGGGCCGACATCGCGGGCTGGAGCACCGGCCGCCTGAACTGGGCGATGGCGCACGAGCTGGCGCACATCTATCAGTTCCGCGTGTGGGGCGCCCTCACCTCGTCGGGCTCCTACGGGGCGCTGTTCGGCAACGACCCGGAGTTCCTCGCCAACTGCATGGCCGTGGTGCGCGGCTTCCCCGGATCGGTCGGCTGCAACGGGGAACAGCAGGCCTGGGCGTCGGGCATCTGGGTGGGCGCGGTGCGCTGAGGCTCCGCTCAGTCGACCGGGGTCCTGGTGTCGATCGCGGCACGCAGCGGCCGGCGCAGGGCCCGCCAGTAGGCGGTCGGGGCGAGCCGCACGAGCGCGTCGATCAGTCGTGCCTCCCGTCCGACCATCGTGCGGGCGGCTCGGCGCTCGGTGGCGCGGACGATGCGCGCAGCCGCGTCGGCGGGATCGGTGTGGTACATCGCGGCCTGCGCGGCGGCGGCGCGGGCGGCGACCGCGGGGTCGATCGCGGCGGCGTACCGCCCGTGCAGGATGATGCCGGTGCGCACGCCCGCCGGGTAGACCGCGCCGACCGAGACGGTCGTGCCCTCGAGCTCGTGGCGCAGCGCCTCGGAGAAGCCGCGGACGGCGAACTTGCTCAGCGCGTACGGGATGCGGCCGGCGGGAGCGGCCAGGGCGTACACGCTCGCCAGGTGCGTGATGTGGGCGGCCGGCGCGGCACGGAGCGACGGCAGCAGGGCCTTGGTGATCGACACGGTGCCCCAGAGGTTCACGTCGGTCAGCCAGCGCATCTCCTCCATGGTCAGCTGGTCGAGGTCGCCGAGCATGGACGAGCCGGCGCACGTGATCAGGGCGGTGATCCGCGGATGCACGGCGGTGATCTGCGCGGCGGTCGCGAAGACCGCGTCGTCGTCGCGGAGGTCGACCACGTGCGTCGTCACGGTGGTGCCGGCCAGCTCGGTCGCGAGGGCGTCGAGCGCGGCACGGTCGTGGTCGAGGAGGGCCAGGTGCACGCCGCGGGGAGCGAGCAGCCTCGCGATCTCGGCCCCCATGCCGTTCGCGGCGCCTGTGATGACGGTGGTGCTGCCGACCAGGTCGAGATGCTTCATCGCCGCCTCCCTGCGCGTGCGATCCGGGCGGTCGCCGACCGATGTCGGACGCCTGCGAGATGCTGGATGCTGAACCATTCTGGCCGAGACCGGGCCGCATCGATACCGGTACGCTCGTGGAGAGGAGGTGCCGGTGGGACGGACTGCGGATGCCATCGCCGAAGGCGTCGCGATCGCGACGGCCGCCGCGCGCCTCGCCGTGAAGAACCACATCCTCATCGGCACCATCGCAGAGGGCGGCGTGTTCGATCTCGACCGCTACGTCGACGACGCGCGCGAGGCCCTGCGCGCGATGGCCGAGGAGTCGGAGGAGGCGGCGGCCACCGTCACGGCGCTGCGCAAGCGGGCCAGGGGGCGGCACTCCGATCCGGTCGGCACGCACGACTACCGCGACCGCGATGTGCGCAACCTCCGTCGCCGCGCGAAGCAGTCGACCGGGGTGGCCCAGCGGCTGCGGGAGATGATGGACGACCGGCAGCAGCTCGAGGCGATCGTCGAGGAGGCGAGGGCCGCGGCATGGGCCGACGTCCGCCACAACCTCGACCGGCGGCTGCGCGTGGAGGGCATGCGACCGGAGCAGGACCCCGACTACGCGCGGATGCGCGAGGCCCGGATGCAGGCGCTGCGCCTGGTGGACCTGCAGGCCCTGTCGTCGGCGCAGCGGGCGAAGGAGAAGCGCCGCAAGAAGCAGGAGAAGGCGGCAGCGAAGGGCGACTGACCCCTCGTTTCGCTTTCGTCTCGCGACTGTTGTAGGCTGTTCTACGGCCCGCTGAGCGGGCTGGGCGCCCGTAGCTCAATGGATAGAGCATCTGACTACGGATCAGAAGGTTAGGGGTTCGAGTCCCTTCGGGCGCACACTGTGTTGAGACAGTGACGTAACGGCCTCCGCTTCGGCGGGGGCCGTTTCTGCATCCCGGGCGGATGTCTCAGTCCGTGTCGAGCAGGCTCGTGATCGCGGGGTCGCGGCGGGCGACGTCGGACGCCGTGGTCAGGATGACCTGCCGCATGGCGGCGACCGCGACGGCGGGGCTGACGTCGGACCGGTGGGCCAGGCTGACGGTGCGGGTCATGGCGGGGTGGGCGAGCCGCACGGACCGCAGCGTCGGCCGGTCGAACAGGACCATCGCGGGCACCACGGCGACGCCGAGCCCTCGTTCGACGAAGCGCAGCACGGAGTCCATCTCGCCGCCCTCCAGCACCAGGTTCGGGGTGAGGTCGGCGGCGCGGAAGGCGGCATCGGTCGTGGCCCGCAGCTCGTAGCTCTCGTCGAAGGCGATGAGCGGGAGGGTCGCCAGGTGGCTGAGCGGGATCGCGGGGGTGCGGGCGACCGGCGGGCGGGCGGCCGAGGAGACCACGACCAGTTCCTCCGCGAGCAACGGTGTGCGGGTGAGGCTGACCCCGGCCGGCGGCGGACCGTCGGACTGGGTGATGAGGGCCATGTCGACGGCGCCGACCGCGAGCTGCTCGACCAGGAGGCGGGAGCCGCCCTCGATCAGGTGCAGGTCGACCTCGGGGTAGGAGTCGTGGAACGAGCTGAGGGCTTCGGCGACGAGGCTGATGCACAGCGTGGGCGGTGCCCCGAGCCGCACACGGCCGCGCCGGAGCCCCGCGAGTTCGCCCATCTCGTCGCGGATGGCGTCGGCTTCGGCGAGCATGCGCTGGGCGCGGGGGAGCAGTGTCTCCCCGGCCGCCGTCAGCGCGATGTGGCCACGGGCGCGGTGGAACAGCTCGGCGCCGAGCTCGCGTTCGAGCGTGGAGATCTGTCGGCTCAGCGAGGGCTGGGCCAGGTGCAGGTGCTCGGAGGCGCGGGTGAAGTGTCCGAGGCGGGCGACTTCGACGAACCCGCGGAGTTGCTCGAGGTTCATGGCCATAGCCTACCCGTATGGTTTCCACTCGAACTATGCATTGGAGTTATTAGGTTGTCCTAACTAGCGTCGAGACCATGACTGCACCCGAACGACAGATCTCCACCACGGTCCTCGTGATCGGCACCGGCGGCTCCGGCCTGCGGGCGGCGATCGAGGTCGCCGAACACGGCGTCGACGTGCTCGCCGTGGGCAAACGCCCCCGTCAGGACGCCCACACCTCCCTCGCGGCGGGCGGCATCAACGCGGCCCTCGGCACGATGGACGCCGACGACAGCTGGCAGCAGCACGCCGCCGACACCATCAGGGAGAGCTACCTCCTGGCCAACCCGCACACCGTCGAGGTGGTGACGCGCGGCGCCGAGCGCGGCATCCGCGACCTCGAGCGCTGGGGCATGGACTTCGCCCGCGAGGACGACGGTCGCATCTCCCAGCGGTTCTTCGGCGCGCACACCTACCGTCGCACCGCGTTCTCGGGCGACTACACGGGGCTCGAGATCCAGCGCACCCTGGTCCGCAGGGCCGAGCAGCTCGACGTCCCGATCCTGGACAACGTCTACATCACCCGCCTGCTCGTGCGCGACAACGTCGTGTTCGGCGCGTACGGCTTCGACCAGGCCGACGGCACCCGCTATCTCATCCACGCCGACGCCGTGATCCTCGCGGCCGGAGGTCACAACCGCATCTGGCGGCGCACCTCCTCCCGACGCGACGAGAACACGGGCGACTCCTTCCGGCTCGCCGTCGACGCGGGCGCGCGACTGCGCGATCCCGAGCTCGTGCAGTTCCACCCCTCCGGCATCATCGAGCCGGAGAACGCGGCAGGGACGCTCATCTCCGAGGCGGCGCGCGGCGAGGGCGGCATCCTGCGCAACGCGCTCGGCGAGCGATTCATGGAGCGCTACGACCCCGAGCGGAAGGAGCTCTCCACGCGCGACCGCGTCGCGCTCGCCGCGTACACCGAGATCCAGGAGGGGCGCGGCACCGAGAACGGCGGCGTGTGGCTCGACGTGTCGCACCTGCCGCGCGAGACGATCATGACCCGGCTGCCGCGCGTCTACCAGACGATGATGGAGCTGCAGATGCTCGACATCACGACCGACCCGATCGAGATCGCCCCCACCGCGCACTATTCGATGGGCGGCGTCTGGGTGCGGTCCGAGGATCACGGCACCGATGTCGAGGGCCTCTACGCGATCGGCGAGGCGTCGAGCGGGCTGCACGGTGCGAACCGGCTGGGCGGCAACTCGCTGATCGAGCTGCTCGTGTACGGGCGGATCGTCGGTCAGGCGGCGATGGCGCACGCCGCGGGGCTCGACGCCCAGCGGCGGTCGGCGGAGGCGGTCGCGGCGGCCCGCGCCGAGATCGACGACCTGCTCGCGGCCGAGGGGCGCGAGAACGTGCGCGCCCTGCAGCGCGCGATCCGCAACCTCATGACCGAATATGCCGGCGTGGTGCGCTCGGAGGAGGGGCTGCGGGCCGGGCTCGCCGACCTCGACCTGATCGAGGGGCGCATGGAGGACATCGGCATCCACCCGGACATCGCCGGGTTCCAAGACCTCGCCCACGCGTTCGATCTGAAGGCCTCCGCCCTCGCCGCCCGTGCCACGCTGGAGGCGGCGCGGGAACGGCGCGAGACGCGTGGCTGCCACAACCGCAGCGACTACCCCGACACCGATCCGACGCTGCAGGTCAACCTGGTGTGGTCGCCCGCGACCGGCGTCACCCGCGAGGAGATCCCGGCCATCCCCGCCGAGATCGCCGAGCTGATGCGCGACGTCGACACCGCCGGGAAGCTCGTGGAGTAACCCGCCGTCCCGGGGCTCCTCCCGTTGTTCGTCAGAGCGATCCAGGGAGGAGCGACGGGGGCGTCACTGCCCCGAGGGGTCGTTCTCGCCGACCTGGGGCTGTCCGATCACGCCGATGCCGACCGCCTCGTGGTCGGGTTCGGGGTCGCCCTTCCGCTCCGGTGCCTTCGGCTCCTGGCCCGGGGCCTTCTCGGTGCTCGGCTCTTCGAGCTCCTCCGTGCTCGGCACCTCGGACGGGTCGGCGTCCTCCGGCGACTCGGCCTCCGGCGGAGTGCTCGCCTCGCCCTCGTCCGCGTCGGCGGTGGGGGCGTGCGTGGTCTGGCCCTCCGACGCCGGGGTCGGGGTGGGCGTCTGCGCCTCGGCCGAGAGCTCGTCCGTGGACTCCGGCTCGGGGGCTTCGGGTTCGGGAGTGCTGGTGGTCATGATCGTCCCTTCCTGCGCTGTCGTGCCTCCAGCGTGCCCCGCCGAGCGGCCGAGCTGAAGGGGCTTGACGGGCGGGCGGCCGGGGCCCCGACGCGCTCGGGTTAACCACGATGAACCGAGATGCCGGAACCCGGCGTAGCCTGGAGGGGTGACTGCGTACGTCTCGGCCTTCGACCTGTTCTCCATCGGAGTGGGGCCGTCGAGCTCGCACACCGTCGGCCCCATGCGCGCGGCCCTCGACTTCGCGCAGCGGCTCACGGCGTCGGGCGAGCTGGGCCGCGTCGCCCGCGTCGGCTGCACGCTGTACGGCTCCCTGGGCGCGACCGGCATCGGCCACGGCACCCCCGACGCGGTGGTCGCCGGGCTCCGCGGCCTCCGCCCCGAGACGTGCGACCCGGCCGCCGTGCGGGCCGCGTGGCAGGAGTTCCCCGACGGCGCCGCCCTGCGCCTCGGCGGGGTCCACGACGTGGCGTTCGCGAAGGACGACATCGTGTTCGCGCCGCGCACGCGTCTGCCCGGTCACCCCAACGCCATGACCCTGACCGCCACCGCCGCGGACGGCGCCGTGGTGGCCGAGGACACCTACTACTCCATCGGCGGCGGGTTCATCCGGCGCGACGGCGAAGCGGCGAAGATCTCGACGGGCGCGTTCCCCTACCCGTACGCCGATGCCGCGTCGCTCCTGGCGCTGTGCGACGAGGAGGGCCTGTCGATCGCGGAGGTCGCGCGCCGCAACGAGATGGCGCTGCGCAGCGAAGCGGAGGTGGCGGCCGGGCTCGACGCCATCTGGGATGCGATGTCGGGGTGCGTCGATGCGGGGCTGCACGCCGACGGTGTGCTGCCGGGGATCCTCAAGGTCAAGCGACGGGCGGGCACGATCCGCGGCCAGCTCGAGGCGGTCGAGGCCGAGGGGCACCGCGAGCTCCCGGGCGAGTGGCTCGGGGCGTTCGCGCTCGCGGTGAACGAGGAGAACGCGGCGGGCGGCCGCGTCGTGACGGCACCGACGAACGGCGCCGCGGGGATCCTTCCGGCCGTGGCGATGTACTGGTGGCGGTTCCTGGCGGACTCCGGCCTCGGCGCCGGCAACGCCGTCACCCCGTACGGCGAGCTCGTCGGCAGCGCGCTGCTGGGATTCGAGGGCACGCCGCCGCCGACCACCGCGGCCGAGGAACGCGAAGACCCGGCGGTCGCCGAGGCCAACCGCCGCCGCGGCATCCGTCGCTTCCTGCTCACCGCGACCGCGCTCGGCTCGCTGTTCAAGGCCAATGCCTCCATCTCCGGCGCGGAGGGCGGGTGCCAGGCCGAGGTCGGCTCCGCGTGCGCGATGGCCGCCGGCGGGCTCACGGCCGTGATGGGCGGCACGAACCGGCAGATCGAGAACGCGGCCGAGATCGCCATGGAGCACCACCTCGGCCTCACGTGCGACCCGATCGGCGGGCTGGTGCAGATCCCGTGCATCGAACGGAACGCGATCGCCGCCTCGACCGCGGTGACCGCGGCCCGTCTCGCCCTGCGCGGTGACGGCAGCCACTACGTGTCGCTCGATGCCGTGGTCGAGACCATGCGGCAGACGGGGGCGGACATGTCGACCAAGTACAAGGAGACGAGCGAGGGCGGTCTCGCGGTCAACGTCATCGAGTGCTGAGCGGGCGGGTGTCGGAGCCGACGGATAGCCTCGGAGCGGACGTCGACGCGCGGCCTGTCGGACCCGGCGGATACCCTCGTGGCGGGGCCGGAGAGCGGGAGGGTGCGGATGGACTCGTTCTGGGAGCCGACGTCCACACGGCGAAGGCAGCAGCCGGTCGTCTCGGTCCGGGCGTCCTCGGATGCCCCGCCCATCGATGGCCGCTGGCCCACGAGCATTCCCGCGGTGGCGCAAGTGCTGCGGGAGGGCATCGACCTCGACCCCGGTGTGACCTTCCTCGTCGGTGAGAACGGCAGCGGCAAGTCCACCCTGGTGGAGGGCATCGCGATCGCGTACGGCCTGTCGCCCGAGGGCGGCTCGCGGCAGGCGCGACACCGCACCAGGGCGACCGAGTCCGAGCTGTCGAGCTGGTTGCGGCTGCAGCGCGGTATCGGCGCCGATCGCTGGGGCTTCTTCCTCCGCGCCGAGACGATGCACTCCTTCTACACCTACCTGGAGGAGAACCCGTCGACGAGCGGCGCCGAGGTGTCGTTCCACGAGATGAGTCACGGCGAGTCGTTCCTGGCCGTGCTCGAGAGCCGGTTCGACGATCCCGGGTTCTACTGCCTGGACGAGCCGGAGGCCGCGCTGTCGTTCACGTCGACGCTGTCGCTGATGGCCGTGCTGCGGCGCATCGCCGACGAGGGAGGCCAGGTGCTGTGCGCGACGCACTCCCCGGTCCTCGCCGCTCTTCCGGGAGCGAGGATCCTGGAGGTGGGGGAGTGGGGTCTGCGCCCGGCGGCCTGGGAAGACCTGGAGCTCGTGCGGCACTGGCGCTCGTTCCTCGGCGAGCCCGGCCGGTACCTGCGACACCTGCTGGACTAAGCCGCGTCCGGCGGGAGGCCGCCGTCGTGCGGGTCGTAGGCTGGCGGGCATGACCGAGCACACCGCACCCCGCCGACGCGGTCGCCCGCGCGGGGGGACGGACTCGCGCGAGCGCATCCTGGCGGCCGCGGTCGACGAGTTCGGCGAGCAGGGGTACGACGGCTCGACGGTCCGCTCGATCGCGGGGCGCGCCGGGGTGGACTCGGCACTCGTGCACCACTACTTCGGCACCAAGGCCGACCTCTTCGCGGAGGCGGTCGGGATACCGCTGCGACCCGACATCGACGTGCCCGGCATCGTCGCGGGGCCGCGGGACGAGGTGGGCGAGCGGCTGGTGCGCTATGTGCTGGAGGCGTTCGAGCGCCCCGAGGTGCGGCGCCGCGGGGTCATGCTGATCCGCACGGCGCTCGGCAGCCGCGTCACCTCGCCGCTGCTCGCGGGCTTCCTGGCGCGCGAGCTGATCGGGCGCATCGCGAAGCTGCTGGCCGTTCCCGACGCGGAGCTGCGCGCGACGCTGGTGGCCTCGCAGATCGCGGGACTGATCGTGACGCGCTACGTGCTGGCGCTCGGGCCCCTCGCGGCGGCGGACATCGGCGACCTCGTGCACCGCGTCGGTCCCACGGTGCAGCGGTACCTGTTCGACTGAGACCGCGGCTCCTCGCCGTTGACCGTGGGGGCACGGCGGGCGCATAATTCATCGCATGATGAATAACGTGGCGGTCGCGATCGCGCAGCTCCGGGTGCGACGGGGAAACGTGCGGGTGTTCGACGGCGTCGACCTCACCATCCCGCGCGGACAGGTCACCGGACTGCTGGGTCCCTCCGGCTGCGGCAAGACCACCCTCATGCGCTCGATCGTGGGGGTCCAGCGCGTCGAGTCGGGCGACGTGACCGTGCTGGGCGAGCCCGGCGGATCGCGACAGCTCCGGAACCGGGTGGCCTACGGCACCCAGGGCGCGGCGGTGTACGGCGACCTCACGGTGCGGCAGAACCTCGTCTACGTCGCCGCGCTGCTCGGGGCTCCCCGGGGCGATGTGGAGCGCGTGATCGACGAGGTCGGGTTGCGGGGCCAGGCGGGACAGCTGGTCGAGTCGCTCAGCGGCGGGCAGTCCACGCGGGTCTCCCTCGCGATGGCCCTCGTCGGCGCGCCGGAGCTGATCGTGCTGGACGAGCCGACCGTCGGCCTCGACCCCGTGCTGCGCGCCGAGTTGTGGACCCTGTTCCGCGGCCTGGCCGACCGCGGCGTGACCCTGATCGTCTCCAGCCACGTGATGGACGAGGCGCTGCGCTGCGATCGGCTGCTGCTGATGCGCGACGGGCGGATCATCGCCGACACGACGCCCGCGTCGCTGCTGGCCGACACGGGCGCCGCGGATCCGGAGGCGGCCTTCCTCACGCTGATCGAACGGGACCGTGCGGCAGAGCACATCACGCGCCGATCCCGACGCGGTGCCCGGGAGCACGGAGAGGAGCAGGGGGAATGAACGGCCGCCGCATGTTCGCGACCGCGGCCCGCGTGCTGACGCAGCTGCGGCACGACCCCCGCTCGATCGCGCTGATGCTCGTCGCCCCCAGCCTGCTGGTCGGGCTGTTCGCCTGGCTGTTCGCGGAGCAGGAGGGCGTGTTCGACCAGTTCGGCGGGGCGATCCTGGCACTGTTCCCGTTCATCGTGATGTTCCTCATCACCTCGATCACCACGCTGCGTGAGCGCCGCTCCGGCACCCTCGAACGGCTCATGACCACCCCGCTCGGCAAGGCCGACTTCATCCTCGGGTATGCCCTGGCCTTCGGGCTCATGGCACTGCTGCAGGCGGTGATCACGGTGTCGTTCGCGGTGGGGGTGTGCGGGCTCGACGTGGAGGGCGAGCTGTGGCAGCTGGGCCTGGTCGCGGTGGTCGACGCCCTGCTCGGCACCGCGCTCGGGCTGCTCGCGAGTGCGTTCGCGCAGACGGAGTTCCAGGCGGTGCAGTTCATGCCGGTGCTGGTGTTCCCGCAGATCATCCTCGGCGGGCTGTTCATGCCGCGCGACCAGATGCCCGATGTTCTGCACGCGATCTCGGACTGGCTGCCGCTCAGCTACGCGATCGACACGATCAATGCGGTCGCCGCGGGCGACGGCGGGTGGGACGTGTACCGCCCGCTGCTCGTGGTGGTCGCGTTCTGCGTCGGAGCGCTCGTGCTCGCGTCGCTCACGCTGCGGCGTCGCACGGCCTGACCAGGCGGCCTCCGCTCAGTGCGGCGTGCGGTTCTTCGTGTGGCGGGTGGGGGCGGCCGACCATGGGTCCTCCGGCCAGGGGTGCTTGGGGTAGCGTCCGCGCATCTCGGCGCGCACCTGCGCGTACGGCCCCGACCAGAACGACGCGAGATCGTCGGTGACCGCGAGCGGACGCCCGGCGGGGGACAGCAGGTGGAACAGCACGGGCACGCGGTCGTCGACGAGTCGGGGAGTCTCGGCCCAGCCGAAGCACTCCTGCAGCTTCACAGCCACGACGGGGCGCGCGGACGCGTCGTCCGCGTCGGGATAGCCGATCCGCACGCGCGAGCCGCTGGGCACCTCGAGCCGCTCGGGGACGAGGGCATCGAGGCGCGACGCCTCGGGCCAGGGGAGCAGCCGGCGCAACGGCGAGGCCAGGTCGATCCGTGCCGCGGGTGTGCCGGCGGCGAGGGCGTCGAGCTCGGGCCCGAGCCACGCGTCGAGGGTCGCGAGCAGGCCGGCATCCGACACATCGGGCCACGGGTCGCCGAGCTCGCGCCGCACCAGCGACAGACGACGACGCAGGGTGTCGGCCGCCTCCGACCACGCGAACACGCCGAGCCCGTCGCGTTGCAGCGCCCGGCGAACGGCATCTCTGCCCTCGTCGGCGGAGGCACGCACCGGCACCGAAGCTCGCAGGATCGCGCCGATGCGGCGCTCGCGCCTGGCCTGCACGCGTCCGTTCGTGAACGCGGCCTCGACCCGGTCGGTCATCAGGTGCTGTGCGGCCCGCTCCATCTGCGCCTCGGACAGCGCCGCGGCGGCACGGATGATCGCTCCCGACCCTGCCGCCGCACGCCCCGCGGCGCGCGTGACGTCGGCGACCGCGATCCACTCCGACGCCGCGAGCGGTCCGCGCATCCCCGCCCTGGTGCCGGACGCGAGCAGGAACGTCGCCCCGTCCGCCGTGCGCTCGACCCGCTGCGCGATCCGCTCGGGGAAGGCGAGGGCGATCACGAGACCCGTGCCGTCGAGACCGGAGCGGAGTCCCGGCGTCGCCGGGACCAGTCGTCGGAGGCGATCCGCGTCGGTGCGCCACCGGGCGTCGGGAGTGCGTCCGCTGCGGAGAGCGACGAGCGCCTGCGCCGCGTCGGCATCGGCGATGCGCACGTCGCCGCTCAGCAGGGCGACGACATCGGCCGCCAGCGCCGCACCCACGAGCGGACTGCCGTCGCGGAGCGCGCGGGCGAGCCGCGGGTCGGTCGGGATCCGCGCCAGGTCACGGCCCTCGACGGTGGCGCGTCCTTCGTCGTCGATCGCGCCGAGCGCGCCCAGCACCGTCAGGGCGTCCGCCAGGCTGTCGGCCGGCGGTGGGTCGATCAGGCGCAGTCCCGCGCCGCCGGGAGCACCCCAGCACGCGAGCAGCAGTGCGGCATCCGTCAGATCGGCCACCGCGATCTCGGGGGCGGGGCGGGCGGGTGCCGCGGCGTAGGTGCGTTCGTCGACGCAGCGCACCACGATGCCCGGTCCCTGACGCGTGGCGCGGCCGGCGCGCTGCACGCACGAGGAGCGGGGTGCGGCGGTCGTGACGAGTCCCGTCATCCCGCGGGCGGCGTCGCGCTGCGGCTGCCGCGCCAGGCAGCTGTCCACCACCAGGCGCACCCCCGGCACGGTGAGCGACGATTCGGCGAGCGACGTCGTGACGATGATGCGCGGCGGGTCGGAGGCGCGCCTCCCGCGGATCACGGCGTCCTGCGCGGCGGCGGGGAGCTGACCGTGCAGCTCGCGCACGTCGTACGACCCGTCGGCGTCCCGGACGCGGCGGGCGATCTCCGCCACCTCGCGAGCTCCCGGTGCGAAGACCAGCACGTCGGCGGTCGAATCGTCGCGGGTCAGGTCGCGCGCGGCGGAGACGGTGGTGCGGGCGACGTGATCCAGGAACCCCCACGTCACCCCGCGCTCGTCGAGCCGCGGGCCGGGGCTCGGCGCCCACCGCTCGGTGAGCGGAAAGGCGGGCACCGCGTGCTCGACGACGGCAGCCGGACGCTCGTCTGTGCCGATGACGCCGGCGATGCGGGCGGCGTCGAGGGTCGCGGACATCGCGACGAGCGTCAGGTCGTCGCGCAGCTGCCGCACCTCCGACAGCAGTCCGATCAGCAGGTCGGTCTCGAGAGCTCGCTCGTGCACCTCGTCGATGATCACGGCGTCAACGCCGTCGAGGCCCGGGTCGTCGAGCAGCCGCCGCAGCAGCACCCCGGCCGTGACGAACTCGACCCGGGTCGACGGTCCGACGGAGCGCTCGCCGCGCACGGTGAATCCCACGCGCTCGCCCAGGGTGGAGCCGTCGAGCTGCGCGAGTCGTCGGGCCGCTGCGCGGGCCGCCACGCGGCGGGGTTGTGTCACGATCACGCGGCCGGGAACGCGAGAGGCGAGCAGGGGCGGGACGAGTGTGGTCTTGCCGGTGCCGGGAGGAGCGCTCACCACGACCGCACTGTCGACGTCGAGGGCCGCAGCGACGTCGGGGAGGGCGGCCGCGAACGAGAGCCCAGCGCCGATCGCGGCGAGGTCGAAGGCGGCGGACGTCATCGCCCCAGTCTGCCGGTTCACGACGTGTCCCCTCCTGCGCCGCCGGCCTCCGATCGGGCCCTCAGCCCACCCGAGGCTCGGGAATCGAGGAGTCGTGTACGTCGCCGGACGCAGAAAGCGGATGCCGCGACCCGGTGGGCCGCGGCATCCGCTGTCCTGTCGCGCTTACTCCGCGGTGGCAATCGCGCTCACTTCGCGGTGGCTGTCGCGCATACTCCGCGGTGGAAATCGCGCTTATTCCGCGGCGGCTGCCGGGGGCGCGGGGGGCGGCGGCGTGGTCGGGGCGGGCGTACGCGGCGCCGACGCGGGCGCGGCGGGGGCACCCGCCTCCGCGACGCCGGCACCGATGCCGCGACCGACGGCCTGGCCCTGGATGATCCCGGCGAGGTCGAGCCCGGTCGCGGAGTGCACGCTGTCGAACACCGAGCGCAGAGCCTTCGCGCTGTCGGCGCCGACGACCTGGGAGGCCCCGTCGTCGCCGGAGCCGCCCACGATCGAGACGTTGCCGATCGCGGCGTAGCCCTTGGCGAACTCGGCCATGATCGACGGCAGCACCTCCAGCACCCGCTGCGAGAGGAAGGCGTCCTGGTTGGAGGCGATGGCCTTGGCCTCGGCCTCGACGGCGGCCGCGCGCGCCTCACCCTCGGCACGGATGGCCTCGGCCTCGGCGTTCGCGCGCAGGCGGCGGGCCTCGGCCTCGGCTTCGGCCTGTGCCCGCAGCGCATCGGCGTCACCCGTGGCCTTCGCGATGGCGGCCGCGGCCTCACCGTCGGCCCGGGCCTTGTCGGCCTGCGCCTGCTGCTCGGCGATGCGCGTGCGGGCCTCGGCCTGCTTGACCTGCTCGATCGCGGCGGCCTCGGCGGCGCGCTCACGCGTGTAGAGCTCGGCCTGCGCGCGCGTCTCGGCCTCGTAGCGCTGGGCGTCGGCCACGCGCTTCACGTCGGCGTCGAGCTGAGCCTGCTTGTTCTCCGCCTGCTGCTGCAGCACGGCCTGCTCCGCCTGCGCGCGGGCGAGCTGTTCGGCCTGCTCCGCCTCGGCACGCGCTCGTCCGATGCCGGCGTTCGCGTTGGCGGTGTTGGTGTCGAGCGCCGTCTGCTCGACGAGGTTCGCCTCCTGGTTGGCGATGTTCTTCTGGTTGATCGCGCGGTCGGCGTTGGTCTGCGAGATCTCGGCGGCCTGTCGCTTCGCCTGGATCTCCGGCGCCCCGAGCGACTGGATGTAGCCGACCTTGTCGGTGATGCCCTTGATCTGGAAGGAGTCGAGGATGAGGCCCTGCTCGGCGAGCTCCTGCGAGACGTCGGCCGCGATCTGGTCGGAGAACTTCTTCCGCTCCCGCATGAGCTCGACGACCGAGAGGGTCGCGACGATGCCGCGCAGCGCACCCTCGAGCTGCTCGGTGGTGAACTGCTCGATCGCCTTGTCCTGCGACGCGAAGCGCTCCGCGGCACGCCGCACGAGCAGCGGGTCGGAGCCGATCTTCACGATCGCGACGCCGTCGACGTTGAGGGTGACGTTGTCGAGCGACTGCGCCTCTGCATTGAGCGAGACCTGACGGGAGCGCAGGGAGATGATCTCGTGGCGCTGCGTGATCGGGTTGACGAGGGACTTGCCGTTGACGATCACCGTGACCGGCGACTCCGACAGCTCCGAGCGGCTCGTGCCGTCGGCGGCGATCACCGCGCGCTGCACCTTCTGCTTGCGGCCCGAGATGACGAGCGCCTCATCGGCCCTGGCCACCTTGATCCAGCTGCGGGCGAACAGCAGCAGGATCAGCAGCAGGATGACCGCTGCGACGACGGCGATACCGATGATGATGAGGATGCCGACGATTCCGGCGATCTCCATGGATGACCTCCCTTGGTCCCCCCGAGGGGGCGGTCTGACGGGCCCGCGCGGTGTGCCGGGACTCGGTTCCACCCTGCCAGAAACCCCGGAGGGCCCGCTCTGCGCGGGGGTGATCTCCGACACATCGGGGAGAAGATGCGGCAGAGGCGGGGTGGGGAGCAGGGCTCATGCCCCGTTCACGCGGTCGCGGTCAGCGGTTGCGGAGCTTCTCCGCGAGGTCGCGCAGCTGGCGCAGCTCGTCGTCGTCGAGCCGAGACATGCGTGACGCGATGGAGCGGCCGTGCACCGTGGCGAGGGAACGGAAGGCCCGGGCACCGGCGTCGGTCGCGCGGATCAGTGCACCGCGGCCGTCATCCGGGTCGGGGCACTTGGCGACCAGCCCGCGGGCGACCATGCGATCGACGAGGCGGGAGACGCTGGGCTGGCTGATCAGCATGTTCGCGGTGATGTCGCGCAGTCGCGCCGTCATGTCGGGGGAGCGGGTGACGGTGAGGAGCACGTCGTATTCGGCCTGCGCGAGCTCGTTGTGATCGAAGTCGGCCATCATGTCCGTGAACAGCTCGTGCTGCGCGCGGAACAGGCTCTCCCAGGCCTCCAGGGCGAGCTTGCGATCGGTCATCCTCACAGCGTAGCGGCCACAGTAAAGGGCCGGTCGGAGAGGCTCCCGACCGGCCCTTGTCCCTTGCACCAAGAGTGTCCTGCAATCACATGCGGTGGATGCCACAGCAAACATTCACCGTGCGATCACTGTATAACGACGAGGTAACGAATGCAACGGTTTGATCACGGAATCTTCGCGCGACGCGCGGGGCCGATCCGACCGAGTCGGCCGGAACCCGCCGCGGGGCGCTCGCGGCTTGCCCTTTATATCGATAGTCATCAATATGGAGTCACGCCCACCTCGCGGTCTCAACCACCCGTTGACCCATCCACCCAGGAGCGCCATGACCGCCACCACCCCCTCCGTCCTCTTCGTCTGCGTGCACAACGCAGGGCGCTCGCAGATGGCCGCGGGGTTCCTCCGCGAGCTCGCCGGTGACCGCATCGAGGTGAGGTCCGCGGGGTCGCTGCCCGCGGACCGCATCAATCCCGTCGCGGTGGAGGCCATGGCCGAGGTCGGGATCGACATCACTGCCGAGCAGCCGAAGGTGCTCACCGTGGACGCCGTCAAGGCGTCGGACGTCGTGATCACGATGGGATGCGGCGACGCGTGCCCCATCTTCCCCGGAAAGCGCTACGAGGACTGGACGCTCGAGGACCCGGCAGGGCAGGGGATCGAGGCGGTGCGGCCGATCCGCGATGACATCCGCACGCGGATCGAGACGCTCGTGGGAGAGCTGATCTGAGCCGAGCTCCGGGCTCACCGTCCGTGGGCGTGGGCGTTCCTCGCCCTTTCCCCCGAAGTGGGATATATTGCTGAAACGTAGAACTTCACTCTCCAATACTCCCCAACTGGAGGAACGCGTGACACTCTCAGGTGGTCCGCTCGAGCGTCGGTCGATGAGCGACGAGGCGTTCATGCGGCTGCAGGACGCCATCATCAGCGGAGAGCTGCCCCCGGGGGAGCGACTGCGCGACTACGAACTCGCGGAACGCCTCGGCACCTCCAAGACACCGATCCGTCATGCGCTCGACCGCCTGGCCGACAACGGGCTCGTCGAGATGCAGCGCAACCGCTACACGCGGGTTGCCCCCATCGATCTCAACCGGGTCCGCAATGCGGTCGACCTGTTCGGCGACATCTGGATCGGCTCGGTGCGTCACGTGCTGCCGGTGATCCAAGACGACGACGTGTCGTATCTGGTCGAGCTCGCGGACGACATGGCGACGGCGGTCAATTCCCGAGACGTCATCGGGTTCGGCGCCGCGCTGCGCGGTGCAGCGACCGGGTTCGCTCGCATCGAGGGCAACGCGGCGCGCGCGACGGTGATCGAGCGGCTCGGTCCTCAGATCCGCCGCTTCAGCCAGCACTCCAAAGACGTGTTCGACTGGGCGGCGGTGGGCGACGTGGTCGCCTCGATCCGTGACGCCCTCGAGGAGCGCGACGCCGTCAAGATCCGCGCCGTGCTCGTCACGCTGTTCGACGAGGTGCTGCCCTCCATCATCGACCGCGCGGAGGCCGAGGGCCTCGCCGGCACGACGGCCGAGTAGGACGAGGACACCGAACGAGGGCGGCCGCGCGGTGCGGCCGCCCTCGTCGTGTCCGGCGCTCTCGCGCTACGGCGTCAGGCGGTGCAGGTCGCGCGGGAACAGCGTGACCTCGCGGACGTTGGGCGCGTCGACGAGTCGCGCGATCCAGCGCTCCAGGCCGATCGCGAACCCGCCGTGCGGCGGCATCCCGTGCGCGAACGCCTCGAGGTAGCCGCGGTAAGCGTCGGGCGACTCGCCCCCGGCCTTGATCGCGGCGACCAGTTCGGAGTGACGGTGCCGCCGCTGCCCGCCCGTCACCAGCTCCAGCCCCCGGAAGAGCAGGTCGAAGCTGTTGCTCCAGCGCTCGTCGTCGGGTTGCGGGTGCGTGTAGAACGGACGCTTGGCCATCGGGTACCCCTCGACCGCGAGCACGTCGCTGCCGAACTCGGCCATGGCCCACTCGCCGAGCGCGCGCTCGTGCGCCGGTGCCAGGTCGGGCTCGTCGTCGGGCGCCCCCACCAGGCGCAGCGCGTCGCGGAAGTGGATGACCGGGATCTCCTCGGGGATCGTCGGCAGCGGCACCCGGAGCTGCGCCACGGCCGCGGCCGCCTCCGCGCGGATCCCGTCGAGCATTCCTCGCAGCACCTCCCCCAGGAGCGACAGCACGTCGCGGTGGTCGCGGACGAAGCCGAACTCCACATCGAGCGACACGTACTCGGCCAGGTGCCGCACGGTGTCATGGGGCTCTGCGCGGAACACCGGCCCCACCTCGTACACGCGCTCGAACACCCCGACGAGCTGCTGCTTGTAGAACTGCGGGCTCTGCGCCAGGTACGCCGGACGGCCGAAGTAGTCCACGGGGAACACGTTCGCGCCCGACTCCGTCGCGGTCGCCACGATCTTCGGCGTGTGGACCTCGGTGAAGCCGGCGGCGTCGAGCGTGCGGCGGAAGGCCCGCAGGCTCGCGGCCGCCAGTTCCCAGGTTGCCCGGCGGGCGGGGTGGCGCCACAGCACCGGCGCGTGGTCGAGCAGCGTGGGCAGCGTCGCGTCGAGGGTCGGCCGCCACAGGTCCACCACGGGGGTCGCTGCGGGCTCGGACAGCAGCTCGATCCGAGGCGAGGCGACCTCGACGCCACCGGGCGCCTGCGGGTTCGCGGATACGGTGCCCGTAACGCGGACGACGGTCTCCTCGGGCGGCAGGCCGCCGTCGGGCAGCTCGCTCGGTCGCAGCACGACCTGCGCCAGCCCGGAGCGGTCGCGCAGGATCAGGAAGGCGACGGAGGCGAGCTCGCGGCGGCGGTGCACGTGGCCGAGGAGCGTGACGCTCCGGCCCGGCGCGGTGCGGGACAGTTCGGTCGCGAGCGTGCGACCGGGGTCGGGTGATCTCATTCTTCCTCCAGGTTGTGGAAGCCCTGGAGGTGCGGGCGGGGGCTAGATCGCGGTGCCACCACACCTTCGCCGGTGAGACACCGGCCTCTCGTCGGTACGCCGGACGCGCGGGGACCGCTTGCCGTCGAGGCCGGGGGTCGTCACGCCCCGCAGTCGCCACCGCCAGTCTAGGGGACCGGGTTCTCGGCAGATCCACAGCATTCCGATATGGGCGTCTCGTACTCTGGGACCTCCAAGGGGAGTACTCCGACACGGTCTGGTCGTCATTACGGATGCATCGCATCCCGGCCCACCGGTCCCGATTCGGGATGGAGAAGACTTTGGCGCTGTTCTGCCACGCCGAATCTGGAGTATCCCTTGGACGTCACCCCTCTCATCTGGGTCATCACGATCGCGGTCACGATCGCGTTCTTCGTGTACGAGTTCTTCGCCCACGTGCGCACGCCGCACGAGCCGACCATCGGTGAATCCGCCCGCTGGTCCATCTTCTACATCAGCCTGGCGCTGCTCTTCGGCGTGGGCATCGGCATGGTCTCCGGGTGGACGTACGGCGGCGAGTACTTCGCCGGGTACCTCACCGAGAAGGCCCTGTCGATCGACAACCTCTTCGTGTTCCTGATCGTCATGACCGGGTTCGCCGTGCCGAAGATCTACCAGCAGAAGGTGCTGATGATCGGCATCGTGATCGCCCTGATCCTGCGCGGCATCTTCATCGCGGTCGGCGCGACGCTGATCGAGAACTTCTCCTGGATCTTCTACGTGTTCGGCGCGCTCCTGCTCTTCCTCGCCTACCGCCAGGCGTTCAGCAACCACGAGAGCAACCCCGCGAACGGCCGCTTCATGACCTTCGTGCGCCGTCACCTCCCCGTCAGCGAGGAGTACAACAACGACCGGCTGACCGTCGTCAAGAACGGGAAGCGCTTCGTCACCCCGATGCTGCTGACCATCATCGCGATCGGGTTCATCGACCTCGTGTTCGCCGTCGACTCGATCCCCGCGATCTACGGTCTCACCGATCAGGCGTACATCGTGTTCACCGCCAACGCGTTCGCCCTCATGGGGCTGCGCCAGCTGTACTTCCTCATCGGCGGACTGCTGGAGCGCCTGGTCTACCTGGCCCAGGGCCTCGCCGTGATCCTCGCGTTCATCGGCGTGAAGCTGGTGCTGCACGCGCTGCACGTCAACGAGGTCCCCTTCATCAACAACGGCGAGCCGATGCTGTGGGCGCCCGAGATCCCGATCTGGTTCTCGCTGCTCTTCATCGCCGCGACCATCGCCGTCGCCACCGTCGCGAGTCTGCTCAAGACCCGCAAGACCTCGTCCCTTCCCCCCACGACCGGCACCACCCCCATCGACAAGGAGCACTCTTGAGCGCGCAGCGCTGTTCTGACTCTTCGGACTCTGACAGTACGGGCGCCCGGTTCATCCCGGGCGCTCACCCCGCACCCGGAGAGGAAGCCCGCTGATGGGCGACCTGCTCCTGAACATCGCCCTCGTCCTCGTGTTCGTGCTGATCGGCGGCGTCTTCGCGGCGACCGAGATGGCGCTGGTCACGCTGCGCGAGAGCCAGATCAACGCGATCGGCCAGCGCGGGAAGCGCGGCGCCAAGGTCGCCGGGCTGGCCCGCAACCCCAACACCTTCCTCTCGGCGGTGCAGATCGGCGTGACCGTGGCGGGCTTCGCGTCTGCCGCCTACGGCGCCACCTCGATCGCTCCGTCGCTCGCGCCCCTGTTCGAGAGCTGGGGACTCGCCCCCGCCGTGGCGCTCACGGTCGCCACCCTCGTGCTCACCCTCGTGATCGCGTACCTGTCGCTCGTGCTCGGCGAGCTCGTGCCGAAGCGTCTCGCGATCCAGCGCAACGCCCAGTTCGCGTATGCCGTCGCCCCGGCCCTGAACGGCTTCGCGACCGTCATGCGACCGGTGATCTGGCTGCTGTCCGTGTCGACGAACGCCCTCGTGCGCCTGCTCGGCGGCGACCCGCACAAGACCAGCGACGAGCTCACCGACGAGGAGGTGCGCGACATCGTCGCGACGCACCAGGGGCTGCCCGACGACGAGCGCCGCATCCTCGACGACGTGCTGTCGCTGCGCGGCCGCCAGGTGAGCGAGGTCATGCGACCGCGACCCGAGGTGGTGGCGCTCGACCAGGCCGCCACCGTGGGCGCTGCCATGCAGCAGGTGCGGGAGCTGCCGTTCTCGCGCTACCCGGTGTCGGACACCTCGATCGACGACATCACCGGGTTCGTGCACGTGCGCGACCTGTTCGAGGCCGCGGCCGACGACCCGGAGCGACCGCTGGCGGCCCTCGTGCGCCAGATCCCCTACATCCCCTCGACCGCCCGGGTGCTGCCGACGCTGACCCGCATGCGCGCGGAGGGCCACCACATCGCGGTCGTCGTCGACGAGTACGGCGGCACGGACGGGCTCGTGACGCTCGAGGACCTGGTGGAGGAGGTCGTCGGCGAGATCTTCGACGAGTACGACGCCGAGGTGTTCATCTCGGCCGACGACGGGCTCGACGGACGCCTCAACCTGCAGGACTTCGAGGAGGCCACCGGGCTGGCCATGCCGCGCGGATCGTCGGACACCATCGCCGGATTCGTCACGGAACAGCTCGGACGCCTCGCGGTGGTCGGCGACACGGTCGAGGTGCCCGGCGCGACCATCCAGGTTGCGGAGGTGGATCGGCGCCGGATCGCCCGGGTGCGGGTGACGCTGCATGCCGAGCCGGAGCCCGCCGCGGAGCTTTGCTGAGCGCGGGGGGTTCAGCCAACGCCCCTCAGCCGAACACCCCCCCCTCCCCCACCCTCCCCAGGCCCCCATCCCAACCCCCAACCCCAACCCCACGTAAAAGCAA
>NZ_JBSHIM010000003.1:218521-243285 GCF_053618975.1 Microbacterium sp. NPDC055599 | reverse complement strand
GGGGGGTGTGGGGGGGGGTGTTGGTGGGAGGGCGAGACGGGCTGGTGGGTTGTTTGGGGGGTCGGTGCCGGCATCTCGGTCTCCGCCCCCCCCCCCCCCCCCGCTGCCGAGCTCGCCCAGGCCCTCGCTCAGAACCTCGACCAGCAGCCGCGCGTAGCGGCCGTCGGGGTCGAGGTCGGGATCGAACACGGTGATGCTCGCACCGATCGCCCGCGGAGCGAGGCCCCGCAGCAGCGCCGTCAGCTCGTCGGCGGTGAGCCCTCCGGGGTCGGGGCTGTCGACCGCGGGCATCACGGTCGGGTCGAGCACGTCGACGTCGAGCTGGAGCCAGTACGCCTCACCCGCCGCTGCGGCGGACTCGGACGCGACGGCCTGGGCGCCGCGCGCGGAGACCTCGGCCGCGGGGGTCACGCGTGCCAGGAGGCCGCGAACCTCCTCCTGCTCCTCGTCGTCGTCGCGGTGTCCGACGTGGGCGGTGCGCCCCGCCGGGAAGTAGGGGGACAGGCCGTCGATGTCGGCGATGGCCGGCCAGTGCAGGCCGATCGCCGCCGCCAGGGCCTCGCCGGCGACGGCCGCGCACTCCTCGCTGTTGCCGGGGTGGCGGAAATCGGTGTGGCCGTCGATGTGCACGAGTCCCGCTCCGCCGCGTCTCTTCAGAGCGATCCCGGCGCCGACGAGGATGCCGCAGTCGCCGCCGATCACCAGGGGTGCCTGCCCCGCGTCGATCGCGTCGCCGATGCGCGCGGCCAGGCGCAGCGAGTGGTCGACGAACGCGGCCTCGTTGCGGACCCGACCGGCCGGACGCACGTCGTCGTCGGCCACGTACCGGCCGGGGAGGACGACGCCGGAGTCGGTCGCGCCCCGGGCGGCGAACCGCTCGTAGAGCCCCGCCTCGCGCAACGCCTCCGGCGCTTTCGCCGAGCCGGGCACGCTCCCGGGCTCGGGCGGACGGAGGCCGAGGTTGCTGGGAGCGGACAGAAGAGTGATCATGCGGTCCACTCTGGCGGGGGCGACCGACATTCGCTCCGCCCGCGCGAGGGGAGTGGATTCAGCGCTCGTGGTCGTGCTCGTGGTCGTGGTCGTGCTCCTCGAGGAGCATGCCGACCGAGGTCGCGCACGCGTCACCGCGCCAGGCCTCGATCCCCTCGCGGACGGCGAAGCCCGCGATGACGAGCCCCGCGACCGCGTCGGCCCACCACCACCCCAGCAGCGAGTTCGCCACGAGTCCGACGAGCACGGCGGCGGACAGATACGTGCAGATCAGCGTCTGCATCGAGTCCGCGACCGCGGTGGCCGACCCCAGCTCGCGCCCCGCCCGGCGCTCGGCGAGGGAGAGGAACGGCATCACGACCACGCTCACCGCGGTCAGCACGATCCCGACCGTGCTGTGCTCCGGCCGCTCCTGCGCGATCAGGGCCAGGACGGAACTCGCCGTCACGTACAGCGCGAGCGCGAAGAACGCGACCCCGATCACCCGCAGCGTCGGCTTCTCCCAGCGCTCGGGATCGGGCCGCGTGAACTGCCAGGCGACCGCCGCCGCCGAGAGCACCTCGATCGTGGAGTCGAGCCCGAACCCGATCAGTGCGGCGGAGGAGGCCACGGAGCCCGCGGCGACGGCGATGATGGCCTCGATCACGTTGTAGCCGATCGTGACGCCCACGATCAGGCGGATGCGGCGGTGCAGCGTCTGCCGGCGGGGCTCGGCGACCACGGCCGCCATCAGCAGGTGCACCCCTCGCCGTCGCAGCAGTCCGGGTCGACGATCAGGGTGACCCGCATCAGCATGTCGAGCGCGGGAGCGAGGTGGCGGTCCGACAGGCGGTAGAGGCTGCGTCGCCCGTCGGCCGTGCTCTCGACGAGTCCGCAGCCGCGCAGGCACGCGAGATGGTTCGACATCGCCTGCCGCGAGACGCCGAGCGCCTCCGCGAGCTCGGCCGGGTACCGCGGCGACGACCGGAGGGCGAGCAGGATCCCGGCGCGGGTCGTGTCGGACAGAGCGTGCCCGAGGCGGGCGACGGCGGCGGTGTGCGGAGTCGAGGCGAGCGCAGTGGTCACCCCTGAACAGTACAGAAAGAAGTGAATTCAGAAAAGCGTGAAGCGGGAGGGGCAACGGATGCGACCGCCCCTCCCGCCGCGATCTCAGCGGATCGCGTACACCGCGCCGCCGACGATCACGGCCACCACGGTGGTCCAGCCGATGATCGCGACCGCCTGCCACACGAGGATTCGTCCCTTGCCCACGCCCGACGCCGCGAGCATGGTCGCGGTGAAGTGCGTGGGCAGCAGCAGCGGTCCCAGCAGGCTCACGCCGGGGACGCCGTAGCGCTCGAACGCCCGCTGGAACTTCTCGCGCCGCGCGGAGCCGCGCCCCTGCTCGGCCGCGGGCGCGGGTGCCACGTCATCCTCCAGGCTGCTCCCGCCGCCCGCGAGTGCGGCCTGCCGCGCCCTCGACCGGTCGACGATGGCGCGCCGCGCCCCCGAGCTCGCGAGCACCAGGACGGCCACGCACACGAAGTTGCCCACCATCGCCGCGACGGCCGCCACCACCGGGGGGATGCCGCCGATGATCCCGATGCCCGCGGCCCCCTCGCCCTCGATGAACGGCACCGCGCCGGCGAGAGCGACGATGAGGGGCTGCACCAGGTCGGGGACCTGGGCGACGAGGTTCTGGAACGTCTCGACGAGGTTCATGGGAGGGGCCTCCGGGAGTTTCGGCAGACGGGCTCTCCGTCGCCATGACCCCAGTCCACCGGAGGCGGGACGGCTGTGACAGTGCCGCGGCGTCACCTCTCTCCGGGTGCTTCACCCGCCGATCCCGTGACATCTGTCACGGCCCTATCGTGGGGAGCGTGACCCGCATCCCCCCGGCCTCCACCGTCGAACCAGCGCCCGGCTCCCGGCAGCTCGCCCGTGGCATCACCGCCACCTGGTGGTACACGGTGACCGCGGTGCTGTTCATCGAGCTCATGCTCGTCGGGGCATGGACGGGCATCGCGGCCGCGGTCGACCTGCGCGGCGGCGTGCTGCTCGTGGTGGGGCTGGGCGGCGTGGTGTGGTGCGCGTCGACGCTGCTGCTGCTGCTGGACTACCGCCACCGGCTGGAGGCCGGTCCGGGGGTGGAGTGGCGGCGCCTGGTGCTGCCGTTCGCGGTGGCGGTGGCCTACGGGGGCACGGCCGGGCTCCTCGTGGGCAGCTGGGAGCTGGCGGGCATGCCGATCGTGCAGTTCTTCGTGCTGCTGCGGTGGCCGCGCGGTGTCCGCGTGCGGGTGGTCGTCGCGGCGACCGTCGTGCTGGTGGGGCTCGCCGTGATCGACACCGCCGCCGACGGCTTCGGGGTGGGCATCCCGTGGTGGCTGCCGATCGTGTACGCGGCGATGCTGCCGGGGATGACCGTCAGCTCGCTGTGGTGGTGGGACGTGCTGGTGACGCTCGACCGCGCTCGAGCCTCGGAGGCCCGGCTCGCCGCAACCCAGGAGCGGCTGCGGGTCGCCACCGACGTCCATGACCTGCAGGGGCATCACCTGCAGGTGATCGCGCTGCAGCTGGAGCTCGCGGAGCGGCTGCTGCCCGTGGACGCGCCCGCCGGAATGGAGCAGCTGCGCGCGGCGCGGGTGAGCGTGGACGAGGCGCGCCAGGGGACCAGGGACCTCGCGACGCGGTTCCGGTCGGTCCCGCTGGGCGATGAGCTGGCGAACGCGCGCGACCTGCTGGGCGCGGCAGGGCTGGACGTCGAGGCGCGCATCGCGACCGACGCGGATGCGGCGCCCGCGGCCGACCTCGGCCCGGTGATCCGGGAGACGACCACGAACGTGCTGCGCCACGGCGGTGGAGAGCGCGCGCGGCTGGTGCTCGAGCGCACGCGCGACGGATGGCGGTACGAGATCGCCAACGGGGTCACGGACGGGGACGGGGGCGCGGACGACGTGGAGGACGGGCACGGCGGCTCGGGGCTGGAGGGTGTACGGCGGCGGATCGCGGACGCGGGCGGCACGCTCGACGTGCGTCGCGACGCGGACGAGTTCGTGGTCGTGGTGACCGTGCCGTCCGCGGGGGAGGGCGCGCGATGATCCGGGTGCTGCTGGCGGACGACGAGGGGATGATCCGGTCGGCACTCGCCGCGCTGCTGCGGCTGGAGGACGACATCGAGGTCGTCGCGGAGTGCGCCGACGGGGAACAGGCCGTGGCGGAGGCGCTGCGGCTGCGACCGGACGTGTGCCTGCTCGACCTGGAGATGCCGGGGCTCGACGGCGTGCAGGTCGCGGAGCGGCTCGGCCGGGAGATCGCGACCCGGTGCGTGGTGGTCACCCGTCACGCGCGACCGGGCGTGCTGCGGCGTGCACTGGCCTCCGGGGTGTCGGGGTTCCTGCCGAAGTCGCGCGGGGCGGACGAGGTCGCGGCGGTGATCCGGCGGGTCGCCGCGGGAGCGCGCTACGTCGACCCGGAGATCGCGGCGGATGCGCTGAGCGACGAGCGCTCGCCGCTGACCGACCGGGAGCTGGACGTGCTGCGGGCCGGACGGCGGGGTGAAACGACGGGGCAGATCGCCAGGGCGCTCTCGCTCGCACCCGGAACGGTGCGGAACCACATCTCGGTGATCCTCGGCAAGCTGTCGGTGGCCACACGTCAGCAGGCGGTGCTGCTCGCGGAGGAGCGCGGCTGGATCTGAGCGGCCGCGTGGCTCTGGCCCTCCGTCACGCGTCCGGCGGCGTCTTCGCGGCCTGCGAGAATGGAGGCGCCGAGTCCCGAGCCGAGGAGCCACCGTGCCGTTCATCTCCACCCGTGGCGGCATGCAGCCGCAGTCCTTCAGCGAGACCCTGCTCGAAGGGCTCGCGCCCGACGGAGGCCTGGCGGTTCCCGAGGTCATGCCCGAGGTCGACGGTGAGACCCTGGAGCGCTGGCGCGCACTCACGTACCCCCAGCTCGCGACCGAGGTGCTGGGGCTGTTCGCGACCGACATCCCCCGCGAGGATCTGGCGCGCATGACGGCCGCCGCCTACGCCGACTTCCCCGACGGGGTGGTGCCGCTGCGCCGCATCGACGACGACCTCACGCTCGTGGGTCTCTCCGAGGGGCCGACGCTGGCGTTCAAGGACATGGCGATGCAGTTCCTCGGGCAGGTGCTCGAGTACACCCTGGAGCGTCAGGGATCGGTGCTGAACATCCTCGGCGCGACCTCGGGCGACACCGGGTCGGCGGCCGAGCACGCCCTCCGCGGCAAGGAGCGGGTGTCGGTGTTCATGCTGTCGCCGCAGGGCCGCATGAGCGCGTTCCAGCGGGCGCAGATGTTCTCGCTCGACGACGCCAACGTGCACAACATCGCGGTGGAGGGCGTGTTCGACGACTGCCAGAACCTGGTCAAGAAGCTCGCCGGCGACCTCGACTTCAAGCGCACCCAGCACCTCGGCGCCGTCAACTCCATCAACCTCGCGCGCATCACCGCGCAGACCGTCTACTACTTCTGGGCGTGGCTGCGGGCCACCGACGCGGGCGGCTGGGCCGAGGTGTCGTTCACCGTGCCCTCGGGCAACTTCGGCAACATCCTGTCGGGCTTCTTCGCGAAGCAGATGGGCCTGCCGATCCGCCGCCTCGTGCTGGCCGCGAACGAGAACAACGTGCTCGACGAGTTCTTCCGCACGGGCGTCTACCGGCCGCGCAGCGCCGCGCAGACCCTCGCCACGTCGAGCCCCTCGATGGACATCTCGAAGGCGTCGAACCTGGAGCGCTTCATCTTCGAGCTGGTCGACCGCGACCCGGCGCGGGTGGTCGGCGCGTGGGACGACCTGGAGGCGCAGGGCTACGTCGACTTCTCGGCGGAGCAGGAGCGGTTCGCGGAGGAGTTCGGCATCGTCAGCGGCACCTCGACCCATGAGGACCGGCTGGCCACCATCCGCTCCGTGTACGAGGCCTCGGGCGAAGTGATCGACCCGCACACCGCCGACGGCGTCAAGGTCGCCCGCGAGTATGTGGAGCCGGGCGTTCCGATGCTCGTGCTGGAGACCGCCAAGCCGGAGAAGTTCGCGGAGACCATCCACGAGGCGATCGGCGTCGAGCTCGGCTACTCGCCCGAGCTGCGCGCGATGCTCGACGCCCCCCAGCACGTGACGGAGATGGCCGACGACGAGCAGGCCCTGCGCGCGTTCATCGCGGAGAACGCCCTGCACTGACACCGAGGCCCTTCATCGCGAAAGACCCCCGACCGCCGGCGCGGTCGGGGGTCTTCGTCCTTCTAGGGGAATTTATCAGGCAGTAACTGCCAAGAGTTGTTACTGTATCTGCATGAATGAAAGTGCGGACTCCGTCCCGACGGCCATCGAGGCGCGTCATCTGTCCAAGTCCTACGGGAAGGGCGAGAGCAGATTCCTGGCTCTCGACGACGTGTCGTTGCGGGTGCGGCGGGGCGAGTCCCTGGCCATCGTCGGCAAGAGCGGGTCGGGCAAGTCCACGCTGATGCACCTCCTTGCGCTTCTGGACCGCCCCGACGCCGGAGAGGTGCGGGTGGACGGCGCCGATGCGGCGACGCTGTCGCCGCGGGCGGTGAACCGGATCCGCAACCGCCGCTTCGGCTTCGTCTTCCAGCAGTTCTTCGTCACCCCCGGTGCCTCGGTGCTCGACAACGTCATCCTCCCGCTCACGATCGCGGGGATCCCCGCCGCCGAGAGGCGACGCCGCGGCATGGAGGCCCTGCGCCGCTTCGGCCTGGAGGACAAGGCGCGGGGCCGTGCGAACGACCTGTCCGGCGGGCAGAAGCAGCGCGTCGTGCTGGCTCGGGCGCTCGTGTCCGAGCCCGAGGTCATCTTCGCCGACGAGCCGACGGGAAACCTCGACAGCGCGACCGGCGCCGTCGTCGAAGATGAGCTCTTCGCGCTCCAGCGCGACCACGGAATCACCCTTGTCATCGTCACGCACGACGACGACCTCGCCGCACGATGCGACCGCCGGGTCGTGGTGCGCGACGGGCGCCTGGAGGATGCGACGGGGGTGGCGGCATGAACGCGCTCGACCTGGTGCGCACCGCCGTGTCGCACACGTTCCGCAGCAAGCTGCGCACCACGCTGACCGTGCTGGCGCTGTTCGTCGGAGCGTTCACGCTCACCCTCACGACCGCACTGGGCGCCGGTGTCTCCGACTACGTCGCGAAGCAGGTGGCGTCGCTCGGCGCCGACGACGTGCTGCTCATCTCGGCGGGGACGGGGACGGCGACCGACGCCGGGCCCCAGCCGTACGATCCCGCGACCTCCACGGCCTCCGGGGGTCCTGCCAATCCACTCACCGGCGGGGGAGCGCTGACGCCGCAGGACATCTCCGCGCTCGAGGGCATCGACGGACTGCGTGACGTGTCGCCCGTCTCGGCCGTCGCGGTCGACTGGATCCAGGGACCGGGGTCGCAGAAGTACGAGTTCGCGATCGCGCCCACCTCGTCGATCGCGCGGGCGGACCTCGTCGCCGGCTCGCAGCTGGATGCCGAGGCCACCGAGAACCAGATCACCCTCCCGCTCGACGACGTCGAGCCGCTCGGCTGGGCCGACCCCGGCGACGCGGTCGGTGCACGGGTCGAACTGGGGTTCACCGACGTGCTCGGCGGCCCCCACACCATCGAGGCGACCGTCGTGGGCGTCTCGAACACGAGCCTGCTCAATGCCGGCGCCGGGGCCAACGCCGCCCTGGTCGACGCGATCGCGGCGGAGCAGCGCGCCGGGTCGTCGGCGCCGGAGCGCTTCCAGGTCGCGGTGGCCTCCTTCGACCCGAACGCCAGCGCCGACGACGTGCGCGACCTGAAGGACCGGGTCGCTGACGCGGGTATGACCGCGCAGACGATCCAGGACCAGCTCGGCATCGTGCAGACGGTCATCGGCGGCATCACCGGTGTGCTCAACGCGTTCGCCGTGATCGCTCTGCTCGCGGCCGCTTTCGGCATCATCAACACGCTGCTGATGAGCGTGCAGGAGCGCACGCGCGAGATCGGGCTCATGAAGGCCATGGGGATGAGCAACGGACGGGTGTTCGCGCTCTTCAGCATCGAGGCGGCGATCATCGGCGTGCTCGGCAGCGTGCTCGGCGTCGTCGTGGCCGTGCTGGTGGGACTGCCGCTCAATGCGGCTCTCGCCCAGGGGCCGCTCTCGGGTCTCGCCGGTCTTGACCTGCTGCTCTTCCAGCCGCAGGGGATGCTGGGCGTCGTCGCGCTCATCGTCGTCATCGCATTCCTGGCGGGCACGCTACCGGCGCGACGCGCGTCGCTGAAGTCACCCATCGACGCGCTGCGATACGAATAGAGCATGCCCGCGCCCGCAACCCCGCACAGCAGCAACGCCCGCGGACGGGCGACGGCGCGCGCGATCGAGACCGCGGCGGTGCGGCTGGCCCTGGAGAAGGGGCCGGCCGCGCTGACGGTCGACGAGATCTGCGCGGCGGCCGGCGTCAAGCAGCGCACGTTCTTCAATCATTTCCCGACCAAAGAGGACGCGCTCCTCGGCAGCGCGCTGCCCCGGCTCAACGAGCAGCGGGTGCGCGAGTACCTCAGCGATGCGACGGTGGGTGTGCTCAGCGGCGCTCTGGGTCTGGTCGAGCTCCCGGCGTCCCCCGACGGGCAGGAGGACCTCGCGGCAGCTCGCATGCGCGTCCTCGCCGCTTCGCCGGCCCTCGCCGAGCGCCAGGCGGGTCGGCTGCTGCCGTTGGCGCGCGAGGTCAACGAGGTCATCCGCCTCAAGCTGCGTGCCGTCGGCCCCGACCAGGCGGCGGAGCGCATCGACGCCGCCGCATCCGTGCTCACCCGCATCGCGAGCACGCTCGTACTGCAAGCCGGGCGGGCGGGCGAGGCGGAGCCCGGTCTCGACGATCTCCGGTGGATCTGGGACCGCCTGCTCTGACGTCGCGTGCAGAGTGCACAGCGACGGGCGATGTTCGTGCGGATCGCACATGTCGGGCGGTGAGGCGCGGTGGCTACGGTGGCGGCAACCCGTTCCCCCCTCCTCCCGAAGGATCCTCATGGCACGCACGGCGCACGCAGACGACTTCGCGCTCTCCCGAGTCACGCCGGAGGCCCGCAAGCCCTGGTTCGGAATCGCAGTGCAGCGATTCGGACAGGTCTCGGCCCTCTCGCAGTTCCTCCTCGGCGCGACCCTCGGCTACAGCATGACGTTCGGCGAGGCCGTCCTCGCCTTCCTGTTCGGCTCGATCATCCTCGAGGTGATCATGTGCGTGGTCGGTTTCATCGGCCAGCGCGAAGGCCTGAACACCGCCCTCCTCGCCCGCTGGACCGGCTTCGGCGAGATCGGCGCCTCGCTGGTCGGCCTCGCGATCGGCATCAGCCTGATCGGCTGGTTCGGCATCCAGTCGGCGATCTCGGCGCAGTCGCTCGACGCCCTCATGCCCGGCGCCCTGCCGGTGTGGGCGTGGAGCCTCATCTTCGGCCTCGCGGTGACCGCGATCGTGGCCTTCGGCTTCGTCGGCATGCAGTGGCTCGCGAACATCACGGTGCCGCTGTTCCTGATCCTGGTCGGATGGTCGGTCATCTCCGAGCTGAGCCGCCACGACATCGGCGAACTGCTGACCGGTCCGGCCCCCGGCCCCACCATGAGCGTGTGGGCGGGCACCGGCATCGTCGCGGGCGGCCTCATCGTCGGCGCCATCATCACCGGCGACATGACCCGCTTCAACCGCTCGCGCGCCGACGTCGTCAAGCAGACCGTGCTGGGCGTCTCGCTCGGCGAGTTCGTGATCGGCCTGGCCGGCGTGCTCCTCGCGCACGCCGCCGCCACCGGCGACATCGTCGCGATCGTCACCTCGTCGGTGGGCTTCATCGGCCTGTTCATCGTGCTGACCGGCACGCTGAAGATCAACGACTGGAACCTGTACTCCTCCACCCTCGGCCTGGTGAACTTCATCTCCACCGCGTTCGGCAAGAACCTGCACCGCGTGACCACCACGATCGTGCTCGGCGTCGTCGGCTCGGTGCTCGCCGCGGTCGGCATCCTCGGGCAGTTCACCGAGTTCCTGATCGTGCTCAGCGTCGCGTTCCCGCCCATCGCCGGCATCATGGTCGCCGAGTACTACGTGGTGCGGCGCTGGCGTCCCGAGCTCGACGCGACCCGCGAGCAGGGCACGCTTCCAGCCACCGCTCCGCGCATCGTCCCCGCGACCATCGTCGTCTGGCTGGTCTCGTCCCTCGTCGGGTACTTCGTCACCTGGGGCATCCCGTCGCTGCTCAGCCTCTTCCTGTCGATGGTGCTGTACATCGTCGTCGGCAAGCTCGGCTGGGTGCGCGGCGTCGGCGTCGCCACCACGCGCCAGGCGAGCCCCGTCGACAGCGCCCCCGCGGCGGTCTGAGCGACCGCGACAGAACCACCCCACACGAAAGCGAGCATCATGCACATCGGCATCGACGTCGGCGGCACCAACACCGACGCCGTCCTCATGGACGGCACCCGCACCCTGGCGGGGGTGAAGCACTCCACGACCCCCGACGTGACCCGCGGGATCGTGCAGGCCATCGAGGACCTGCGCGCCGGCCACTCCTTCGAGGGTGCAGACATCGATGCGGTCATGATCGGCACGACGCACTTCATCAACGCGCTCGTGCAGGCCAGCCGGCTCGCGCCGGTCGCGGCGCTCCGGCTGGGGCTCCCCGCCACGCGCGCGCTGCCGCCGCTGATCGACTGGCCGGAGGTGCTGGTGGAGGCCACGCAGGCGCGCAGCTACCTCGCCCACGGCGGATACGAGTTCGACGGGCGACCCATCTCGCCGCTCGACCCGGAGGAGATCCGTGCGCACGCCGAGGACATGAAGGCCCACGGCATCCGCTCGGTCGCGATCTCCTCGGTGTTCAGCCCGGTCAACCACGACCTCGAGGTGCGGGCAGCCGAGATCGTGGCCGACGTGCTCGGGGCGGATGCGGCGATCTCACTGTCGCACGAGATCGGACGCATCGGGCTGCTGGAGCGGGAGAACGCGACCATCATCAACGCGGCGCTGCGCGAGCTCGCGTCCGAGATCGTCGACGGGCTCACCTCGGCCGTGCGCGCGCAGGGCATCGAAGCGCCCATCTTCCTGAGCCAGAACGACGGCACGCTCATGGACGAGGACTACGTGCGCCGCTACCCGGTCGCGACCTTCGCCTCCGGCCCCACGAACTCGATGCGCGGTGCCGCCGCCACGAGCGGCCTCGACGACTGCGCCGTGATCGACGTCGGCGGCACGACGGCCGACATCGGACTGCTCATCAACGGCTTCCCGCGCGAGACCGCGAACGAGGTGAAGGTCGCGGGCATCCGCACCAACTTCCGGATGCCCGACGTGCTCTCCCTCGGCATCGGCGGCGGCAGCATCGTCGACGAGGAGACCGCGGAGGTCGGCCCCGCATCGGTCGGGTACAAGCTGACGACCGAGGCGCTGGTGTTCGGCGGCTCCACCCTCACCGCGACCGACATCGCGGTCGCGGCCGGCCGGGCACAGGTGGGCGACCCGAGCCGCGTGGCCCACCTCGACCCCGCCTTCGTGCAGCGCGTGCTCGACCGCATCGCCGAGCGGGTGTCCGAGGCCGTGGACCGCATGCGCACCTCGCCCGAGCCGATCGCGGTCGTCGCGGTCGGCGGCGGCTCCATCCTGCTGCCCGACGAGCTGCCGCTGTTCGGCACCGTGCACCGCCCGGAGAACTACGCGGTCGCCAACGCCATCGGCGCCTCGATCGCCCAGGTCGGCGGCGAGATCGACAAGGTGTACGCGATCGAGCCGGGCCGCCGCGAGGAGACCCTCGCCGAGGTGCGGGCCGAGGCCGTGGACAAGGCCATCGCCGCGGGCGCCAAGCCGTCCACCGTGTCGATCATCGACTTCGACGAGGTGCCCATCCCCTACCTTCCCGGCAACGCCACACGCATACGCGTCAAGGCCGTCGGCGACCTCGACATGGGGGTCTGACATGAGCTGGACGATCACCCCCGCCCACATCGACGGACTCGCGCGCGGGGCTGCCGTGCTCGGCACGGGTGGCGGCGGCGACCCGTACATCGGCGCGCTCCTCGCCCGGCAGGCCCTCGCGAGCGGCGACGTCACCGTGGTCGCCCTCGACGAGGTGCCCGACGACGCCCTGGTGCTGTTCGTCGCGATGATGGGCGCGCCCACCGTCATGGTCGAGAAGCTGCCGAGTCTGGCCGAGGTCATCGAGCCCGTGAAGGCGCTGGGCATCCACCTCGGCCGCCCGGTCACGCACATCGCGTGCGCCGAGGTCGGCGGCGTCAACTCCACGATCCCGATCGCCGCGGCCGCCGCGCTCGGCCTGCCGCTGGTCGACGCCGACGGCATGGGGCGCGCGTTCCCGGAGCTGCAGATGGTGCTGCCGACGCTGTACGGCGTGACCGCGTCGCCCCTCGCCTTCAGCGACGAGAAGGGCAACACCGGGGTGCTGCAGACGGCCGACAACTCCTGGACCGAGCGCATCGCCCGAGTCGCGTGCGTCGAGATGGGCTGCTCCGTCATGATCTCGGGCTTCTCGATGTCGGGCACCGCCGCGCGAGAGTCCCTCGTGGCGGGGTCGCTGTCGCGCTGCATCGAGATCGGCCGGAGCATCGCCACCGCGCGCGACGAGAAGACCGACCCGGTCGCGGCGGTCGTCGAACTGCTCGGCGGGCGCGAGCTGTTCGGCGGCAAGGTCGTCGACGTCAACCGCGCCACCACCACCGGGTTCGCCCGCGGGCGCGCCCGCATCGACGGCGACGGCGGCACCACGCTCACCCTCCGGTTCCAGAACGAGCACCTGGTGGCCGAGGCCGACGGCGCGGTCCTCGCGACCACACCCGACCTCATCATGGTGCTCGACGGCGAGTCGGGCGAGCCGATCACCACCGAGGGGCTGCGCTACGGCCAGCGCGTGCGCGTGATCGCGGCCCCCGCCGACGAGCGCTGGCACTCCGCGGAGGCCCTCGCGATGGTCGGCCCCGGCTACTTCGGCTACGACCTCGCAGCACACCGCTTCGACGGCACCGTCTCCGCCGCCGACGCCGCGACGGGGGCGGCCGCATGAGCTGGCAGCTCACCGCGGCCGACCTCCCCGACCTCGCCCGAGGCGCGACGCTGCTCGGCACGGGCGGCGGCGGCGACCCGTACATCGGGAAGATGCTCGTGGAACGGGTGCTCGGCGACGGCAGCATCACGATCCTCGACCCGGACGAGCTGGCGGACGACCTCTTCGTGATCCCCACCGCGCAGATGGGCGCCCCGACGGTGATGGTGGAGAAGATCCCCGCTGGCACCGAGCCCACGCTGGCGCTGCGCACGCTCGAGGAGCACCTGGGGCGGACGGCCGATGCGACCATGCCCATCGAGTGCGGCGGCATCAACTCCATGATCCCGCTGATCGTCGCGGCCGAGACCGGGCTGCCCGTGGTGGACGCGGACGGCATGGGACGAGCGTTCCCCGAGCTGTCGATGGAGACCTTCGCGGTGTACGGCGTGCACGGCTCGCCGCTCGCGCTCGCCGGGGAGCGGGGCGAGAAGGTCGTGATCGACACGGGCGACGACGACCGGCAGATGGAGTGGCTCGCCCGCGGCATCACGATCCGGCTGGGCGGCGTCGGCCACATCGCCGAGTACGCCATGACCGGCGCCGACGTGCGGCGCACGGCCGTGCCACGGACCATCTCGATGGCGCTCGCGCTCGGCCGCGCCATCCGCCTGGCCCGCGAGGAGCACCGGTCCCCGTTCGAGGCGATCGCCGACACCCTCGCGACCACCCTCTACCCGCACGTGCGCGAACTGGGCGTCGGGAAGGTCGTGGACGTCGAGCGGCGGACGACGGAGGGCTTCGCGAAGGGCCGGGCCGTCATCGCTCCGCTGGGGGCCGAGGGCGACGCGGTCGAGATCGCGTTCCAGAACGAGAACCTCACGGCCTACCGCGGTGGGGAGCTGCTGGCGATCGTGCCCGACCTCATCTGCGTGGTCGATCACGAGACCGCGGAACCGATCACGACCGAGGGGCTGCGCTACGGGCAGCGGGTGCGCGTGCTGGGCATCTCCACGCCCGACATGATGCGCACGCCCGAGGCGCTGGCCGCGTTCGGTCCCACGGCGTTCGGCCTGACGGAGCCGTTCCGCCCGGTCGAGGGGACCCCCGCGTCCTAGGCTGGACGGCATGAGGCTGGAGCGGGACGACGTGGCGGCGCTCGCCCGCGGCTACGCGCTCCTCGGCTCCGGCGGCGGTGGCTCGACCACGATGCTCGAGCTCATGCTGGGCGCCGCCGACCACGGGCCGATCGACGTCACGCCGGTGTCGGCGCTCGACCCCGCGACCCCGTGCCTCGGTGTCGCGTTCGTCGGCTCCACCATGCTCCTGAGCGAACGGATGCCGGGCGCAGAGCCGTTCGGCGCACTGCTGCGGGCGGTCGAGCGCTGGCTCGGACACCCCGTGCCGGCGGTCTGCTCGCTCGAGGGCGGGGGGATGAACGGGCTGGCGCCCCTCACCCTCGCGAAGACGCACACCGTGGTCGACGCCGACTGCACGGGTCGCGCGGTGCCCGGTCTCGACCAGATGTCGCTGTTCGTCGACCGCGTGCCCGGGCTCGTGTTCGCGTGCGAGACCGGCGCGGACGGAGTCGCCCTGGTCGAGGCGACCAGGGCGATCGACGCGGAGCGGGTGGTGCGGTCGGCCATCATCCAGGCCGGGGGAGTGGGCTGCGCGGTGCTCGCCGGCTTCACGGTGGGCGACCTGCGGGAGCACGCGATCGAGGGGCACCTGGCTCGGGCGCTCGACCTGGGGCGGGCGTTCCTCGCGCACGCCCGGCTCGCGCCGCCGCTGCTGGCGGAGGCCCTGGGCGGCGAGCTGCTCGCCGAGGGCCGGATCCTGTCGGTCGCGCCGTCCGTGACGGATCCGCACGTCAGTGCCATCGAGGTCGCGGGCATCGGCGGTACCGTGCACCGGGTGGTCGCGCGGTCGGAGACGCTCGCGGTGCTCAGCGACGGGCTGCTGGTCGCCGCGGCCCCCGAGGTGATCGTGGTGCTGGACGCCGTGTCCCGCGAGATCCTCGAGGTCACCGACCTCAGCCTGGCGCGGCACGTCGTCGTGCTCGCCCTGCCCGCGCCCGAGTGGTGGAGCGAGCGCCCCGAGCGCCGCGCCCGCATCGTGCCGTCGGCCTACGGTCTCGACGGGCTGGACGCGGCATGAGCGCCGCGCTTCCCCTCACCGCACTGCTCGCGCAGGGCGAGAACGGCGCTGTGCGCCTCGTCGCCGGGCCCGCCGACGCCGAGTGGGACGCGGTGTCGGTGGAGGCGGAGGAGGCCGACCTCCCGGCGCAGAGCCGCGGCGGCCTCGCGATCCTCACGGCCGCCGCGCCGCGCGCGACCTGGCAGCAGGATGCGATGCTGCGCCGGGTGCGCGACCGCGGCTTCACCGGACTCGCGCTGCCCGGCGCGGCCGACGTCGACCGCGGCGCCGTCCGGCTCGCGGCCAGGCTCGGGCTCACCCTGCTCGACGTCGAGCGGCCGGTGCAGCTCGCCAGGGCCTGCTGGATGCTGATCGAGGCGCGTGACGCCCTCACGCTCACCCGCGTGCGCAAGGTCGCGCAGTCGTTCGAGTACGCGGCGGACGACCTCGGCGACCTGCTCGGGCACCTCGCGGCGAATCTCGGCCTCGGCGTCGCGCTCATCGACGGCGCGGGGGTTCTGCGCGAAGCCGGGGAACACCTGGCCGATGCACTCCGCCACCGGATCCGCTTCGACGCGTGGACCGATGCCGCCCGGGCCGACGGCGACGCTGCGGCCTCGGTGCGCGTGGACAGTCCCGGCCGTTCCGGACTGCGGCTCGTGCTGTTCGGTCGCGGTCTCGGCGAGGCGCAGCTGCAGTCGCTCATCGTCGCCGCCGAGGTGGCGATGCCGGCCGTCGCCGCGCGGATCCTGATCGACGAGATCGCCGCGGTCAACGACGTCGCCGCATCGTCGGGGCTGCTGCGCGACTTCGTGGAGCTGCGCGGCACGGCCGACACCGACGTGGAGCGGCGGATGGCGGAGCGCGGGTGGCGCACCGGCGGGCATCACCTCGGTTTCCGCACGGTCGCGCGCGGCCGGCTCGACCCGCTCGCGCTGCTGCGCTCGATCACCCCGGCCCTCAGCGCGATCGACGCCGAGGCGCACGCCACCACCGCGGGGCGCGGCGTCAGCGGCTGGCTGTCGTTCGCCGAGGCTCCGGGGCCCGACCGGGTGGAGCGCGCGGTCGGGGCGCTGCGCGACGTGCACCTCGGCGCGCTGCGCGACTTCGCGGTGGCGACCGGTGTCGGCTCGCTGCAGAGCGGCCCGGAGGGGCTGGCCGCCACGCTCGACGAGGCGGGCGACGCGGCACGCATCGCGGCCGACCGCTCCGCCACGGGCTGGTTCGTGCGGGTGGACAGTCTCGGTCTGGAGCAGCTGCTGCTCGCCTGGACCGGGAACGACACGTTCGTGCCGGCGGCGCAGTCGCTCCTGGCGCCGCTCGCCGACGGGGGCGGCGAGCTGCTCACGACGCTGTCGGCCTACCTGGACCACGAGTCGGGGATCGCCGCGACCGCGGCCGCCCTCGGCCTGCACCGCAACACCGTCATGGTGCGCATCCGCCGGGTGCAGGAGCTGCTCGGGATCGACATGAGCGATCCGGAGGCCCGGCTCGCGCTGCACCTGGCGTGCCGGGCCGTGCTGCCGCGCTGACCCCGCTGCTGCCTACTCCGGGTCGCCGTGCAGCATCCAGGCGATGCCGAACCGGTCGACGAGCATGCCGAACGTCCCGCCCCACGGCGGCACATCCAGCGGCATCGTGATGGTCGCGCCCTCGGAGAGCCCCTCCCACACGCGCTGCGTGACCTCCTGGGTGTTGCCGCTCAGCGACACGGAGATGCCCTGCGGCTTCTCGTAGGTCATGCCGTCGGGGGTGTCCGAGGCCATCAGCACGAGCCCGTCCGGGGTGGTGAGCTGCGCGTGCATCACGAGGTCCTGCTGCTCCGGGCTCTGCACCATGCCGGGGAACTCGCCGAAGACGCTGATGTCGAGCTCGCCGCCGAGGACGCTCCGGTAGAACTCCATCGCCTCCCGGGCCTCGGTGCGGAACGACAGGTACGGGTTGAGGTTGGGCATGACTGCTCCTGGTCGTGTTCGGACTGCTGAGGATCCCCGCCGCGCCTCAGTCTCCGCTCCGTCGCGCGCCGCCGCAAGGGCAGGGGTACGACCGCGCCGACACCCCGTCCCGGAGGTGCGGTGCCGGAGGGAGGGTCAGGGGTGCGCGGTCTCCGCGAGCCACTCCGCGAACGTCTGCCGGCCGAGGTCGGCGTCGGGTCCCGGAAGCGCCTTGCCCACCCGCATCCCCGTCATCTGCGGGCCGGGCACGCTCAGCGCCGGAACCCAGCCGCGGTAGCCCTGGTGTCGCGCGAATGCCCGGATCATGTCGGCCAGCTGTTCCTCTCGCGGCCCGGCGAAGTCCGCCACGCGACCCCGCGGCTCCCCGACGGCGAGAGCTGCGAGACGCTCGCCGACCTCGCGGGCGGCCACCGGCTGCGTGCGGGCCCGGGGTGCCACGTGGAGCGGGCCGAGCGTCGCGCGGGCGAACATCTGCGCGGCGAACTCGTGGAACTGGGTGGCGCGCTGGATCGTCCACGGCACGGGCGACGCCTCCACGATCTTCTCCTGCGCGACCTTGCCCGCGTAGTAGTCGTAGGGGATGCGGTCGATGCCGACGATCGAGAGGAGCACCGCGTGTCGCACGCCCGCGTCGGCGGCGGCCGACAGCAGGTTGCCGGTCGCCGCGGTGAAGAACTCGATCGCCGCGCTCGCCTTCAGCGTCTCGACGCTCGCGACGTCGATCACCGCGTCCGCTCCGCGCAGCGCCTCGGACAGCCCTCTCCCGCTCACCAGATCGACGCCGGTCGAGCGGCTGAGCACCACCGCGTCATGCCCCGCCTCCCGGACCGCGTCCACGGTGTGCCTGCCCACGACGCCGGTGCCACCGGCGACAGCGATTCTCATGCGTGCGTTCTCCTTCGTCTCGGGAATGGTCCTGCCTCTCCGACGATGCAGCCCGCCCGAATGTGAGGCGATCGGCGACATCCGCGGTGCCCGCGTGCGTCGCGCAGGGCCAGGATAGGAGACGATGGACGACCTCGAAGCCCCTGAATCCGAGCGGCGACCCCTGCTGGCCCTCGCGTACCGCCTGCTCGGCACGGTCGCCGACGCGGAGGACGCCGTGCAGGAGACCTACGCGCGCTGGTATCGGATGTCGCCCGCGGAGCGGGCGGCGATCGTCAACCCGGCCGCGTGGCTGACGAGGGTCGCCGGGCGCGTCTGTCTCGACGTGCTCGGATCGGCGCGTGCCCGCCGCGAGACCTACGTCGGTCCGTGGCTGCCCGAGCCGGTGCCGCACGGTTCCGCGTTCGCCGGGCCGCCGCACCCCGACCCGCTCGACCGCGTCACCCTGGACGAATCCGTCGGCCTGGCGCTGCTCGTGGTGCTGGAGTCGCTCACGCCCGCCGAGCGTGTGGCCTTCGTGCTGCACGACGTCTTCGGCGTGCCGTTCGCCGAGATCGCCGAGACGGTCGGACGCACCCCCGCCGCGGTCCGGCAGCTCGCCTCGCAGGGACGCCGACGCGTGCGGGCTGGGCGATCCGGAGTCGCCGACCGGGCTCAGCACGACGCGGTGGTGCGGGCGTTCCTCGGCGCGGCGGCCACGGGTGAGTTCGACCGGCTCGTGAGGCTGCTCGACCCCGACGTGGTGCTCCGCTCCGACGCCGGAGGCAAGAAGTCCGCGGCACTGCGACCCGTGGTGGGCGCCGACCACGTGGCCCGGTTCGTGCTCGGCATCGCGCGCCGAAACCCCGAGGCCGAGCTCGCCCTCGTGCCTGCGCCGGACGGGCTCGCACTGCTCGCGACGCTCGATGGGGATGCGGACGCGGTGTTCTCGTTCGTCGTGCGCGGCGACCGGATCGCCGAGGTCTTCGCGGTGCGCAACCCCGACAAGCTCACGCAGTGGCGGGATCCTCGCGGTCGCTAGCATGACGAGGGTGACGACCCCCACCGTGCGTCCCGGTATCGCCGAGCGCCTCGCCCGCATGATCCGCCTCCCCACCGTCTCCGCGGAGCTGGACGAACGCGGCCTCGCGCCGTTCGAGGAGTTCGCGGCGCTGCTCGCCGAGCTGTACCCGCGCACGCACGCGGCGCTGACGCTCGAGCGGCACACCGACCTGGGGCTGCTGTTCCACTGGGCGGGCACGGGAGCGGTGACGGGCGGACCCGTCGTGCTGATGGCGCACTACGACGTGGTCCCGGTCGACGAGAGCGACGCCTGGACCCATCCGCCGTTCGCGGGGGTGATCGCCGACGGCTCGGTGCACGGGCGCGGGGCGCTCGACGACAAGGGGCCGCTGATCGTGGTGCTCGAGGCCGTCGAGAACCTGCTGGCCGACGGCTTCCGTCCACCGCGCGACGTGTACCTGTCGTTCGGCGGGAACGAGGAGACCTACGGGCGGGCGGCCGAGGAGATCGCGCGGGTGCTGCGCGACCGCGGCATCGTGCCGTGGCTCGTGATCGACGAGGGCGGGGCGGTCGTCGACGCACCGCTGCCCTTCGTCCCCGGGCGTGCCGCGATGATCGGTGTCGGCGAGAAGGGCGTGATGACGCTGCGGCTCTCGGCGCGCGGCGACGGAGGGCACGCCTCGGCCCCACCCGCACTCACGGCCGTGCGCCGCGTGGCCCGCGCGGTCGACCGCCTCAGCCCCGACACCTTCCGGCCGCGCGCCTCGACCGCGGTGCTGCGCATGCTCGGCGTGCTCGGCGCGCAGACGCCGGGACCCGCGCGGCACCTCCTGCGGCTGCTCGCCGCGACACCACCGCTCACCGCGCGGCTCTTCGCGGCGCTGGGCGGCGAGCCTGCGGCGCTGGTGCGCACGACGGTCGCGCCCACCATGCAGTCGGGCGGCACCGCCGCGAACGTGCTGCCCTCGCAGGCGTCGGCCACGGTGAACCTGCGCATCGCGCTCGGCGAGACCACGCAGCAGACCGTGTACCGCGTGCGTCGACGGGTGCGCGATCCGCTCGTCTCCGTGGAGGTGGTGGAGGCCAGTGAGCCGTCGCCGGAGTCGTCGACCGAGAACGCGCAGTTCGCCCTGCTCGCCGCGGCGCTCGAGGTCTCGCACCCCGGCGTCCCCGCCGTGCCGTACGTGATGATGGCGGCGACCGACTCCCGGCACTTCCACCGGTTCGCCCCGGCCGTGTACCGCTTCGCGCCGCTGGACATGTCGAATGCGCAGCGCGCATCGATCCACGGCGTCGACGAGAGCGTGGAGATCGCGGCGCTGGAGCGGGGGGAGCGGTTCCATCGCGCCCTCCTCGAACGACTAGGGTGATCTCACCCCCTCCGGGATCCACCCCGGCACCCGACCTCTCGAAGCAGGAGACGCGATGACGCGCACCCGCACCCTGGGCACCCTCGCCGTGGTCGTCGGCTTCCTCGCGTTCGTCGAGTTCACCAGCGGCGTGCTCCAGGGGTACTACACGCCGATGCTCAGTGACATCGCCCGCCACCTGGGCATCCACGACGCCGACGTGAACTGGCTGGAGGGGTCGCAGCTGATGCTGTCGGCACTCGTGGTGCCGGCGTTCGCGAAGCTCGGCGACATGCTCGGCCACAAGCGCATGCTGCTGATCTCGACCGCCGTGACCGCGGCCGCCGCGCTCGTGCTGCCGTTCACCGACTCGTTCGCGGTGTTCCTGCTCGCCTGGTCGCTCATGGGCTTCTACGTGGTGTGGCTGCCGCTGGAGATCGCCCTGATCTGGTCGCGGTCACGGCGCATGGACGGACGCTCGTCGATCACGGCGAAGGCGGCGGGCCTCCTGGTCGCCGCCCTGGAGGGTGGGGCGATCATCGGCGCCCTCGTCGGCGGTGCGCTGATCGACGCGCTCCCGCTGACGGTCGTGCTGCTCGTGCCCGCCGTGCTGATCGTGGTGTGCTTCTTCGTGATCCTGTTCGGCGTGCGGGAGTCGCCCGAGCCGACCGGCGGCGTGTTCGACACGGTCGGCCTGGTGCTGATCTCCCTCGCGCTGCTGTGCTTCACGGGCGGGCTCAGCCTGCTGCGCCTCGAGGGCGGCCTCGGCAACCCGTGGTCGTGGGCGGTCGTGGCGCTGGGGCTTCTGCTGGTCGTGCCGTTCGTGCGGTGGGAGCTGCGCTGCGACGACCCGCTGATCGACGTGCGCATGTTCCGGTCGCCGGCGCTCGGGCCCGTGTTCCTCACGGCGGGACTGTTCGGGGTGAGCGTGCTGGGCGCGCAGGCGCCGCTGTCGACCTTCGCGCGCACCGACCCGGAGGTGTACGGCTACGGGCTGGGGACGACCGGCTTCGCGACGTCGCTGATCATCGGGGTGTACCTGGTCGCGATGATCGCGGGCGCGCTGCTGTTCCCGGTCGTGGCACGCCGGGCGTCGCCGCGGATCACGCTCCTCGGGGCGTCGGTGCTGGTGGGCATCGGGTTCCTGCTGTTCCTGCCGTTCCACGACGCCTATGGGCAGGTGATCGCGAACATGGTCGTGGTGGGGCTCGGCTCCGGCGCCCTCGTGGCGGCGCTGCCGGCCGCGGCGGCGTCGGCGGCTCCGGCGACGCAGACGGGCGTCGCGACCGGGCTCACCAACTCCGTGAAGACCGTGGGCGGTGCGATCGCCTCGTGCGTCTTCGGCATCGCACTACTCCACGGCGTCGCGAGTGGTGCGGGCGCGGTCGCCGACGGGACGGCGGGGTCGCTCGCGGGCTATGTCACGGTGTGGGTCGTCTGCGGGGCGACCGCGCTCGCCGCTGCGGTGCTCCTGCTGTTCGTGCCGAAGCAGGCCTTCACGGATCGCGCGGTCGAGGCCGAGGCGGCACCGGTCGCCTGACGGCCGGGCGAGCAGCGCGGTCGGACGGATCGGCCGCGTCAGGCGTCGCGGTCGAGGCCGAACGTGCGCTTCACCAGGGCCTGCACGTCGCGGTCGAGACCGTCGATCCGGGTGTGCACGGCGTCGATGCGGGTGTGCACGGCATCGAAGCGCGCGTCGACGGCGTCGAACCGGGCGTCGACCGTCGCGAAGCGGGCGTCGACCGCATCGAAGCGGCCGTTCATCTCGTTGCGGAGCCCGCCGACCTCGCTGCGGAGCACGCGGACGAACATCGTCGACATCACGGTCAGGGTGCCGCACATCAGGGCGGTGAACGCGCCGATCATCGTCCAGATCTGTGCCGCATCCATCGATTCCATCTCCTCATCGTCGCATCGGATGATCCACCCTGCCAGCATCCTGGTGCCGGCTCCGGCCACGTCTCCGAGAACCGCGGGACGGGCTGCTCGGCGCGTATCGGTGCAGAGTGGGTGGTCCTGCGACGGCGCGGTCAGGCGTCCTTCGGCGGGTTGTACATGAACTCGACGCGGATGCCGTCGGCGTCCTCCACGAAGGAGGCGTAGTAGCGCTCCGAGTAGCGGGGATACTCCTTGGGCTCCCGCACCGCGCTCCACCCGGCGTCGAGCGCGAGCGCGTGGAAGCGGTCGACCTCCGCGCGCGACGGCATCGCGAAGGCGAGGTGCTGCCACCCGATGCGTCCGTGCCGATGCGGCTCCGAGTCCTCGTCCCACGTGTAGAGGATGATCTCGGTCTCGTCACCGTTGTGCCACGAGATGGAGTGGTCGTCCTCCCCGCCGGACTCGTAACCGAGCGCGGTCAGGACGGGATGGAACTGCGCCCGCCCCCGCTCGAGGTCGCCGACGGTGATGCCCAGGTGATCGAGGAGTGCCATCGGCCCAGTCTGTCAGCGATCGCGGACGGTGTCAGTGGGGAGCGTGATACTCGGCTTCGCCCCGCTTCCAGTACCCCTTCACGACGGCCTTCGCGGTGTCGACGCCCCACCGGTCGAGCAGCGCGCGACCCGGCTTGACGATCGACTGCTCCGCCGCGATGAACACGAACGGATCGGTGCCGACGAGGTCGTCTCCCGACAGCGACTCCAGGAACGCGATCAGCGCCGAGCCGGCCGGGGCGTCCCCGCGGTGCAGCCACTGCACCGGTACCGGGGCGGCGAGGTCGAGCTCGCCGTTCTCGGCTACGGTCTCGATCACGATGCAGGCCGGGGCGTCGTCGGGGATCAGCGCGGCGAAACGGCGGATCGCGGGGATCGCGGTCTCGTCGCCGACGAGCAGCCAGGAGCCGGGGGTGCCGGTGACGACGGCGGCGCCGCGCGGACCGCCGACGCCGATCTCGGAGCCGAGGGGCGCGGTGGCGGCCCACGGTGCGGCGACGCCCTGGTCGCCGTGCACCGCGAACTCGACGTCGAGCCAGTCCTCGCCCCACGCGAGCGGCGTGTACTCGCGGCTGGGCGCGGCGCGCAGTTCCTCCACCGACTCCACGGGGCCGTCCGGGAAGAACAGGCGCTTGTGGTCATCGGCGCCGGGGGAGTCGAATCCGGCGAGGTCCGGCCCGGTGAGGCGCACGCGCACGAAGTCCGGGGCGAGCCACTCGCGCGCGGTCAGGGTGACGGTGCGGAAGCGCAGCTCGAGGCCGCGACGCTCGATCGTGAAGCCGGATTTCGTATCGCTCATAAAGTAAGGCTAACCTAAAAAGCACGACGGATGGTTCCCTGCGATCCGCTCCGTCCGACCGGCGCCCTCGAGTGCGCGACCACCCCGCAGAACAGGAGTCTCTCCATGTCCGTGCCCAGAACCCTCACCGCCACCAGCGTCGCCCTGGTCGGCCTGCTCGCGCTCTCCGGCTGCGCCACGGGCGCCGAAGCCGAACCCGAGGAGACCGCCGCCGCCTCCGGCACCGTGACCGTCGAGGACAACACGGGCGAACACGAGATCGCCACCCCGCCCGCCTCGGTCGTCGCCCTCGACAACCGCACCTTCCAGACCCTGTCCGACTGGGGCATCGAGCTCTCCGCCGGCGCCGTCTCCCTCATGCCCGAGACCGTGTCGTACGCGAAGGACGACGGCATCGTCGACATCGGCCTGCACACCGAGCCCGACCTGGAGGCGATCGTCGCGGCCGACCCCGATCTCATCATCAGCGGTCAGCGCTTCACGCAGCACAACGCCGCGATCGCCGAGCTCGTGCCCGACGCCACGATCATCGACCTCGAACCGCGCGACGGCGAGGCGTTCGACGCCGAACTCACGCGCCAGACCACCGTGCTCGGCGAGATCTTCGGCAAGCAGGACGAGGCGCAGAAGCTGGTCGACGAGTTCGACGCCGCGGTCGAGCGGGCCAAGGCCGCCTACGACGAGGCCGACACCGTCATGGCCGTCAACACCTCGGGCGGCCAGATCGGCTACCTCGCTCCGACCGTCGGCCGCTCGCTCGGCCCGATCTACGACCTCCTCGGCCTCACGCCGGCCCTCGAGGTCGACGACGCGAGCGATGACCATCAGGGCGACGAGATCTCGGTCGAGGCGATCGCGGCCTCGAACCCCGACTGGATCCTCGTGCTCGACCGCGACGCGGTGTTCGCGGCGGAGACGCCCGACTATGTGCAGGCCGCCGAGATCCTGGAGAGCTCCGAGGCCCTCGCCGGCGTCACCGCGGTGAAGGACGAGCAGATCGTCTACATGCCCACCGACACATACCTGAACGAGAGCATCCAGACGTACACCGCGTTCCTGAACGACCTCGCCGACGCGCTCGAGAAGAGCGCCGACAAGTAAGGGCCGGGTGGGGGGGGCCGACGGTGAGGGGGCGGCCACAGGACTCCCCCCCCGCCCCTCCCCCCCCTTCCCCCACACCAAAAGCCTTCGCGAGGGCTGTTGTACCCAAAGCCG
>NZ_JBSHIM010000003.1:182535-218511 GCF_053618975.1 Microbacterium sp. NPDC055599 | reverse complement strand
TGTTTTCGGAAACGCTTTTGAGGAGGGGGGGGAAAAGAGAGCGAAAAGGGGGGGGGGGGGGGGGGGCCCCGGCGGTGGGGCCCCCGCCACCGGCATCCCCCCATGACCTCTCCTCTCCTCGCCCCGACGCCGCGATCGTCGGCGCGGCTGTTCGACCCGAAGCTGCTCCTCGGGGTGCTCGTCGTCGCGGTTCTCCTGGCGCTCTCGCTCGTCACCGGCGTCTACGACATCGCCGGTGCCGACGACGGCGCGCAGATGTTCCAGATCACCCGCGTGCCCCGCACGATCGCCCTCGTGCTGGCCGGGGCCGCGATGGCGATGGCGGGCCTGGTGATGCAACTGCTCACCCAGAACCGCTTCGTCGAGCCGACCACGACCGGCACGACCGAATGGGCGGGCCTCGGCCTGCTCGCCGTGATGCTGCTGGTGCCGCAGCCGTCCCTGCCGCTGCGCATGGCCGGGGCCGTGCTGGCCGCCTTCGTCGGCACGATGGTCTTCTTCGCCTTCCTGCGGCGGGTGGCGCTCAAGTCCTCGCTCATCGTCCCCATCGTCGGCATCATGCTGGGGGCGGTCGTCGGCGCGATCACCACCTACCTCGCGCTCGTCACGAACTCGCTGCAGATCATCGGCGTGTGGTTCGCCGGCAGCTTCACGTCGGTCATGCGCGGCCAGTACGAGATGCTGTGGATCGTCGCGCTCATCGGGGTGATCGTGTTCCTCGTCGCCGATCGGCTGACCATCGCCGGACTGGGGGAGGAGATCGCGACGAACGTCGGGGTGAACTACAACCGGATGATCCTGCTCGGCACCGTGCTGATCGCCGTCACCACCGGCGTCGTGACGGTCGTCGTCGGCAACCTGCCCTTCCTCGGGCTGATCGTGCCCAACATCGTGTCGATGGTGCGCGGCGACGACCTGCGCAGCAACCTGCCCTGGGTCTGCCTGCTGGGCATCGCGATCGTCACCGTGTGCGACATCATCGGCCGCACGATCATCATGCCCTTCGAGGTGCCCGTGTCGCTGATCCTCGGGGTCGTCGGGGCGGTCGTGTTCGTGCTCCTCCTGCTGAGGCAGCGTCGTCGTGGCTGAGCGGACGGCGACGGAGTCCCGGCCGGACGCGACGACCCGGTCGGCCGGTTCCTTCACGACGCCGCGCGCGCGTCGCCGCTACGTCGTGGTGCTGGTCGTGCTCGCCGTGATCGCCGCCGGATCCGCGTTCGGGCTCCTGGCGTGGGACAACCCGATGCCCGTCGGCACGCCGGGGTTCTGGCGCATCGCCCAGCACCGCGCGACCGCCGTGGTCGTGATGGCCGTCGTCGCCGTGGCCCAGGCCGTGGCGACCGTGAGCTTCCAGACCGTCACGAACAACCGCATCATCACGCCGTCGATCATGGGCTTCGAGTCGCTCTACCGCGTGGTGCAGACCACCACCGTGTACCTGTTCGGCGTCGCGGGGCTGGTCGCCGTCCAGGGGGCGGGACAGTTCGCCCTCCAGGTCGTGATCATGGTGGGCCTCGCCGTGGTCCTCTACGGGTGGTTGCTCTCGGGGCGCTACGGCAATCTCCAGATCATGCTGCTCGTGGGCATCGTGATCGGCGGAGGGCTGGGCGCGATCGCCACGTTCATGCAGCGGTTGCTGACGCCGAGCGAGTTCGACGTGCTCGCGGCCCGCCTGTTCGGCAACGTGTCGAACGCCGACCCGGCGTACCTCCCTCTCGCGATCCCGCTGGTCGCCGGAGCCTCGCTGCTGCTGTGGTCGCGGTCGCGTCGGCTCAACGTGCTCGCGCTCGGTCCCGACGCGGCCCGGTCCCTCGGGATCGATCACCGACGCGAGCAGTTCCTCGTGCTGACGCTGGTCGCGGTGCTCATGGCGACCTCGACCGCCCTGGTCGGTCCGATGACGTTCCTCGGGTTCCTCGTCGCGACGCTCGCCTACCAGTTCGCCGACTCGCACGACCATCGGCTGATCTTCCCGGTCGCGGTGCTCACCGCGTTCTCGATCCTCGCCGGGGCGTACTTCGTGATGAAGAACGTGTTCTACGCGCAGGGCATGGTGTCGATCCTGATCGAGATCGTCGGCGGCACCGTGTTCCTCCTCGTCATCCTCCGAAAGGGCAGACTGTGATCGCACTCGACGGCGTGCGCCGTGACTACAGCAGCGAGGTCGCGATCGGACCCGTCGACCTCCGCATCCCCGCGGGCGGCATCACCGCCCTCATCGGACCCAACGGCGCGGGCAAGTCCACGCTGCTGACGATGATCGGCCGGCTCAACGGCATGGACGCCGGCGCCATCGAGATCGCCGGACTGGATGTGGCGTCCACGAAGTCGAAGGACCTGGCGAAGGTGGTGTCGATCCTGCGGCAGGAGAACCACTTCGTCACGCGCCTCACCGTCCGCCAGCTCGTCGGGTTCGGGCGCTTCCCGCACTCCCAGGGGCGCCTGAACCGGCACGACGAGGAGGTCATCACCCAGGCGATCGACTTCCTCGACCTCGGCGCGCTGGAGGGGCGCTACCTCGACGAGCTCTCCGGAGGGCAGCGACAGCGGGCCTACGTGGCGATGGTGCTCGCGCAGGACACGGAGGTCGTGCTGCTCGACGAGCCCCTCAACAACCTTGACATGCGGCACGCGGTGCAGATGATGAAGCACCTGCGGCGGGCGGCCGAGGAGCTGGGGCGCACGATCGTCATCGTGCTGCACGACATCAACTTCGCCGGTCACTACGCCGACCACATCTGCGCCATGAAGGACGGGCGGGTGGTGGAGTTCGGCCCGCCCGCGCAGATCATGACCGACGACGTGCTGACCCGCGTGTTCGACACCGAGGTGCGGGTGGTCGAGGGACCCTCCGGTCCCCTCGCGGTGTACTACTAGAGCTCGATGCCGTGGTCTTCGTCGTTCACGCCGGCGTTGTGGCCGCGGCGCGACTCGTAGCCCAGGAACCACCCGAGCCAGACGATCGCGGCGAGCAGCACCCCGAGCCACACGTTCTGGAAGATGAGACCGACGACCACGCCGACGATCAGCAGGCCGAGGGTGACGGTGATCCGGAGCGCGGCGCGGGACATGGCCTCAGCATACGTCCCGGCGCCCCGTGGGCGTGCGGCCGTATCGCGGTTCAGCGGCGACGGTGGTCCTCGGGGGCGAGCCGGGGTCCGCGTCGCGGTTCGACCAGGCCGCTCGCGAAGATGAGCCGGATCACGCGCTGGCGGTGGCCGGACCACGGCTCCAGCAGCTCGATCATCCCCGCGTCGTCCGTGCGATGACCCGCGAGGGCGTGGCCGACCTCGTGCGCGAGATGGTAGTCGCCCACGCTGACCGCATCCGGGTCGCCCAGCGCGCGGATCCTCGTCTCGGCCGCGGTCCACACGCCCACGCCGGGCAGGCTCGTGAGCACGCGGTCGCGGTCCGCTCCTGTCTCCGCCGCCTGCACGGCCCGCGCGATGCGGTCGCCGCGTTCGGCGGCGCGCACGATCGTCTTGGACTGCGGGGGTTCGACGCCCGCGCGGTGCCACGCCCACGACGGGATGCGCCGCCACTGCTCGGCGGTCGGCGCGACGGCCATCGGGCGCGGGGTGGGGCCGGGTGCGCGGTCGCCGTAGCGCGAGACCAGGTAGCGCCACGCGCCGAACGCCTGCATCGAGGTAACCTTCTGCTCCAGGATCGCGCAGGCGAGCGCGTCGAACACCTCGTCGGTGCGGGCGAGCCGGATGCCGGGGTTGCGCCGGGCGGCTTCGGCGACGAGGGGGTGGTGCGACGGGTCGAACCCGGTGGGGTCGTCGGTCGCGCCGCAGAGCGCGGGGACGAGGGACAGGGCGTGGTCGGCGCCCGGACCCCATGCGGTCGCCGTCACGGCGTTCCCCGCCAGGCGCAGCGCGAGCGTGGACGGGCCCTGCGGAGTGCGCACCGCGCGCCAGATGACGTGACCGTCGAACACGGTGGTCGGGTCGGTGCCACCGCGGCGCAGCATCCCCACCGTGCGACGGAGGTCGAGCGGATGCGGCGGACGGTAGGTGGTCTCCCGCCGCAGGTCCGCCGGCACGGCCGCAGGGGGCGCTGACGGGGCGGTGAGGGTCATGCGCCCACCCTACGCGGCGCTCCTGACATCGGCTCCCGGCGTGCGCCGCGGCCCGCGGGGGCCGTGCTCGGCACGATGGCCGAGCCGCGCGGGCGTGCTCTCAGAAGCGGTCGGGCGAGGGGGTGCCGTGGCCGTAGCGGATGACGACGTCGGCGTGGCGATCGAACCGGTAGCCGATGCCGCGGACCGTCCGGACGATGTCCTCGTAGCGGCCGAGCTTGGCCCGCAGCCGCCGCACGTGCACGTCGATCGTGCGCTCGCCGGGGGCCTCGTCGTCCTGCGCCTGCCACAGGGCGGAGACCAGCTCGCTGCGCTCGATCGTGCGGCCCTCGCGGAGCACGAGGTACTGCAGTAGCTCGAACTCCTTGTACGTGAAGGCGGCGGACTCGCCGTCGATCAGGACGCGCTTGCGGGAGATGTCGACGGTGACCCCGGTCTCCTCCGGCACCGTCTCCTCTTCGGCTGCGGCCTTGGTCCTGGCGATCGCGCCGGGCTCCTGGAGGGCGAGCCGGACGACGTCCAGGTCGCGGCCACCCGAGCCGTGCGGGGCGAGGGCGACGGTCGCGTGCGTCTCGGCGCCGGGCGCGAGCTCGGCGAGGGTGCGGCGGAGGGCGTCGACGAGGAGCGGGAGGCTGACGCCGGCTTCCGCTGCCTTGATCTCGTCAAGGCCGACGTAGAGGGCGAAGCCGCGCGGAGAGCGGACGGCGGGGAGGTCGGCACCGGCGGTGGCGGCGGAGTCGCTGCCGGGGTGGACGGTGCGGACGGGGGCGGTGGTGGCGGGACGCTCGAGAAGGGCGGAGTTCGACATGATGATGGAGTCCTCAAGACGTGAGCCCGAAGCGACGGGGGCTCGGATGCGTTGCATGAATGACCGGCGGAGCCGGGAAGCGAGCAAGGGTGGATGCTCGAGACGCTGCTCCCGCAGATGGCGAGGAGTCAGGTCAGGCGGGGTGGCTGTTCGTTCAGCGACACATTCGGCAACACATGCCAACGCGACCGGGCATCATCATCCCGGCAGTCCCGTTCGCCTCCTGGGCGGACAAAGGGCGTGCGTTGGTGGTCATGGGGGGATTATGTCCGATCGTGACGACGCATGTCAAAACGCCCGGGCGTGGCGGAGGGGCGTAACGTGGCACGGATGACGATCTCGCACACCGTCGGCGGCTTCATCCTGACCGACGAGAAGGACGCATCGCGGTATACGCTCACGCGCGACGGGAAGCTGGTCAGCGTGCTGGACTATCGCGACGACGGCCACACGATCGCCCTGACCCGCGCCTTCACGGTGCCGACTTTCCGCGGCCATGGCTACGCGGGAATCGTGGTCGACGGCGCGGTCGCCGACATCGAGGAGCGGGGCGACCGCACGGTCGACGCGGTCTGCTGGTACGTGGCGGAGTGGTTCGCCGCGCACCCCGAGCGAGCCGGAGTCCTCCGCCGCCGCTGAGGCGCGAGTATGACGCCGTGTTACGTGCACGGTCGTGCTTCCTCCGGCCGGCTCGGCTGCCCGCGGCGGGCCTCAGACCGAATGTCGGAGGTCGTTCGTACGGTGTGAGTATGCGGATCCTGCACACCTCGGACTGGCACATCGGCCGGACCTTCCACGGCAACTCCACGCTGGAGGCGCTCGCCGAGGTGCTCGCCGCCCTGACCGTCCAGGTCGAGCAGGAGGGGGTCGACGTTGTGGTCGTCGCGGGCGACGTCTTCGATTCGGCGACGCCGTCCGCCGCGGCGTACACGCTCCTCGGCGACGCGCTGGTGGCGCTGCACGCCACGGGCGCGCGGGTCATCGTGACCAGCGGCAACCACGACTCGGCGGCGCGACTCGGCTTCCAGTCGCGGCTGCTGCGCGACGGCATCCATGTGCTGACGGATCCGCTCGCGATCGGGCGGCCCGTCACGATCGCCGACGACCACGGCCCCGTGCACTTCTTCGGCATCCCGTACCTCGAGCCCGCCATCGTGCGGCAGCACTGGCCGGAGGGTGACGCCGACGGGCGGCAGCTGCGCACGCAGGCACAGACCATGGCCCATGCGATGCATCTCGTCCGGGCGGGGATGCAGGAGCACGACGGGCGCTCCGTCGCGATCGCCCACTGCTTCGCCGCGGGTGTCGAGCCCACCGAGGGCCTGGAGCGCGAGGTGCGCCAGGGCGGCCTCGATGTCGTGCCGCTGAGCGTGTTCGACGGCCCCGACTACGTGGCGCTCGGCCACATCCACGGGCGGCAGCAGGTGAGCGAGCGCGTGCGGTACGCCGGAGCGCCCCTGCACTACAGCTTCGGCGAGCAGCACAAGCCCCGAGGGTCCTGGCTCGTGGACCTCGACGCCGACGGGCTCGCCCGGGTCGAGTGGCGGGAGCTGCCGGTGCCGCGGCGTCTCGTCACGCTCACCGGCAGCTTCGCGGAGATCCTGTCCACGGAGAACGTCACCGCCCATGCCGACGACTGGGTGTGCGCGGTGTACACCGATGCCGTGCCGCAGTCCGAGCCCATGCGACGACTTCGCGAGGCGTACCCGCACTGCGCCATGGTGCAGCACCAGCCGATCGTCACGGGTGAGACGGAGGAGCACTCGTACGCACAGCGCCTGCGCTCCGCGGTCACCGACGCCGACCGGATCGGGGCCTTCCTTGAGCACGTGCGCGCCGGGCAGGGCGCGACAGAGGTCGAGCGCGAGCTGATCCGCGAGGTGCTCGACGACCGCGTCCGAGCGGAGGCTCTCGTCTAGATGCGTCTGCACCGCCTGGAGGTCGAGGGATTCGGACCCTTCCGCGCACGCCAGATCGTCGACTTCGACGCGTTCGCCGACGACGGCATCTTCCTGATCGCCGGTCGCACGGGCGCCGGGAAGTCGAGCATCCTCGACGCCGTATGCTTCGGCTTGTACGGCGGGGTGCCCCGGTACGAGGGTGGCGAGAAGCGGTTGCGCAGCGACCACTGCGAGCCGGACGACCCGTCGGAAGTGGTGGTCGAGTTCAGCACGCCGTCCGGCCGCTACCGTGTGACCCGGTCGCCGGAGTACCTCCGCCCCGCGCGCCGCGGTGGGGGCATGACGAAGCAGGCCGCAGCCGTCTCGCTCGAGGAGTCGACCGCATCGGGGTGGGTCGGCCGAGCGGCGCGCGCCGTCGATGTGGCACAGGAGCTCGATGAGATCCTCCAGCTGAGCCGGGAGCAGTTCCTGCAGGTGATCCTGCTCGCGCAGAACCGGTTCTCGGAGTTCCTGCTGGCCGGAAGCCGGGACCGGCAGTCGCTGCTGCGGCGGCTGTTCGGCACCGAGCGCTTCGAAGACGTGCAGGCGCGCTTCGACGAGCGGCGGCGACAGGCCGAGCAGGCGCTGGGTTCGCGGCTGGCGACGGTCGTCGCGCGACTCGAGGAGGCCGAGCGCCTGGTGACGGACGCGGGCCTGGGCGGGGAGAACGGCGGCGGTGAGGACATCGGCGGCGAAACGACGGAGACCGCGACGACGCCCACTGTGCAGGATCGGCTCGACGCGCTCGGGCGCGCACTCGCTCGCGCCGAGTACCGCTCCGAGCGTCGGGTCTCGGAGCGTGCCGACGCCGAGCGGCGGTCGGCGGAGGCGGACGCGGCGCTGGCGGCGCGGCGGGAGGATCGCCGTGCCCAGGTCGAGCGCGACAGGGCACGCGCGGCCCTCGCCCGCCTCGACGCCGAGGAGCCCCGGATCGCGGAGGCCAGGGTCGAGCTCGGGAACGCACGTGCCGCTGAGGCGCTGCGACCGACCATCGCGGCCGCGGCTCGCGCGCGGGAGGCCCTGGCGGAGGCTGTTGCAGGCGAATCGCGCGCCGCGGAGGAGTGGACGGCGTACGGCATCGAGGTGGACGACCTGGAGGCGTGGGTCACCGAGCGCCTGCGCGAGATCGGCGGGTGGGAACGCGCGGTCGTGCTGGAGCGGCACGCGACCGAGCGCGACGCCGAGCAGCGGGCCGCGGAGGCCGATGCGGCCTCGGCGCAGGCGCGGGTCGAGACGGCCGAGACCGAGCGCGACGCCCTTCCGGTCCAGCTCGCCGAGGTGGAGGCGGAGCGTGCCGCCGCCAGAGACCTCGCCGCGGGGCGACCGGGGCGGGAGGCCGCACTGCTCGCCGCGAAGGACCGGTGGGATGCCGCCAGGACGGCCGAGCGTCTCGCCGCGGCGTGCGACGCAGCGGAGGCCGAGCTCGCACGGGTGACCTCGGAGCACGCGACGGCGCAGTCCCGGCTCGCGCAGCTGCGCCAGCGCCGCATGGACGGGATGGCGGGGGAGCTCGCCACGGCCCTGGTGGAGGGTGAGGCCTGCGCCGTCTGCGGCTCGACGGAGCATCCCGCGCCGGCCACCCACACCGACCCCGTCTCGGTCGACGACATCGCCCTGGCCGAGTCCGCCCGCGACGCGGCGGCGGCGGGGGAGCGCGCCGCCGGCGACACGTGCGCCGGGCTCCGTGCCGAGCTCGCGGCCGCGACGGCGAAGGCCGACGGACGCGATCCTGAGCGCGCCGAGCGCGAGTACCGGACCGCCGAGGACGAGCACACCGCCGCGGTCGAGGCGGAGCAGCGAGCGGCAGAGCTCGAGGCCGTGCGCGCCGATCTTCTGGCTCGGAAGGAGCGTCAGGACTCCGAGGTCGCGACGGCCGCAGCGGCGCTGGCCCAGGCGCGCGAGCACCTGGCGCTGCTGGTGCAACGGAACGGCGACGCGGACGAGCAGATCGCGCAGGCCCGTGGCGACGCGGCATCGGTCGCCGAGCGGATCGCCGAGACCACCGCCCGCACCGAGGTCGCCCGGCGGCTGGCGGACGCGCGCGCGGAGCGCTCTCGTCGAGAGAGGGCGGTCGTCGAGGCCGACCGGGAGCGCGATGCCGCGCTGCTCGCGTCGGTGTTCGCCGAGGTCTCGGATGCGGAGGAGGCTCTGCGCTCGTCGGCGGAGCAGGAGGCGCTCGACGCCCGCATCACTCAGCACACGGTGCAGCGGGAGAAGGAACGGGAGATCCTGTTCGACCTCGAGCTGAAGACGCTGCCCGAGGAGCCGATCGACACCGCGGCCGCGGAACGCGTGTCGAGCGAGGCCCGGGCGCTCTGGTCGGCCGCCGTCGACGCCGCGACCGTCGCCGCTGGAGACGCCGCCCGGTTGTCCGGACTCCTCGCCGCGGCCGCGGACGAGCACGCGCGCACGGCCGAGGACGCGGCGGAGTTCGAGGTGCTGAAGAACCTCGCCGACACGATCGCCGGGCGCGGCGCGAACACCCGCAAGATGACGCTCGAGACCTTCGTGCTCGCCGCGGAGCTGGAGGAGATCGTCGAGGCGGCCAACCGTCGCCTGCACGACATGTCGGAGGGGCGTTACCAGCTGCGCCACTCCGACGCACTGGCGGCGCGAGGGGCCGCGTCGGGCCTCGGGATCGTGGTGGCCGACGCCTTCACCGGCCAGACCCGACCTCCGCAGTCGCTGTCCGGCGGCGAGACGTTCCTCACGTCGCTCGCCCTCGCGCTCGGACTCGCCGAGGTCGTCACAGCGCGCGCCGGAGGGATCCGCCTCGACACGCTGTTCATCGACGAGGGCTTCGGCTCACTCGACGGCGACACGCTCGACATCGCCATGCGCACACTCGACGAACTGCGCCAGGGCGGTCGCACGGTGGGGGTGATCAGTCACGTGGAGGCCATGCAGGAGCAGATCCCCGCACAGCTCACCGTGCGGGCGCTGGCGAACGGTCCGAGCGTGATCGAGGCGCGCTGACGCGGGTCAGACCCCGTACTCGGCGCGGATGACGTCGCGCAGCTGAACGCTGCATCGCGCGACCGCGGCGCGCCAGTCGGTGAGGGCGCCGTCCTCGGCCTGATCGGAGACCGCACGGAACGCGCGGATCGGCACCCCGAACTGCCCGGCCACCCAGATGTACGCGTAGGTCTCCATGTCGACGAGGGCGGCACCGGTGGGCCGGATGACCGCGGTCACCTCGGCGTCCTCCACGAAGTGGTCTCCGGTCGCGATCAGCACGCCGTCACGGCCGGTGCTCACGCGTGCGGGAAGCGACACGTGCTGGCCGGAGACGCCGTCGAGGTCGGTCACGTCGTGCTGGAATGCGGAGCCGATCTCGTGGACGGTGGCCTCGAGCCCCGGCTCGATGGCCCCCGCCGTTCCGACGACGACGACCTCGTCGTAGCGCCGGGCGTCGAGGGCGCGGGTGAGCGCGTAGGTGGCCTGCAGCTTGCCGGGGCCGGTGACCAGCCGGTCGAAGCCGTCGAGCTCGTCGGGGAAGGCGGACAGTTCGGACGCGAGCGCGGCGACGAGGAGTTTCACTGCCTCATTCTCTCAGGTCTCGGCTGGATGCCGCGTGCGAGCGCCGCGCCGCCGCCCCGCCGCTGCGCGGAGGGAGGATACTGGGGCCAGGCGAAGAGCGGAGGATCACGTGTCGTTGCAGAAGCAGATCGCGGAAGACCTGGGTGTCCGGCCCGACATCGACCCCGAATCGGAGGTGGAGCGGAGGGTCGGCTTCCTCGCGGACTACCTGCGCACGACGGGTGCCAGGGGGTACGTGCTCGGCATCTCCGGCGGTCAGGACTCGACCCTCGCCGGCCGGCTCGCGCAGCTCGCGGTCGAGCGCGTGCGGGCCGAAGGCGGCGAGGCCACGTTCCTGGCGGTACGGCTGCCGTATCGCGTGCAGCACGACGCGGACGATGCGCAGGCCGCGCTCGACTACATCGCCCCGGACTCCTCGGTCGAGGTGAACATCCAGAACGGCGTCGACGGCGTGGAGCGCGACATCGAGGCGGCGGTCTCCGGCGACATCACCGACTTCAACCGCGGCAACATCAAGGCGCGACTGCGCATGGTGACGCAGTACGCCCTCGCGGGACACGACGGCCTGATCGTGATCGGCACCGACCACGCGGCCGAGGCCGTGACGGGGTTCTACACGAAGTTCGGCGACGGCGCCGCGGACGTGCTGCCGCTGTCGGGCCTCACGAAGCGACAGGGCCGCTCGCTGCTGCAGTTCCTCGACGCGCCCGACCGGTTGGCGCTCAAGGTGCCCACGGCCGACCTCCTCGATGGCCAGCCCGGACGAGCCGACGAGGACGAGCTGGGGCTGACGTACGAGCAGATCGACGCGTTCCTGGAGGGGGAGGAGGTCGACCCTGACGTCGCCGGTCGCATCGAGTCGCGCTACCTCGCGACCCAGCACAAGCGCCACCTCCCCGTCACTCCCGACGACACCTGGTGGCGCTGAGGCGTCGAGGGAAGGGCGCGGTCGCGCTCGCTTTCGCCCGTGTCGGATGCCGCGGATAGTGTCGAAGCATCCGAGAGAACGGGAGAATCGTGCGGATCGACACGGAGGCGCAGCGGGTCGTCTGGAGCGCGAGCGACCTCAAGGCGGCGGCGGAGTGCGAGTTCGCCTGGTGTCGAGCGATCGACGCGAAGCTCGGCCGCGTGCCGGTGGTCGAGGAGCTGGAGGATGCGACGCTGCAGCGGGCCGCGCAGCTGGGAGACGTGCACGAGCAGAACGTACTCGACCGGTACCTGAGCGAGCTCGGGCGGGAGCGGGTGCACCGCGTCGACAAGATCCGCTCGAACGATCCTGAAGCTCTGGCCGCGGCCGTCGGCGAGACGATCGAGGCCCTGCGCTCCGACGCGCTGGTGGTGTTCCAGGCGGCGTTCGCGACGGAGGACTTCGTCGGCTTCGCGGACTTCCTGCGTAAAGACGCCGACGGGCGGTGGCGCGTGCAGGACTCCAAGCTGGCGCGGAAAGCTCGCGTCACGGCGCTCATGCAGCTCGCGGCATATGTCGATCAGCTCGATCGCCTCGGCATCCCCCGGGCCGACGAGGTCGACCTCATCCTGGGCGACCACAGCGTCAGCACGCACGCGGTTGACGACCTGTTGCCGCTGTTCCGGGTGCGTCGGGCGCGGCTGCGCGCGCTCATCGCGGATCGGGCCGTGGCCGAGGGGCAGGAGGGAGAGCCGCTGGCGTGGGGCGACGACCGCGGCGATCTCCGCATCGTGGCGTGCGGACGCTGTGCGACGTGCGAGGAGCAGGTGATCGCCCACCGCGACCTGCTGATGGTCGCGCGGATGCGGCCCGTCCAGCGCGCGCGGCTGCGCGCGGCGGGCATCGAGACGATCGACGACCTGGCCGCGGCGTCCGGAGCCCCGGAGGGCATGAACGTCGACACGTTCGAGAACCTCCGGTCGCAGGCGAAGCTCCAGCTCCGCGCCGATGCCGAGGGGGTACCGACGTACGACGTGCACTACGCCCCTGCGATCCACACGCTGCCGGTACCGAGCCACGGCGACATCTTCTTCGACTTCGAGGGAGACCCGCTGTACACCGAACCCGCCCCAGACGGAGAGTCGGAGTGGGGCATCGACTACCTGTTCGGGTGGGTCGACAACGCCGATCAGTACACCGCGCTGTGGGCGCACACGTTCGCCGAGGAGCGCCAGGCGCTGGAGACGTTCCTCGATTTCGTGAAGCTCCGCAGGGCCGCGCACCCGGGCATGCACATCTACCACTACGCGCCGTACGAGACGTCGCACCTGGTCGCGATGGCCGCCCGCCACGGAGTCCGCGAGGGCGAGGTGGACCGGTTGCTGCGCGAGGGCGTGTTCGTCGATCTGTATCCGCTGGTGCTGCGCACGGTCCGCGTGGGGTCGCGCTCCTACTCGATCAAGAAGCTCGAGCCGCTCTACATGGGCGACGACGTGCGCACGAGCGACGTGCAGAAGGGCGACGACTCGATCGTGCAGTACGTGGCCGCGCGGGAGCTGGCGGCGGCGGGCGCGCAGGCGGAGGCCGACGCGGTGTTCGCCGACCTCGCCGACTACAACCGCTACGACTGCGTGTCGACGAGGCGGCTGCGCAACTGGCTGATCGAGATCGCGCGCCGAGAGGGGGTGACGCCGGCGCCTCCGGACGACGCCGACGAGGTGATCTACGAGCCGTCGCCTCGCTCGCTGGCCCTGCTCGGTGATGCCGAGAGGGACGTGGAGGCCGGCGGCGACGGGCTCGTGCATCGGATCGCGGCGGCGGCGATCGACTACTTCCCCCGGGAGGCGAAGAGCTTCTGGGTGTCGCACTTCCAGCGACTCCGCGAGCCGGTGACCATGTGGGATGGCACGCGCGACGTGGTCAAGGTCGATGCGCCATCCTCGCGCGTGCGGAGCGACTGGAGCATCGGCGAGGGCCGGAGGGTCATGTCGCGCGAGGTCGAGATCCGGGGTGAGGTGTCACCGGGCACGACCCTCGGCCCCGGCGCTCAGCCGTTCGCGCTGTACGACGCGCCGGCGCCGTTCGACACCGAGGTGCCGTCGCGCGCCGTGCACGTGCCGCACACCGTGAGCGTGCGGGATGTGCTCGACGACGGCTATCTGATCGTCGAGTCGGCGGTGCAGGGGCAGACGTGGGACGAGCTGCCTGTCGCCCTCACCCCGGCCGCGCCCCCGCGGGTGGTGTCGCTGCAACAGGCGATCGACGAGTGGGCCGATGCGGTGCATGCGGCCGCCCCGGGGTTCCCCGACGATGCGGCGACCGACATCATCCGGCGGCGCCCGCCTCGCACGGTCTCCGGGGCTCCGCTGCCGGAGCCGGGGAGCGACACGATCGACGCGATCGTCCGCGGGGTCCTCGACCTCGATCGCAGCTACCTCGCCGTGCAGGGCCCTCCCGGTACGGGCAAGACGTACACGGGATCGCGGGTCATCGCGCGTCTGGTGAACGAGCACGGCTTCCGGGTCGGCGTGGTAGCGCAGTCGCACGCCATCATCGAGACGCTGTTGGAGCGGATCGTGGCCGACGGCGTCGCGCCCGCTCAGGTCGCGAAGGCCCCGAAAGACGACAGCGGCGATCCTTCGTACACTGTCATCCCCAAGAACGGCATGGCGGCGTTCCTCGCCGAGCACGAGCGTGAGGGGGCCGTGGTCGGCGGGACGGCGTGGGACTTCAGCAACACGCAGCGCGTGGCGCGCGGGGGCCTCGACCTCCTGGTGATCGATGAGGCGGGACAGTTCTCGCTCGCGTCGACGATCGCGGTCGCAGCCGCAGCGCAACGGCTGCTTCTCCTGGGCGATCCGCAGCAGCTTCCGCAGGTGAGTCAGGGGGCGCACCCCGAGCCGGTCGACACGTCCGCGCTCGGATGGGTGATGGACGGCGATCCCGTCGTACGACCGGAGTACGGCTACTTCCTGGCGCAGTCGTGGCGCATGCATCCGTTCGTGGCCGCCCCGGTGTCGCAGCTCGCGTACGCCGGCAAGCTCGCGTCTGCGCCAGGTACCGAGCGGCGGTCGATCGAGGGCGTCGACCCGGGGCTGCACATCGTCCCCCTGCGCCATCGCGGCAACGCGACCCAGTCGCCCGAGGAGGCTGCGGAGGTCGTCCGCATCGTGCGGGACCTGGTCGGTCGCCCCTTCCGCGACAACGATCCGGCGGGCTCCGCGCGGCCGCTCACCCCGGCGGACATCATCGTGGTCGCGCCGTACAACGCCCAGCGTCAGCTGGTGCACGACGCGCTCGAGGCGGCGGGCTTCGGTGAGGTGCCGGTGGGCACGGTCGACAACTTCCAGGGCAAGGAGGCCGTGGTCTCCATCACCTCACTCGCGGCGTCGAGCGGCCGCGACGCGCCCCGGGGGCCGGAGTTCCTGCTGCTGCAGAACCGGCTGAACGTCGCGATCTCGCGCGCCCAGGTGCTGGCCTACCTCATCCACTCGCCCGCGCTGCTCGACGATCTGCCCTACACGCCCGAGGGCGTCGCGCGGCTGAGCGCCTTCGCGCGGCTCGTGGGTGCGGCGGAGGAGGACTCATGACGCCGACCGATGCGCGGCCGAGTGCCGACGGCATACCCGCGGCAGAAGACGTCCTCCGTGCCGCCGCCGGGTGGGCGTGGTTCCCGCGGGGAAGCGAGCACGTCCGCGACGACCTGCTCCTCGTGCGCTACCCGGAGCGCTTCGGGGGCGGGGTGCGCGGCTCGCAGGTGTCGTCGACGCGTTCCGCCGCGGAGGTCGTGGAGCGGGCGCTGGAGCGCGTGGAGGCCTGGGGCGAGACCGTCTTCACGTTCTGGACGAACCCGGCCGACGAGCCCGACCTCGAAGAGGAGCTGGTGGGCCGCGGGGCCGAGCACGTCGACACCGTCACGGTGTTCGCCCGTCCGACGACTGAGGGCGCGGTCGATGTGCCGCCGGGCGTCTCGGTCGAGGTCGTGCGCACGGTCGACCAGCTTCGGGAGGTGGATGACATCAACGTCCCCGTCTGGGAGCAACGGCCGCTCGACGGCGACGAGCTTCGCGCCGAGTTCGCGGAGCTGACGGCCGCCCTCGATGCGGGCACCGGGTTCCGGGTGCTGGGTCGCATCGACGGTCGCGCGGTGAGCACGGGCGGGTGCACGATCGTCGACGGGTTCACGCGACTGTGGGGTGCGGCGACCCTCGACGGCGACCGAGGGCGTGGTGCCTATCGGGCCGTGCTCGCGGAGCGGCTGCGGGAGAGCGCGGCGCGCGGTGCGGCGACCGCGCTGGTCAAGGGCCGCGTCGCGACCTCGGCGCCGATCCTCGCCAGGGCCGGATTCACGCGGTACGGAGACGAGCGCGCGTACCGCCTGACGCGCTGACGCGGTGACCCGCTGTGGTGGTGCCGTGCGCACGCGCTGACGCGCTGACGCGCTGACGCGGTAACCCGTCACGCGTTGCCGTGCTGCCGCGCTGCCGTGCTCACGCGCTGACGTAGCCTCGGGCCGCCCGGGGTCGGGCCGCCCGGGTCAGACGGTGCCGTACAGGCGGTCGCCCGCGTCGCCGAGGCCGGGCACGATGTAGCCCTTCTCGTTCAGGCGTTCGTCGAGGGCACCCAGCACCAGGGTCACATCGCGGTCGCCGGCCATCGCCTCGATCGCGGCGACGCCCTCGGGGGTGCCGAGCAGGCAGATGGCCGTGACGTCTTTCGCGCCGCGGTCGAACAGGAACTGGATGGCCGCGGCCAGCGAACCCCCGGTTGCGAGCATCGGGTCGATCGCGAAGCACTGGCGGTCGCTGAGGTCGTCCGGCAGCCGCTCGGCGTAGGTGGTGGGCTCGAACGTCTCCTCGTCGCGGACCATGCCGAGGAAGCCGACCTCGGCGGTCGGGAGCAGCTTCACGAGGCCTTCGAGCATGCCGAGGCCGGCGCGCAGGATGGGGACGACGATGGGGCGCGGCTCGGAGATCTTGACGCCCGTGGTGGTGGTGACAGGGGTCGTGATCTCCACCGGCGACACCTTCACGTTGCGCGTGGCCTCGTACGCCAGGAGGGTCACGAGCTCCTCCGTCAGCTGCCGGAACACGGGCGACGGGGTGCGCGCGTCGCGCAGCACCGAGAGCTTGTGGGTGATGAGGGGGTGGTCGGCGACGTGAACACGCATGGATACAGGCTAATGCGCCGCGACCGCGCGCACGACATCGGTCCTCCGGGGCGCAGCTGGCGCTGCCGTAGGCTCGACGCATGACCGCCGCCGACCGCACTGCGATGCAGCGCGCGCTCGTGCTGGCCGCGGAGGCCGCCGCAGACGCCGAGATCCCGGTGGGCGCCGTGGTGCTCGACGCCCAGGGGCGGATGCTCGCGGAGGGCCGCAACACGCGGGAGACCACGCACGACCCGACCGGTCACGCCGAGGTCGTGGCCCTGCGGGCGGCCGCGGCGGCCCTCGGCTCGTGGAACCTCGACGGCTGCACGCTCGTGGTGACGCTGGAGCCGTGTCTCATGTGCGCCGGTGCGATCCTGCAGGCGCGCGTCGGGCGCGTGGTGTTCGGCGCGTGGGACGACAAGGCGGGTGCGGCCGGGTCGATGTACGACGTGCTGCGGGACCGGCGTCTTCCCTACCGTGCGGAGGTCATCGGCGGGGTCGACGAAGAGGCGTCCACCGCGCTGCTGCGTGACTTCTTCGCGCAGCGGCGGTGACGGCCGGGTCGGATCACTGCGCGACCGCCGCGCCTCAGTCCGAGGACTTGAGCACGAACACGTCCGTCGAGGGCTCCGGGTCGATCGCGGGGCGGTACACGTCGGGCTCGATGTAGACGACGCGCGCCACCGGAACGGCCTCGCGGATGCGGCTCTCGATCGCGTCGATGTCGTCGGCGACCTCGCGCAGGGGCTTGTCGGCGTTGAGGGCGATCTTCGCGGCGACCATGAGCTCGTCCGGTCCGAGGTACAGGGTCTTCAGGTGGATGATCTTCTCGATCTCCGGGCCGTCCGTGATCGCGTCCACAATGCGGTCCTCGTCGGCCTGCGTGGCTCCCTCGCCCACCAGGAGGCTCTTCGTCTCGACGCCGAGCACGATCGCGATCAGCACCAGCAGCACGCCGATCATGACGGTGCCGAGCGCATCGAAGAGGGGGTTGCCGGTGAGGAGGGTGAGGCCCACGCCGAGCAGCGCGAACGTCAGACCGGTCAGGGCGCCGACGTCCTCGAGCAGCACGACCGGAAGCTCGGGGGCCTTGGCGCGTCGCACGAACGTCCGCCACGACTGGCCCCGGTCGCGCACGAGATTGCTCTCCTTCACGGCGGTGCGCAGCGAGAACGACTCCAGGCCGATCGCGATCAGCAGCACGACGAGAGGCAGCCACCACCAGGTCTTGTCGAGCTCGTGGGGATTCGTGAGCTTCTCGACGCCCTCGTAGATGGCGAAGAGGCCGCCGACCGAGAACAGGATGATCGAGACGACGAAGGCGTACACGTAGCGTTCGCGTCCGTAGCCGAACGGGTGCGCGCGGTCGGCTCGGCGCTGGGCCTTGCGTCCGCCGAGCATGAGGAGGAGCTGGTTGCCCGAGTCGGCGACCGAGTGGATGGCCTCCGCGAGCATGGAGGCGGAGCCGGAGAGGGCCCACGCGAGGAACTTCGCGAGAGCGATGCCCAGGTTCGCCAGGAACGCCGCGACGATGGCCTTGCTTCCTCCGGATGCACTCATGCGTCGAGTCTAGAACCGCCGGTCGGGGGACGCCGGAGCGCCCGCCGTAGGATGACCACATGGCTGACTCGCTTCCCTCCCTCGCGTTCCTCGGTGCCGGTTCGATGGGCGGGGCGATCCTCCGCGGCGTGCTCGCATCGGGCGTCCCGGTCGACGGCGGGATCACCGCGACGAACCGCACGACGGAGAAGGCGGCGTCGTTCGATGGGCTCGACGGGGTGACCAGCATCGCGCTGTCCGAGCGGCCGGAGGGCAACGCCGAGGCGGTGTCCGGCGCCCGGATCGTGCTGGTGGGCGTCAAGCCCGCGATGGTGCCGGAGCTGCTGCGCGAGATCGCTCCGCACCTGACCGCCGACACGATCGTCGTCAGCCTCGCCGCCGGGGTCACCCTGCAGACGTTCGCCGACCACCTGGGCACCGGAGCGCGCGTGATCCGGTCGATGCCGAACACGCCGTCGACCGTCCGCAAGGGCGTGACCGGCCTCGCCGCCGGGGCCGCGGCGACCGCGGACGACGTGGCGCTCGTGCGACGCCTGTTCGAGACGGTCGGCGCGGTGATCGAGGTGCCGGAGTCGCAGATCGACGCGCTGTCCACGATCTCCGGCTCGGGCCCCGCGTACGTGTTCCTCCTGATCGAGGAGGTCACCACGGCGGCCATCGGGATGGGGTTCACCGAGGCGGATGCGCGGCTCATGGTCGAGCAGACCTTCATCGGTGCGACCGCCCTGCTCGACGCGTCGGGCGAAGACCCGGCCGAGCTGCGGCGCCGTGTGACCAGTTCCAAGGGCACCACCGAGCGCGCCGTCGCCGTGCTGCAGGACGCCCACCTCGACCGGACCTTCGCCGAGGCTGCCGCGGCCGCGCTCGCCCGCGCGAAGGAGCTCGCGGCGGGGGCGTGACATGCGGCTGCGGGTCGAGGGGGAGATCTGGTACTGGCGCGGGCCGGCGCCGTTCCACTTCGTCACGGTGCCGCCGGTCGAGAGCGCGATGATCCACGATGTCGCCGCCGTCGTCACCTATGGCTGGGGCATGATCCCCGCGACGGTGACGATCGGCGGCACGACCGTGACCACCGCGCTGTGGCCGAAGGACGGCGGCTACATCGTGCCGATCAAGAAGGTGCTGCAGGATCGGGAGGGGCTCGGCGTGGGCGACGTGGTCGAGGTCGTCCTCGACATCGACGCCTGACCCGCGCGGGGCTCAGCTCTCGCTCGACACCTCCGCGAGCACCTCCGGCCAGCGCCGTTCGAGCGTCTTGCCGCCCAGCACGGTCCCGCCCCACACGGCGGCGGTCCCGATCACGACCGCGCACGCCAGACTCACCCAGCCCAGCGGCGGCATCCAGATCGCGGCGATCCCGAAGCCCAGAGCCGGGCCGCCCAGGATCAGCGTGATCGGCGACATGATCAGCATCGCGAGGAAGGACTGTGCGCCGCCCGCCGATCCGCGACCGAACGGGTTCGCCTCGGGAGCGGGAGCGCGACCGGGGAGGAACGCGCCCACCCACGCGCCCGCGCCGGCCGACACCGCCATCAGGCCGAGCGCCGCGCCGAGGCTCGCGGGCAGCAGGTCCGGTCGTCCGGCGACCAGGCACGTCGCCACGCACAGGGCGATCGTGACCGGGAGGCCGATCAGCCCGAAGCCGAGCAGCCGTCCCGCCCGGTCTGCGGTGCCGCTGACACCGGTCAGGATGTGCAGGGCGACCGCGTCGTTGTCGTAGGCGATGGCCAGCTGCACGATGCTCCCCGCGAGGAGAGCGTTGATGGCCGGGATCAGCACGATGGCGGGAGCGAGTCCCACGGACTCCTCCCGCAGGCCGTTCATCACGGCGAGACCGAGGAAGATCGCGGGCAGGATCAGCAGCATCACCACATTGACGACCTGGCGCGGGTCGCGGCGGAAGTAGTGGAACGTGCGGCCCGCGATCGCACCGACCGGTCCCGCCGGCAGCATCCGGTCGAGCAGGCCGCCCGAGCGGACCCGGCCGCCCCCGCTGGACACGAGGGGTGCCGTGAGGCGGGCGTCGAGGTGGACGCGGGCCGCGACCCAGAGGAGCACGACCGTGCCGACGGCGATGAGCAGCCGGAGCAGTGCGACCCCCACCGCCCCCTGCGCGAGCGCCGCGGGAACCCCGAACACGGCGGCGACCGGGGTCCAGGCGGCGACCTCGGCCACGGTGGCGAACGCCCCGCCGACGTCGTGCACGGTCGTCAGCGCCTGGAGCCCGATGTTCAGCAGCAGTCCGGACGACGCCAGCAGCACGACACCCACCGTGAGCACGAGGTCGCGGGTGCGGCGCCGGGCGAGCCACTTCCCGAGCAGCCCGCTCACGACGCGGGCGCCCAGCACGCAGGTCGCCAGGGCTACCGGGATGAGGACGAACGCGGCGAGCAGGGCGAGCACGTCGACCGACCAGCCGAGGAGCATCAGCAGCAGGGCGAGTGCGGTGCCGATGCCGCCGATCGTGGTGACGCCCGCGACCACGAGCCCCGGGAGCATCCGCTTCGCCGTGACCGGCAGCAGGGCGAACCGGTCGGGCGCCAGGGCGTCGTCGCCGCTCACGAGGATCGACCCGATCCACCAGCCGAGCACGATCACGGCTCCCGTCAGCACGAGCGCGGTCACGGCGGCGTCTGGCGCACCGATCCGCAGCAGCACGACCCCCACCGTCAGGGTCGCGAGGATGCCGACGGCCAGGAGGCCGACCACGACGAGCGTGACGATCATCCACGGGTTGCGCGCGAGCTGGTGACCGAGCTGACGCAGCCGCAGGCCTACGAGGAGCGCAACCACGCGAGCGTCTCCGTTCCCAGGTCGTGGGCACCGACGAGCGACAGGAAGCGCTGCTGCAGCGTCATCCCGGCTCGGACCTCGTCGAGTTCTCCGTGCGCCAGCAGCCGCCCCTCGGCGACGATCGCGACGCGGTCGCACATCGACTCGACCAGCTCCATGACGTGACTGGACAGCACCACCGTGCCGCCGCTGTCGACGAAGGCGCGCAGGATCTGCCGGATGGTCTGACCCGACACCGGGTCGACGGCCTCCAGCGGTTCGTCCAGCAGCAGCAGCCGCGGCGCGTGGATCAGCGCGCACGCCAGGCCGATCTTCTTGCGCATGCCGGCGGAGTAGTCCACGACGAGGGTGTCGCGGTCGTCGCCGAGGCCCAGCGCGTCGAGCAGCTCGCCGGTGCGGGTGTGCACCTCGGCCTCGGGCATGCCGCGGAGCAGGCCGGTGTAGCGCAGCAGCTCGGCGCCGGTGAGGCGGTCGAGCATGCGGATCCCGTCGGGGAGCACGCCCATGAGCGCCTTGGCCCGGGCCGGGTCCTGCCAGACGTCGTGCCCGAGCACCCACGCCGAGCCCGCGTCGGGACGCAGCAGCCCCGTCGTCATCGCCAGCGTGGTGGTCTTGCCCGCACCGTTCGGGCCGAGCAGGCCGAGCATCGATCCGGCGGGGACGTCGAGCGAGAGGCCGTCGACGGCGACCTTCTGGCCGAACTGCTTGCGGAGCCCGCGGAGGGCGAGCACGGGAGGGGCCGGGGCGTGGTCGGTCATGGCCCCCATCCCATCACGCGGGAGTCGAGGGACGCATCCACCGCGAGGGGGAGTCGGGATGGGGCGCGGTCAGCGGTCCAGGGCGGCGAAGCGCTCGATATCGCTGTTGGTGCCCGACACGATGATGAGGTCGTGGTTGGTGACGATGGTGTTCGCCTCGGCGTAGCGGAACGGCTTGCCGGGGCTCTTCACGCCGACGACGGTGACCTTGTACTTCGAGCGCACGCCGGACTCGTTCAGGCCGACGCCGCGGATGAACTTCGGCGGGTACATCTTGGCGAGCACGAAGTCGTCGTCGAAGCGGATGAAGTCGAGCATGCGACCGCTCACCAGGTGGGCGACGCGCTCGCCGGCCTCGCGCTCGGGGTAGATCACGTGATTGGCGCCGACGCGGGCGAGGATCTTGCCGTGCGACTGGGAGACGGCCTTGGCCCAGATCTGCGGGACCTTGAGGTCGACGAGGTTCGCGGTGATGAGCACGGATGCCTCGATCGAGGAGCCGACCGCGACGACCGCGACCTGGAAGTCCTGGGCGCCGATCTGGCGCAGGGCGTCGATGTTCCTGGCATCGGCCTGCACGGTGTGGGTGACCCGCTCCGACCACTTCTGCACGAGCTCGAGATTGTCGTCGATCGCGAGGACTTCGCGGTCGAGACGGTCGAGCTCACCGGCGCACGCCGCACCGAACCGGCCGAGGCCGATGACGAGGACGGGGGCGTCTCCGCGCAGGACTTCAACCAACGATCGGCCTTTCCACCGGCAGTGAGTAGTACTGCGTTCGCGACGTCGCGGCGACTGCCGCGGCGAGAGTCACTGTACCAACGCGCCCCATGAAGATGGTCGCGGCCATGACGTACGAGGCGGAATCCGGCAGCTCGCCGGTCAGGCCCGTCGAGAGGCCGACGGTGCCGAACGCGGAGATGACGTCGAACAGCACGTGGCTGATGTCGGCCTTCGTGATCTGCGCGATCACGATGGTCGACAGGGCCACGATGGTCGCTCCCCACGCGACGACGCTGAGGGCGACGCGCTGCACGTCGCTCGGGATGCGCCGCCCGAAGGCCTCGACCGACTGGCGTCCCTTCGCCTCCGACCACACCGCGATCGCGAGCACGGCGAGGGTGGTCACCTTGATGCCTCCCGCGGTCGACGCGGAGCCGCCGCCGACGAACATGAGCATGCTCGCCGCGAGCAGGGAGGAGCCGTTGAGATCGTCCATCTCGATCACGTTGAAGCCGCCGGAGCGCGTCATCGCGGAGAGGAAGAACGCCTGGAAGGTCGTGTCGGCGGCGTCCATCGACCCGAACGTCTTCGGGTTGTCGTACTCGAGGATGAGGAACGCGGCGGCACCGACCACGAACAGCAGCACGGTGGTGACGATCGTGAGCTTGGAGTGCAGCGACCACCGCTTCACGTGCCACACGTGCTTGGCGAGCGTGTAGATCACGGGGAAGCCGATGCTGCCGAGGAAGACGCCCACCATGAGCAGGAACAGCACGAGGTAGTCGTCGGCGAACACCGCGACGCCGCCGTCGTTGGGGGCGAAGCCGGTGTTGGTGAACGCCATGGCGGCGAAGTAGGGCGCCTCCCACAGTGCGGCGATCGGGTCGACCTTGGCCATCACCAGGGCCGGGTAGAGGAGCGCGGCGAGGGAGGCCTCGATGATGAGGGCCGAGACGGCGACCGTGGTGAGGAGCTGCCCGACCTCGCCCAGCCGCACCGTCTGGCTCTCGTTCACGACGCCGCCGTGCGCGCGCAGCGGGTTCGTGTCGCCCGCGGCCATGAGCTTGGCGCGCAACCCGAGGCGCTTGGAGATGAGCATGCCCATCAGTGAGGCGAGGGTCAGCACGCCCAGCGCACCGATGTTCACGCCGATGAACACCAGGACGTGCCCGAACGGCGACCAGTGGTTGGCCATGTCCACGGTCGCCAGACCCGTGACGCAGATCGTGGAGACGGCGGTGAAGAGGGCGTCGCTCAGCGGCGTGACGGTGCGGTCGGCCGATGCGATCGGCAGCGAGAAGAGGACGGTGAAGACGAGGATCAGCAGCGCGAACACGGAGATCGCGAACCGCGACGGCGACGACGTGATGAGGTGCTTGAAGCGCCCGCCCGACCCCGGGAACCGCTGTCGGGGCGACGACGCCGAAACGATGCCCGACATCGCTGCCCCCTCGTTCGAATCCATCCGTGCACGACGCCGCCCGCCGAGCCCTCGTCATGGTACTCCGTGCCGGGGGCGACTACCCTGATGCCATGACGGACATCTTCGACGTGATCGCAGACGGTACGAGGCGCGACATCCTCCAGCTCCTGCTCCGGCGAACGTCCGAAGGCGAGTCCGGCACCAGCGTGAGCCAGATCGTGGCCGACCTCGGGATCAGCCAGCCCACCGTCTCCAAGCACCTCAAGGTGCTGCGCGATGCCGAGCTCGTGACCGTGCGCGAGGACGGGCAGCGCCGGTTCTACAGCCTCGCCGTCGAGCCGCTCGAGGTCGTCGACGACTGGCTGGTCCCGTTCCTCGTCGACGCCTACGGTGACGCGGCTCCGGACATCGCGTACCCGGGTGGTCTTCCCGATGGTGCGGCACACGCCGCCGAGGTGGTCGGACGCGCGGCCGCATCGGCCAAGCACGTGGTGACCACGGCGCTCAAGCGGCTCGGCGCCTGACGCGCGCGCAGCCGCGCCGGAACGGACATCGCCCCTGACGACCGGGGGGCATGTCGTCAGGGGCGATCCACGGACCCCAGCTCCGCAACGGACTCGGCGGTGCCGGCACAAGTCCTGCATCGACAGTGCCAGAGCTGTCTGGGCGACCGGCGAGCGGCGGCTATGCGCGGGCTGGACGGGACGGTCTCAGCGGCGGCCCGCCTTGCGGCGGAACAGCCACGCGCCCCACACGACGGCGACGCCGAGGATCACCACGCACCACAGCACCGCCCACCACGGCTGCGTTCCGGCGTCGGTACCGAGGAGCAGGCTGCGGATGGTCTCGACGATCGGGGTGATGGGCTGGTGCGCGGCGACCGGCTGCAGCCACTCCGGCATGCTCGCCACCGGCACGAACGCGCTGGACAGGTAGGGCAGGAACAGCAGCACGAAGCCGTAGCCGTTGGCACCCTCGGGGCTGCCGGCGGCGAGGCCGATCGCCGCGAACAGGTACGTGATCGCGAGGATGTAGAGCGTGATCAGCCCGCCCAGCGCGATCCAGTCGCCCGGCGACGCGGTCGGGCGGAACCCGACCAGCACCCCGACGCCGATGACGATGGCCGTCGCGACCAGGTTGCGCAGGACGCTCGCCACCACGTGCCCGGTGAGCACGGCTCCGGCGCGCAGCGGCATGGTGCGGAACCGGTCGATGATGCCGGAGCGCATGTCGTTCGCGACATACACCGCCGTGGAGGACGCCCCGAACCCCGCGCACGTGAGGATGATGCCCGGCACGACGTAGTCGACGTAGGCGCCGGAGGGGTCGATCGCCCCGCCGAACACCCACGTGAACATGAGCATGAGCATGACGGGCAGCATGATCGCCATGAGCAGTGATTCGCCGTCGCGCAGCGAGTGCCGCAGGCTGCGTCCGACGAAGACGGCTTCGGCCGTCAGCCCGCGCAGGCGCGGTCGAGGCGTCGGCGTGGGGGAGGCGTGCGGGGGCATGGGGGTGGTGACCGCGGTGTTCATGCGAGCTCCTCGAGGGTGGGTGAGCCGGCGTCGACCGGCTCTCCGGATACGGGCCGGCCCGCGGGGGACGACGTGACCGCCAGGAACACGTCGTCGAGGGTGGGCCGTCGGAGCGTGACGACGCCGTCGTCCCCCTCCGTGTCGAGCCGATCGAGGGCGCGCCGCAGCCCGGCGACCGTGCCGTCGGTCGGGATCTCGCGCCGCAGCTCTCCCCGGCTGTCGTGGAGCTCGACCGTGTCGCCGCCGATACGCGCCTTGAGCTCGGCGGCGGTGCCCAGCGCCGCGATCCGGCCGTCGTGCAGGACGGCGATCCGGTCGGCGAGCTGATCCGCCTCCTCCAGGTACTGGGTGGTGAGGAACACCGTCGTGCCGGCACCCGCGACCGTGCGGATGATGTCCCACAGGTCGCGGCGGCTACGGGTGTCGAGCCCGGTGGTGGGCTCGTCGAGGAACAGCACCTCCGGGGTCACGACGAAGCTGAGCGCCAGGTCGAGGCGACGGCGCATGCCGCCGGAGTAGGTGCGCACGGCGCGGGACGCCGCGTCGGTCAGTGCGAACCGGGCGATGAGGTCTTCGGCGCGGCGCCGCGCGGCCGCCCGCCCCAGTCCCGAGAGGCGCGCGAACATGACGACGTTCTCGGTACCGGTGAGGGCGTCGTCCACGGCGGCCGCCTGCCCGGTGAGGCTGATGCGCCGGCGCACCTCGTCGGGATGCGAGCGCACATCCCACCCCGCCACGGTCGCCGATCCCGCATCCGCGGCGGTGAGGGTGGTGAGGATGTTGATGGTCGTCGTCTTGCCCGCGCCATTCGGTCCGAGCAGAGCGAAGACCTCGCCGCGGCCGACCTCGAAGGCGAGGTCGTCGACCACGGGCTTCGGCCCGAAGGCCTTGCGCAGGTCGCGCACCTGGATGGCTGTCTCCATCAGGATCCCTTTCTGTGTATCGCGAAAACTGTGTATGGGCAACGCAATTGTGTATGACGGTAACACACTGTTTATGAAATAAACAGAAGTAGGATGGGCGGATGACCGACATCGAGCCTCCCGAGCTCCCCAGGGGCATCGCCCTCGCCTGGGGCGTCGCGGCGAATCCCCAGCGCGGGCCGAAGCGGGAGATGAGTGTCGAGAAGATCGTGGAGGCCGCGGTGGAACTCGCCGACGGCGAGGGCATCGGCGCCGTCTCCATGGCAGCGGTGGCCGCCCGGCTCGGCTTCACCCCCATGTCGCTGTACCGCTACGTCTCCGCGAAGGACGACCTCCTGCTGCTCATGCAGGAGGAGGCGACCGGACTCCCTCCGGAGAGCCACCTCGAGGTCGAGGGCTGGCGCGCGCGGCTGCTCGCGCTGTACGAGGCCCAGATCCTCGTCTACCTGCGCCACCCGTGGATCCTGTCGTTGCCGATCTCGGGTTCGCCGATCACCCCCAACAGCTCCGCCTGGCTGGACGCCAGTCTCGCCGCGCTCGATGACACACCGCTCACCGCCGACGAGCGCATGGCCGTCGCCCTCGCGATCACCGGCCACGCTCGCTGGTGCGGCATCGTGCAGGCGGGGTACTCGGAGCAGTCCCGCTCCTCCGGTCTCTCCGCCGAAGAGGTGGCGATGCGGGAGGCGTCGCTGTTCGATCGGGTGATCTCGGCCGAGGAGTTCCCCGCGCTCCGCCGGGCGATCGAGGACGGCGTGTTCCTGTCGCCGGCCGATCCGTTCCGCTTCGCCGTGGAGCGCACGCTCGACGGTGTCGCGGCCTACCTCGACGGTCTCGATCGCGGGGAGCAGCACCGGGTCTCCGAGGAGTGGGTCGCCCTCGATGCGGCGGAGCTCGCCGGGGACAAGCGCCTCAAGGAGGCGCAGAAGGCCAGCCGTGATGCCGAGAAGGCGCTGCGCGCGGCCCGCAAGCTCGAGCGTCAGGCTCTTCGCGAGGCGCGCGAACGGGTGGCGAAGGCCAGGAAGTCCGGCTGAGCGACCCCGGCGCCGCGCCGGATGGGCAGGATGGGGGGATGACGACCGCTCCGCACCGCGCTCACTTCGATTTCTCGATCACGTTCGCCAACGGCGGCGGCATGCACGGGGAGGGGTTCCGCCTCGACCTTCCCCGGGAAGACCTCTCGGCCGAGGAGATCGGCACCCTGCTCGTCCGCCACCTGGGACTGACGCTGGTCGACGAGGTGCACCTCCGCGACCTGCGCATCGTCGAGGAGCCGCATCGCGGAAGCCGCGGAGTCGAGGCACCGAGCGGCGGTGAGGCCGAGGACCGCATCGTGGATCTCAGCCACCCCATCGAGGCCGGGATGATCACCTATCCCGGGCTGCCGGCGCCGACCATCGCCCCGTTCCTCACACGCGCCGCATCCCGGGAGCGCTACGCGCCGGGGACCGAGTTCGCGATGGACGTGATCACGATGATCGGCAACACCGGCACCTACCTCGACGCCCCCTGGCACCGCTACGGCGACGGCGACGATCTCGCCGCACTCGACCTGCGCACCCTGGTCGGCCTCCCCGCCGAGGTCTTCCACCTGCGCGATGCCTGGTCGCCCGAGCGCCGCGGCATCCGTGCGGCGACCCTGGCGGACCGCGACCTGCGGGGCTCGGCGGTCCTCCTCGACACGGGGTGGAGCCGGCTCTTCGGCACGCCCGACTATGCGGAGGGGGCGCCGTACCTCACGGAGGACGGCGCCCGCTTCCTGGTCGAGGCGGGGGTGCGCCTGGTCGGGATCGACTCGCTCAACATCGACGACACCGAGAGCGGCGGAGAGCGTCCGGCGCACAGCATCCTCCTCGCCGCCGGCGTGCACGTGGTCGAGCACCTCACGGGTCTCGACGCGGTTCCCTCGCGGGGTGCCCGCTTCACCGCGGCCCCGCCCGCGATCCGCGGGTTCGGCACCTTCCCGGTGCGGGCGTTCGCCACGGTGCCCGCGTCCCACTGATCACACGAGTCACATGGGTTTACACGCGTCCCAGGAAACCCATAGAGTGTGCACATCGAGAAAGGGGTACGTGGGATGCCCGAGGTTCCAGATGTCCGATTCCTGACGGTGGCCGAGGTCGCCGAGCTCATGCGCGTGTCCAAGATGACCGTGTACCGCCTCGTGCACTCCGGAGAGCTGCCCGCCATCCGCTTCGGCCGCAGCTACCGCGTCCCGGAGTCGGCCGTGGCCGAGGCGCTGCAGCGACCGATCGCCGACGCGGGTTGATCCGCAGGGCGGCGCGAGGCGGCCCGTGGGTTTGCTAGGATGATCCGAGGCATTTTTTCGTGCCCGTACCCGGGTGTCCGATTCGGCGACACCCAGCCCCTGACTTAGTGAGGTTTCCGTGGGTTCTGTCATCAAGAAGCGCCGCAAGCGCATGGCGAAGAAGAAGCACCGCAAGCTGCTTCGCAAGACTCGCCACCAGCGCCGCAACAAGAAGTAAGCGGCCAGACACCGAGCGCCTGTCTTCGGACGGGCGCTTTGTGTCTCTGCCGTGCCGCACCGCCGAGAGGATGTCATGAAGTCGATCACCGTCGCCGAGCTCGCCGAGCGCTCCGGTACCCCGCTCATCGATGTCCGGGAGGTGCACGAGTTCGCCGCCGGCCACGTGCCGGGCGCGGTGAACATCCCGATGTCCGAGATCGGCAACCGTCTCGACGAACTGCCCGCCGAGTCCTTCGACGTGATCTGCCAGGCCGGCGGCCGTTCGGCTCGCGTGGTCGAGGCGCTCGAGGCGCGCGGCTATGACGCGACGAACGTCGAGGGCGGCACGGGCGAGTGGATCGCGCAGGGTCGCGAGGTCGAGGTGCCGTCGGCGTGACCACGCTCACCCTGATCGGCAAGCCCGACTGCCATCTGTGCGACGTGGCCTCCGAGGTCGTCGACGCCGTGGTCGCCGAGCTGCCCGACGCCGCCGCCGAGCGGATCGCGATCGTCGAGGCGTCGATCGCCGAAGACCCCGCGCTGTACGAGCAGTGGTGGGAGAAGATCCCGGTGGTGCTGATCGACGGCCGCCTGCACGCCCACTGGCGCGTCTCGCCCGACCGCCTGCGCGAGGCGCTGGAGGAAGCCGTGAGCGCCGACGCCCTCACCGACCAGGAGACACCCCGATGACCATTCGCCATGTCGTGGCCTGGAAGCTCGCCGTCGACGATGCGCAGACCCGCGCGGACCAGGCGGCCGAGGTCGCCCGCCGGCTGAACGCGCTCGACGGCATCGTTCCCCAGCTGCGCAGCATCTGGGCGGGCGCGAACGACGTCTACCCCGACGCCAACTGGGACGTGACGCTCGTCGCGGAGTTCGACTCCGTCGATGCTCTGGAGCAGTACCAGGTGCACCCTGCGCACGAGGAGGTCGCCGGATACATCCGTTCCGTCGTCTCCGGTCGTGTGGCCGTCGACGTCGAGGTGTGAGACCGGGTGCCGCGCGGGGAGGCACCGAAACACAAACGTAATGCGGTCGTCTGCCCGTGTCATTGGTCACGCGACGAGCCGCATGTTTAGATGATCTCCTACCCGTCCGCGGGCGCACCCGCCCCCGAACCCCAGGAGTCGACATGCCTCGTCGTACCCTCTTCGCCGGTCTCGCACTCGTGGCCACCGCCACGTTCGCGCTCGCCGGATGCGCCACCGGATCGACCGACGCGGGCAGCAGCGACGCTCCCGCGGCCGGCGACGAATACGGTCTGATCGAGGCGGGCACCCTCTCTGTCTGCTCCGACATCCCCTACCCGCCGTTCGAGTTCCAGGGCGACGATGGAGAGTACACGGGCTTCGACATCGACCTGCTGGGCGCGATCGCGAAGCAGCTCGACCTGAAGCTTTCGGTGCAGGATGTGGGCTTCGAAGCTCTGCAGTCCGGGACCACCTTGGCGGCCGGTACGTGCGACGTCGGCGCCTCGGCCATGACGATCACCGAGGAGCGCAAGGCCAACATCGACTTCTCCGACCCGTACTACGACTCGCTGCAGTCGCTCCTGGTGCGCACCGACTCGGGCATCGAGTCGATCGACGACCTCGACGGGAAGAACGTGGGCGTGCAGCAGGGCACGACGGGTGAGTCCTACGCCGGGGAGAACGCGAAGGGCGCTCAGCTCGTGCAGTACCCGTCGGACGGCGAGCTGTGGCCGGCCATGCAGGCCGGGCAGATCGACGCGATCCTGCAGGACCAGCCGGTGAACCTCGAGCACGAGAAGGCCGACTCCGCCTACAAGATCGTGGAAACGTACGAGACCGACGAGTCCTACGGCTTCGCGTTCGCGAAGGGCGAGAAGGATGCTCTTCTCGAGGCGGTCAACGGCGCACTGAAGGACCTCCGCGACAGCGGCGAGTACCAGAAGATCTACGACGAGTACTTCACGGCCAACTGAAGACGGAACTGAGTCGGTCGGGAGGACCTTGACAATGGCGTTGAGGCGCACCACGAAGAAGAAGCTGTACCGCTACACCGTCTATGCGGTGCTGATCGCTCTCGTCATCTGGGCGGCGATCAGCACCGACTGGGCGCGGATCGCCACGATGTACTTCAACCCGGAGATCGCGGCGAAGATGCTCCCGGGGATCATCACCACCGCGCTCGTGAACACCCTGTGGTTCACCGCCGTGGCGTTCGTGGGCGGTTTGCTGCTCGGCGTGGTCCTCGCGCTGATGAAGCTGTCGGAGATCGGGCCGTTCCGCTGGATCGCGACGTGCTGGATCGAACTGTTCCGCGGACTCCCGGCGATCCTCACGATCTTCGCGATCGCCTACATCGTGCCGATCGGCATGGGTATCCCCGGTACGAAGCTCGGCGGGCCGGTAGTCCTCGGGCTGATCGGTCTGATCCTCGTGGCATCGGCGTACATGGCCGAGACCATTCGCGCCGGCCTGCAGGCGGTGCCGAAGGGGCAGACCGAGGCGGCCCGCTCGCTCGGCATGTCGCCCATGAAGACGACGTTCTGGATCGTGGTGCCGCAGGGCTTCCGCATCATCATCCCGCCGCTGACGAACGAGTTCGTGCTGCTGCTGAAGGACACCTCGCTGCTGTTCGTGGCCGGGTCGTTCATCTGGTCGAAGGAGCTCACGACGTTCGCCCGCGACGCCAGTACGCAGAACGCCAACGGGACGCCGCTGATCATGGCCGCGATCCTGTACCTGATCGTGACGATCCCCCTCACGCGGTTCAGCGCGTGGCTGGAGCGACGGATGGCGAGGAGCCGATGACCACCGATCTGATCGACGTCCACGCGCCCGCGATCGACATCCAGGGGCTCGTGAAGACGTTCGGAGACAACGAGGTGCTCAAGGGCATCGACCTCACGGTCACGGCCGGCGAGGTCGTCTGCGTGATCGGCCCGTCCGGCTCGGGCAAGTCCACGCTGCTGCGCTCGGTGAACCTGCTGGAGGAGCCCACCGGCGGCAAGGTGCTGATCGAGGGGATCGACATCACCGACCCCGACGTCGACATCGACCGCGTGCGCACCCGCATCGGCATGGTGTTCCAGAGCTTCAACCTGTTCCCGCACCTGAGCGTGCTCGGCAACCTGACGATCGCGCAGCAGCGGGTGAAGAAGCGGTCGAAGGCGGAGTCCGAGAAGGTCGCGCACGCGATGCTGGAGCGAGTGGGCCTGGCCGAGAAGGCGGGCGCCTATCCGGGTCACCTGTCGGGCGGGCAGCAGCAGCGCGTCGCGATCGCCCGAGCGCTGTGCATGAACCCCGACATGATGCTCTTCGACGAGCCCACCTCCGCGCTCGACCCCGAGCTGGTCGGCGAGGTGCTGTCGGTCATGCGGTCGCTCGCCGACGAGGGCATGACGATGCTGGTCGTGACCCACGAGATGGGCTTCGCGCGTGAGGTCGGCTCGCGGCTGATCTTCATGGACGGCGGTCACATCGTCGAGGAGGGCGACCCGCACGAGGTGCTCGCCGATCCGCAGCACCAGCGCACCAGGGACTTCCTGTCCCGCGTGCTCTGAAGCACCGACGAACGAACCCCCTGCCGCCGGGATGGCGACAGGGGGTTCGTTCTTCTCACCGCGGTCCCTCGGCTGCGACGACCTCCGCGGGGAGGCCGGAGACGCGCTACCGATATACAACGCGGCGGAAGGGCGTCCGGAGGCACCGATCCGGAGGTTCGCCGGGTATCGTGTGCAGGTCGATCGCTGGGGCGGTCGACGGAATCTGGGGACAAGTCGGCGGCGATCCGGGACGGATCGGCGACGACTCGTGGTGACACAAGGGGGACCGATGGCTGTCTTCGGCCGTCGTCGACGTGAGATCGACGTTGCGAGCACACGCGCGGAATCGGCCGACGCCGCCGCGCCTGATGACGACGCGCTCCGCGCGCTCGAGGACCTGTTCTCGACACTCCCGCCACCGCCTCCGCGCCCCGCGCTGCGCGCGCACGCACTCGTCGACCGCGACGCGGGCCCGGCGCTCCTTCCGACCCTCATGCCCGGCGGCGACGACCCGATCGCACCGACCCCGGGCACACCCCTCATCGAGCGGGACACCTCGCTCGACCGCACCCGTACAGAACCTCAGGGAGAACGAATGGCACAACTGGAACAGTCCGTGCAGGAGCTTCTGACGATCGACGGCGCCGTGGGCGTCGCGATCGCGGACTCCGCGTCCGGCATGGCTCTCGCGCAGGGCGGTCACCCCGCCTTCGACCTCGGTGTCGCCGCGGCCGGGAACTCCAATGTCGTCCGCGCGAAGCTGCAGACGATGAAGGAGCTCGGCATCGCCAGTCGGATCGACGACATCCTCATCACGCTCGACGACCAGTACCACCTGATCAATGTGCTCAGCAGCAGCGGCACCGAAGGACTCTTCGTCTACCTGGTGCTCGACAAGGCGAAGGCGAACCTGGCGCTCGCCCGCCACAAGCTCGCCACCGTCGCCGGGCAGATCACCATCTGACCCGGAAACCGAACGGAGACCCTGCGGCCAGACGGCCGCGGGGTCTCCGACGTTCCAGGTGGGCCTCCGCCGCTCAGCCGCGCGGATGGACCACCACGGGCTCCGGGTCGACCGCGATGCGGACGCGGTCGCCGAACGCGGGGTGCACACCCGGCGCGTGCTGCACGCGCACGAGCTCGCCCGACTCCGTGCGCACGAGCGTGCGGCGCATGCTGCCGAGGAACGTGCTCTCCTCCACCAGCGCATCGGTCGCCGCGTCCGCCTCCGACGCGAAGTGCACGTTCTCCGGTCGCAGGTACACGTCGACCGGGCCGTCGGCCGGCGTCTGCAACGGCAGGCGCTGCCCCCACACCACGACGTGGTCGCCCTCCGCGACACCGGACACCACGCTCGACAGCCCGACGAACGCGGCGACCCCCGCCGTGGACGGAGCGGTGTACAGCTCCTCCGGGGTGCCGATCTGCTCGATGCGCCCCGCGTTCATCACGGCGATGCGGTCGGACACCGCCAGCGCCTCCTCCTGGTCGTGCGTGACGAAGACCGTGGTGATGCCCAGTCGGAGCTGGAGGCGGCGGATCTCGTCGCGCAGCTGCACGCGCACCTTCGCGTCGAGCGCCGACAGGGGCTCGTCCAGCAGCAGCACCCGGGGCTCGGTGACCAGTGCCCGCGCGAGGGCGACCCGCTGCTGCTGCCCACCCGACAACTGATGCGGGAAGCGATCGGCGAGGTCGGCGAGACCCACGAGAGCCAGGGCGTCGAGCGACCGTCGTGCGGCCTCGGCCCGGCCGACTCCGCGGCGTCGCAGACCGAAGGCTGTGTTGTCGACCACGCGCAGGTGCGGGAACAGCGAGTACGACTGGAACACCATGCCGATGTCGCGCTTGTTGGTCGCCACCCGAGAGACGTCTCCGCCGCCGAGCAGGACCGCACCGCCATCCGCGACCTCGAGCCCGGCGAGCACGCGCAGCAGCGTGGTCTTGCCGCATCCGGACGGGCCCAGCAGCGACACGAACTCGCCCGGCGCGATGTCGAGATCGACGCCGTGCAGCACGGTCGTGCCGCCGTAGCGCTTCACGATGCCCTGGAGCTGCACGCGGGTGCCCTCGCCGGCCCGCGCGAGCAGCAGGTTGTCCTTCGTGCGGGGGAGGGCGTGGTCGAGGGTCATGAGCGGGCCTTTCGGGAGCCGCGCGCGACGCGGCCGATCAGGAGGAGCAGGAGGAAGACGAGCAGCAGCGCCAGCAGGGTGAAGATCGCCGGCGCGTAGGGGTCCTGCTTCTGCACGACGAGCATCGCCGTCTGGAACACCGGACGGTTCAGGAGGGAGGCGATCGTGAACTCTCCCAGGACCACGGCGATCGACAGCAGCGACGCGGCCAGCAGCCCCTGGCGGAGGTTCGGCGCGAGCACGCGGAGCACCACGGCCGGCCAGCTCGCGCCGAGGGAACGGGCCGCCTCCGACAGCGTGCGCAGGTCGGCCGCGTCGATCGCCGCCTGGATCGACCGGAAGGCGAACGGCAGCACGGTGATGCCGTAGGCGAACGCGAGCGTCCAGGTGCCGGTGCCGAGGGTGCGACCGATCTGCAGATAGAGGGGTGCGAGGCCGACCACCAGCACGATCGCCGGGATCGAGATGGGCAGGAGCGCGAGGAACTCGAACGCGGGCTTCAGCCGCGGGAAGCGCAGGTTCACCAGGATCATCGTCGGGGCGAGCACCAGCAGGACGATCGCGACGGTCACGACGGCGAGGATCAGCGAGTTGCCGAGTCCCGTCCAGATCGGCCGGAGCGCGGCCGCCGCAGCGGGGTCGAACAGCGCGGCCCAGTGCTCGAACGACGGTCCGTCGGCACCACGGAGCGTGAACAGGAACGTCGACACGAGCGGTACAGCGAAGAACGCGCCGACGAGCACACCGATCACCCAGCGCGTGGTGCGCGACGGGGCGAGACGGTTCACGAGCGCCACCGCGCAGCCCGGCGCTGGATCAGCGAGTACAGGCCCATCACCACGCCGACCACCACGATCATGCCGAGGGCGAGCGCCCCGGCGAGATTCTCCCGGCCCAGCAGCGTCTCGCTCGTGAGGGCGGTGCGGATCTGCAGCGGCACGATCTGCGAGCCCTGGCTGGCCAGCGCCGCGGCGGTCGCGTACGACGAGAAGGCGTTCGCGAACAGGAGCAGCAGGCTGGCGAGGAACGAGGGCGCGAGCACGGGCAGGCCGATGCGCAGCCAGAAGCTCGCCCGCGTGCCGCCCAGCGTGAGGTTCGCCTCGGCCCACTGCGGCTGCAGGGCGGCGAGAGCGGGCATGAACGTGATGACCATGAGCGGCACCTGGAAGTAGATGTAGGGCAGGACGAGCCCGGGCAGCTCGTAGAGCCAGGTGCCGTTCGCGAAGATGTCGACGCCGAGCGTGTCGCGCAGGAAGACCGTGACCACCCCCTGGATGCCGATCGTGGCGATGAACGCGAACGCCAGCATCACCCCGCCGAACTGGGCGAGCACCCCGGCTGCTGCATCGACCGCCCGGCGCACGGCGCCCTCGGGCGGAGCGCCGAGCAGCGCGTAGCAGACCAGGGCCCCCACGACCGCTCCGACCGCGGCCGTGAGCAGCGACAGCCCGGCCGAGTTCGCGAACGTCCTCAGGACCACGGGGTCGCCCAGTGCCTCCACGTTCGCCATCGTGACCGCGCCGTCGTCATCGAAGAACCCCGAGCCGACGGCGAGCACCGTCGGCACGGCGAGGAACAGCACCACGTAGGCCGCGAAGGGGACCAGCCCCAGCCACGCGAACGACGGCGCGGACCGGGGGGGCCCCACATCCCCCCCCGAGCCCACAGTGGGGGGGGGGGGGGGGGGAGATCCAACCCCCCCCCCCCTTCCCCTCCTAGATGCTGT
>NZ_JBSHIM010000003.1:80730-182525 GCF_053618975.1 Microbacterium sp. NPDC055599 | reverse complement strand
ACCCAAGCCACAAGGACAACGGCGCGGACCGCTGGGCCCCCGCTCCACGCGCGGTCCCGTTGGTGGGGGTGGGGGCGGACACCGCGACGTCCGCCCCCGGTGCGACGACGGTGGTCACTGGACCGCCGCGGCCCACTTCTCGCCGAGCAGCGTGCCGGCGTTCGTCGACTGCTCCTCGGTCGGCACGACGGTCTCCGCCGGTGCCTCGGGCAGCGCGGCGGCGAGGTCGGCGTCGATCGTGCCCGCCTCCGTCATGGCCTCCATGCGGACCGGACGGGCGCCGCCCTTCAGCCACAGGTTCTGCACCTCGTCGCTGTAGAGGAACTCCTGCCACAGTCGCGCGGCGGCCGGGTGCGGGGCGTCGGCGTTGATGGCCTGGTTGTAGTAGCCGGCGTAACCGGTGCCGTCGAGCACGACGACCTTCCAGTCGGGGTTGTCGGCCGTGTGGGCGGCGTTCAGGTAGTCCCAGTCGAACACCACCGGGGTCTCACCGCTGGCGATGGTGGCGGTGGTCACGTCGACCTTGAGCAGGTTGCCGGCCTTCTGCAGCTCGGAGAAGAAGTCGATGCCGGGCTGGAAGTCGTCGAGCGTGCCGTCCGACTGCACGGTCGCGAGGCCCACCGCGGCGAACGCGGCACCGGCCTGCGTGGGGTCGCCGTTGATCGCGACCGCGCCCTTGTAGTCGGCGGAGAGCAGGTCGTCGAGCTCGGACGGTGCGTCGTACTTCGACGAGTCGTAGCCGATCGACATGTACCCGCCGTAGTCGCCCACGAACAGCCCGCTGGGCTCCTTGAGCTCGTCGGGGATGTCGTCCCACGTCTGCACCGTGTACGGCGCGAAGGCGTCGGTGTTCTGCAGGGCCACGGTGAGGCCGAGGTCGAACACGTCGGGCGCCGTGTCGAGGCCCTTGTTCGTCTCGGCGGCCTGGATCTCCTCCGCGCTGGACACGTCGGGCGAGGCCTCGTTGATCGTGATCTCGGGGTACTTCTCGGCGAAGAGATCGAGGATCTCGCCGTAGTTCGCCCAGTCGCGCGGGAGCGCGATGACGTTGAGCTGTCCCTCGGCCGTGGCGGCGGCCTCCAGATCGGCGAACGTGCCGAAGTCGGCCACCGACGTGGCCGCCGACGCGTCGACGGCGGACTCTCCGGAGCCGGAGCCCGATGCGTCGGCGGCGCCGGAGCAGGCGCTCAGTGCGAGCGCGGCCGTGGTGGCGAGGGCGATGCCGGCGCCGATGCGCGCGCGGCGGGTGAAGCGTGCCATGAGTATCCTCTCGGTGCCCGGCGCGGGTTCGCCGGGGTCGGGTTGCGAGAGGACACTACGAGCCGGAGGTTGCCGCTCGTGGCGGCCGCGGTGAACGGACGGTGTCCGATGGGTGGCGCGCGGGCGCGGGACCGACAGGCGGGCCGGCGCGGCCGCCGGTCAGTGCGGGACGGTGAGCTTGAAGCCGCGGTGCGAGCCGACGTAGCCGAGACGCTCGTAGAAGCGGTGCGCGTCGGTGCGGGCGGCATCGGAGGTCAGCTGCACCATCGCGGCGCCGAGCGCGGGCGCGGCCTGTTCCCCGACCCAGCGCATCACGGCCCCGCCGAGACCCGCCGAACGCAGGTCGCTGCGCACGCGCACGGCTTCGACCAGCAGGCGACGGGCTCCGCGGCGTGCCATGCCGGGGATCGACGTGAGCTGCAGCGTGCCGACGACGGCCCCGCCGAGCTCGACCACCAGCAGGTCGTTCGAGGGCTCGGAGAGGATCTCCCTCAGGCCGCGCTCATAGGCGGGGCGATCCTCGTCGGAGGCCACATCACCGCGGGCGGCGCTGATGGGGTCGTCGGCGAGCAGCGCGATCACCGCATCGGTGTCGTCCAGGGTGGCCCGCCGCAGGACGGCCTCGCCGACGCGCGACGGGAAGGGGAAGGGCAGGGGGAGGGCGTCGAGCATGGCACCAGTCTCTCAGGGGCGCGGATGCGGGAGGAGGGTGCACTCTCTGGAATCATGGCCGGGTGGATATCGGCACGGTGCTCGGGCTCGAGCAGCTCACCTGGGGGATGCTGATCCTCGTGATCGTCGCGGCGTTCTGCGCCGGCTGGATCGACGCGGTCGTGGGCGGCGGGGGTCTGCTGCAACTGCCCGCGCTGCTGCTGATCCCCGGTATCGCGCCGGTGCAGGCCCTGGCCACCAACAAGCTCGCGTCGGTGTTCGGCACGGCGACGAGCAGTGTCACGTACTACCGTCGCGCGAAACCCGACATCCGCACGGCTCTGCCCATGGCGGTGATCGCGCTGCTCGGCTCGTTCGGGGGAGCCGCGGTCGCCACGGTGCTCCCGCCCGCCGCGTTCAAGCCGATCATCGTGGTCGCACTCCTCGCGGTCGCCCTGTTCACGGCGCTCCGCCCGCAGCTCGGCGCCGCGACGCAGCTGCGCTTCCACGGCCACAAGCACCACCTCATGGCGGGCCTCGCCGGCCTCGGCATCGGCTTCTACGACGGCATGATCGGGCCGGGCACCGGCACGTTCCTGGTGATCACCCTCGTGGCGCTGCTCGGCTATGACTTCCTGCAGGCCAGCGCGAAGGCGAAGATCGTGAACCTCGCCACGAACCTGGGCGCGCTGCTGCTGTTCATCCCGCACGGGTCGGTGCTGTGGCTGCTGGGCGGCATCCTCGCGGTCGCGAACGTCGCGGGCAGCTACCTGGGGTCGCGCATGGCGATCTCGCGCGGCACCACGTTCATCCGCGTGGTGTTCCTCGTGGTGGTCGTCGCGCTCATCGCGAAGCTGGGCGTGGACGTGTGGAACGAGAACATCGTCCCGGCTCTCGCCTCGCTCCGCTGAACCGTCCGCGGCTCACACGACGACGCCGGGTCGGGCAGGTTCCGTGGGGAACCGCCCGACCCGGCGCGAGTGCCTGATCGTGCGCGAGCGGCTCAGGCCGCGTCGTCGTCGGGCTCATAGTCCACGCCGGCCTCGGCGCGCTGCTCCGGGGTGATCGGGGCGGGCGCGGAGGTCAGCGGGTCGTACCCGTTGCCCGACTTCGGGAAGGCGATGACGTCGCGGATCGAGTCGGTCTTCGACAGGTGCTGCAGCACGCGGTCCATGCCCAGCGCGATGCCGCCGTGCGGGGGAGCGCCGAACGAGAACGCGTCGAGCAGGAAGCCGAACTGCTCCTGCGCGACCTCGTCGCTGATGCCCATGACCTCGAAGACCCGCTTCTGCACGTCTTCGCGGTGGATGCGGATCGAGCCGCCGCCGAGCTCGGAGCCGTTGCACACGATGTCGTACGCGTAGGCGAGGGCCGAGCCGGGGTCGGTGTCGAACGTGTCCTCGAACTCGGGCTTCGGGCCGGTGAACGCGTGGTGCACGGCCGTCCAGGCGCCCGCGCCCACCGCGACGTCGCCCGAGGCCACCGCGTCGGCGGCGGGCTCGAACATCGGGGCGTCGACGACCCAGGTGAACGCGAACTCGTCCGGGTTCAGGTAACCCAGGCGGCGGCCGATCTCCACGCGCGCGGCGCCGAGCAGCGCCCGGCTCTCCTTGGCGGATCCGGCGGCGAAGAACACGCAGTCGCCCGGCTCGGCGCCCACGAACTCCGCGAGACCCGCCTGCTCCGCCTCGGACAGGTTCTTCGCGGCGGGGCCGCCCAGGGTGCCGTCCTCGTTGAACAGCACGTAGGCGAGACCGCGGGCGCCGCGCTGCTTGGCCCAGTCCTGCCAGGCGTCGAGCACCTTGCGCGGCTGCGAGGCGCCGCCGGGCATACGCACCGCGCCGACGTACTCGGCCTGGAACACCCGGAACGGGGTGTCCGCGAAGTACTCGGTCGCCTCGACGAGCTCGAGCCCGAAGCGCAGGTCGGGCTTGTCGGAGCCGTACTTCGCCATCGCCTCGGCGTAGGTGATGCGCGGCAGCGGGGTCTGCACCTCCACGCCGATCGTCTTCCACATCGCCACGATGAGCGACTCCATGAGGGCGATCACGTCTTCCTGCTCGACGAAGCTCATCTCGATGTCGAGCTGCGTGAACTCGGGCTGCCGGTCGGCGCGGAAGTCCTCGTCGCGGTAGCAGCGGGCGATCTGGTAGTACTTCTCCACGCCGCCGACCATGAGCAGCTGCTTGAACAGCTGCGGCGACTGGGGCAGCGCGTACCAGCTGCCCGGGTGCAGCCGCGCCGGCACCACGAAGTCGCGGGCGCCCTCGGGGGTGGAGCGGGTGAGGGTGGGGGTCTCGACCTCGGTGAAGCCGTCGGCGTGCAGCACGTCGCGGACGGCCTTGTACACGTCGGAGCGCAGACGCAGCGCGGAGGCCGCGGCCGGACGGCGCAGGTCGAGGTAGCGGTACTTGAGACGCGCCTCCTCGCCCACGGTCTCGGTGTCGGCCAGCGCCGTGGAGACCTGGAAGGGGAGCGGAGCCGAGGGGTTCAGCACCTCGACCTCGGCCGCGATGACCTCGATCTCGCCCGACGGGAGGTTCGGGTTGGCGTTGCCCTCGGGGCGGCGCGAGACCTCGCCCGTGACCTTGAGCACGAACTCGTTGCGCAGCGGGTGGGCGACCTCCTCGTCGCGGATGACCACCTGGGCGATGCCCGAGGCATCCCGCAGATCGATGAACGCGACGCCTCCGTGGTCACGACGACGATCGACCCACCCGGTGAGGGTGACGGTCTGACCGATGTTCTCGGCGCGCAGGGAGCCTGCGGTGTGGGTGCGCAGCACGGAGTATTCCTTCTGATCTGGGAAATGGAGAACCCGCCCAGTCTACGGGGGTGCGCGACCCCTTCTCACGGGACGGCCCGTCCCTCAGTAGGGTGTCTGTGAACGGAAGGTGCCCCCATGAACCTCGCTCTCGTCCCCGCGGCCGACGTCCCGGTCGTCCCCGACTTCCTCGGCCAGATCCTCTCCGGGACCACCGGCGTGGTGGCGTTGATCTTCTACATCCTCCTCGCCGTCGCCTGGTGGAAGGTGTTCACCAAGGCCGGATATCCGGGCATCCTCGCCCTCATCCCGATCGTCAACGCGATCTTCCTGTTGCGCATCGCCGGGATGTCGGGCTGGTGGGTCCTGCTCTACCTGGTGCCGATCGCCAACGTGGTGCTCGCGATCGTCGTGGCCGTGAAGGTCGGCGCCCGCTTCGGCAAGGGCGGCGTCTTCTCCTTCTTCCTCCTCTTCGTGTTCTCGTTCATCGGATACTTCATCCTCGGCTTCGGCGACTCCCGCTACCGCGAGATCTGACGTGGGGGTATCGCGACTGCACCTCGTGCGGCACGGTGAGGTGCACAACCCCGCCCGTGTGCTGTACGGCCGGCTGCCCGACTATCACCTGAGCCGCGCGGGCCGCGGGATGGCGGCGTCGGCGGCCGCGCACGTGGCGCAGCTCGGCGACCCCGTGGCGGCGCTGTACGCCTCACCGCTGGAGCGCGCGCAGGAGTCGGCGGAGCCGTTCGCCGAGCGGTTCGACCTGGTGCCGGAGATCGACATCCGTCTGATCGAGCCGACGAACGTCTTCGAGGGCACCCGCATGCGCCGGTCGCTGATGAACCCGCTCAACTGGTGGCATCTGCGGCAGCCGTCGGTCCCCAGCTGGGGCGAGCCGTACGCGTCGATCGCGGAGCGCATGCTCGGGATCATGGACGAGGCGTGGACGGCCGCGCTGGAGAGCACGACCGAGGGCGACATCGTGATGGTGTCGCACCAGGCGCCCATCTGGATCACGCACCTGCGCGTGGCGGGGCTTCCGCTGCAGCACGACCCCCGCACGCGGCGCTGCGCCCTGTCGAGCGTCACCTCGTTCGAGCGCGTGGGTGACGTGTGGCGCGAGGTCGCCTACGCGGAGCCCGCCGCCACGGGCGACGCGGTCGACGTCGGCGCGGTCTGACCCGCCGCCGTCACCGCACGCGCCCGTGGCCTCGGTCTCAGCGGGCGTCCTCCAGCAGTGACCGGATGACGCCGATCGCCGCGAGCTGACCGGCCGCGGCGGCGAGCAGCACCGCGGCCATCGGCCCGGGGAGGGTCGCGCGATGGGCGAGGTCGCCCGCCGCGAAGACGCCGCCGACCGAGGTGTGCCCGAGCTCGTCGATCTCGATCGAGCCGGAGTCGAGCATCCGCAGTCCCAGGTCGGCCGCGAAGGGGGCGCGCTGGCGCGCCGAGGCCGCGGCGACGAAGACCCCGGCCACGTCGAGGTCGCCGTCGGCCGTGCGCACGCGCACCCCCGCGCCGTGCTCCGAGACCTCGGCCGCGGGCCCGGCGACCCGCACCCCGAGGCCCTCGAGCCGAGCGCGGTCGTCGTCGCCGAGCGGCGCGTCCACCGGCACCACGGTGATGTCGCCGACGACGGGCCCGAGCAGTCCGATCAGGTGCTCCGCGCGCGGGGCGGGGCCGAGGATCGCGATCGGACGACCGGCGTGCTCGTGGCCGTCGCAGAACGGGCAGGTGAACGCCTTCAGCCCCCACAGCGGCGCGAGTCCCGGCACCGCGGGGAGGTCGTCGGCCACGCCGGTCGCGAGCACCACGCGTCGTCCGCGTTCGACCGAGCCGTCGGCGAGCGTCACGCGGAAGCCCTCCGTGGCGGAACCCTCGATGCGCTGCGCCGCGGTGTCGCGCACGGTCACCGTGTCGTAGGCGGTGAGCTCCCGCCGGGCGCGGGCGCGCAGCTCCGCCGGGGGTGTGCCGTCCTCGCCGATCATGTTGTGCATGTGCTGCACCGTCCCGTTGCGGTACTCGCCCGAATCGAGCAGCAGCGCCGAGCGGTGCATGCGTCCGAGGGTCAGGGCCGCCTGGAGCCCGGCCGGTCCCGCCCCGATCACGATCGCGTCGTGCATGGTGTCGTCCTCTCTTCTTGCCTTCCTCGCCAGTGTGTGACTTCATGTCAACATGAAGTCAAGCGACAGCCACCCCTGGTCCGTCGGCGAGGTCGCCGCCCGCTTCGACCTGCCCACCCACGTGCTGCGGCACTGGGAGTCGGTCGGGTTGCTCCGCCCGCCGCGTGATGCGGCAGGTCGGCGACGCTACGGCGAGGACGAGGTCGTGCGGATCGCCGTGATCCAGCGCAGCAAGGCTGCCGGCATGAGCCTCGAGCAGATCGCCGTGCTGCTCGACGACGGCAGCGCGGGCCGGCACCAGGTGCTGCAGCAGCACCTCGACGACCTCGACCGGCGCATGGAGGAGATGCGGCGCTCGCGGGAGATGACCGAGCACGCGATGGGCTGCCGTGCGCACGACATCGCGACGTGCCCGCGCTTCCGCGCGAGCGTCGCCGACGTGCTCGCGCGCCTCTGATTCCCCCCGGGGGGTACCCGGCCGATGCATAGGATGCTCTGCGTAAACTCGGAGCCGTGCCCCTCGCCCCCAGAATCCCTCCGATTCGCCGCGGCCGCACCTCCCACCCCCGGCATGCCCGCCGAGCGGTCGGAGCCGCGTTCGCCGCGGTGCTCGCCGTCGGCCTGACCGCGTGCGCCCCCGACGCCGTCAGCGAATCCTTCCTGAGCGGGGAGAACACCGGCTACGTCGCCGCGGACGGCGCGATCGTCGAGATCCCGGTCGCCGAACGTGGCGAACCCGTCGAGTTCGGCGGGGTCACCGAGACCGGTGACGACTTCGACAGCGCCGACGTCGCCGGCGACGTCACCGTCGTCAACTTCTGGTACGCCGGGTGCGCCCCGTGCCGCCTCGAAGCGGCCGATCTGGAGAGCGTCTGGAAGGAGTACGAGGACCAGGGCGTGTCCTTCATCGGCGTCAACACGCGCGACCAGGCCGACACGGCCACCGCGTTCGCGGAGGAGTACGGCGTCACGTACCCGAGCCTGATCGACGTCGACACCGCGGAGGCCAAGCTCGCGTTCGCGGAGGCCGTGCCGATCTCGGCCACCCCGACCACCCTCGTGCTCGACAAGCAGGGCCGCGTGGCCGCGAAGATCATCGGGCCGATCGACGGGACCTCCGTGCTCTCCACGCTCGTCAAGGACGCCCTCGCGGAGGACTCGTGACCCGCGCGGAGGCGCCGTGAACCCCGACGTCATCATCGGCTCCGGCGCCCTCTGGCTCGCGCTGCCCGTGGCGATGCTCGCCGGGCTCGTGTCGTTCGTGTCGCCGTGCGTGCTCCCGCTCGTCCCCGGCTACCTCGGATTCCTGGGCGGAGCAGTGGCCCCGCGAGGCTCGGCCGACGGCACGACGCAGACCGCGACCCGCAGTCGCCTCGTGCTGGGCGTGCTGCTGTTCATCCTCGGCTTCACGGTCGTGTTCATCCTCTTCACGGTGCTCGGCGGCACGGCGGGCGCGTTCCTGCTGCGCTGGGGCGACCTCATCACGCGCATCCTCGGCGTCGTGATCATCGCGATGGGGCTGGTGTTCCTCGGCCTGTTCGGCTTCGCGCAGCGCGAGTTCCGCTTCCACGTCGACTCCAAGGCCGGGATCATCGGGGCCCCGCTGCTGGGTGTCGCGCTCGGCATCGGCTGGGCGCCGTGCATGGGGCCGACGCTCGCCGCGATCCTGGCGCTGTCGTTCAACGCCGGCGACCCGGTGCGCGCCGGCTTCCTCGGCCTGGCGTACTCCCTCGGCCTCGGCATCCCGTTCCTGCTGGTCGCCCTCGGCTTCGGCTGGGCGACCAGGGCGATCGGCTTCCTGCGCCGCCACGTGCGCATCGTGAACATCGTGGGCGGCGTCATGCTCATCCTGCTCGGTGTGCTGATGGTCACCGGGCTGTGGACCGACATCATGTCCCGGCTGACGGCGGTGATCGGCAGTGTCATCCTCCCGCTCTGACCGCGCAGAGCACACCACCACGAAGAACAAGGGTGCCGTGAACAGCGACTCCAGCGATCCGCTCCGTCCGTCCGACCACGTCGACGGCGACGACTCGATCACCCAGCCGCGGCTCGGGGTCGTCGGCTGGCTGCGGTGGGGCTGGCGTCAGCTGACGTCGATGCGCACCGCGCTGATCCTGCTGCTCGTGCTCGCGATCGCCGCCATCCCCGGCTCGATCTTCCCCCAGCGCATGGCCGACCCGAACGGCGTCACGCAGTGGGAACGCGACAACCCCGACCTGTTCCCGATCCTCGACGGCCTGAAGCTGTTCGACGTCTACCTGTCGCCGTGGTTCTCCGCCATCTACCTGCTGCTGTTCACGTCGCTCGTGGGCTGCGTGATCCCGCGCATCAAGCACCACGCGAAGGCGCTGCGTGCGCGTCCGCCGCGGACTCCCGCCCGGCTCCAGCGCCTGGAGGACCACCGGTCGGTCACGCGCGACCCGGTCGCCGGCTCCGGCACGGGCACCGGTGACGCGGAGGCGGAGGCGGCCGCCGCGATCGATGTCGCGACGACGCAGCTCAAGGCGCTCGGCTACCGCGTGGAGCGCTACGACCGCGGCCGCACGTTCTCGGTGTCGGCCGAGCGCGGGTACTGGCGCGAGACCGGGAACCTGCTGTTCCACCTGGCTCTGGTCGGCGTGCTCGTGACGATCGGCGTCGGCGGCGGTTTCGCGTACACCGGGCAGCGGGTGCTGGTGGAGGGGGAGACGTTCGCGAACACCCTGCTCGACTACGACTCCATGAACCGCGGCCGCTTCGTGACCGACGACGCGTTCGCGCCCTACTCGATGCGCCTCGACTCGTTCGACGTGACGTACCAGCCGTTCGGCGAGCCCGGCTCGGGTCAGGCGGGGAACTTCTCGGCCAACATGACCATCCTCGAGAACGGTGAGGAGCGCGAGGGCTCCGTCAAGGTGAACGAGCCGCTGGGCGTCGCCGACGACGACGTGTTCCTGCTCGGCAACGGCTATGCGCCGACCGTCACCGTGCGCGACCCCGAGGGCACGGTCGTGTTCACGGGCAGCACCCCGTTCCTCCCGCAGGACACGAACATGACCTCGCTCGGGGTGCTCAAGGTGCCGGACGGCCTCGCCGAGCAGGTGGGCCTCGTCGGCTTCTTCTACCCGACGACGGGTGTGCTCGACTCCGGTGCGTTCTTCTCCGGCTACCCCGACCTGACCAACCCCACCCTCACGCTCGACGTGTACACGGGCGACCTCGGCATCAACGACGGGGTGCCGCGCTCGGTGTACGTGCTCGACACGTCCGACATGACCAAGCTCACGGGGCGCTCGACCGACGTCGAGTCGATCGAGCTCGCGCCGGGCGAGACCGCGGAGCTGCCGAACGGGCTCGGCTCGGTCACCTTCGAGGACGAGTCGCCGGAGGGCGCGACCGATGCCTCCCAGTCGGTGAAGCGCTTCGCCTCCCTGCAGATCCACCGCGACGAATCCGGCGTGTTCGTGCTGGGCTTCGCCATCCTCGCGCTGGCCGGGCTCATGCTCGCGCTGTTCGTGCCGCGACGGCGCGTGTGGGTCAAGGCCACGGCCGCCGACGGCGCGGTGGAGCTGGAGTACGCGGCGCTCGCCCGCGGCGAGGACCCGACGCTCGCGCGGGCCGTGGACGACATCCGCGACGGTCACGCCCGACTGCTCGACGCCGCGGGCGGCACCGTCGCCCGCACCCCCGACGACGCGGAGGCCGAGACCGCGTCCGCGGAAACCGCACCCCCGGCCGCCGACACCACGAAAGTAGACTGACACCATGCTCGAGCTCACCGTGATCTCGCCTGTCCTGCTGTGGACCGCGATCGCGATCTATGCGGCCGCCTTCGTGGCGTACGCCTTCGATCTCGCGCGCCGCTCCCAGGCCTCCGCCGACGCCGTCTCCGTGCGGGAGGGCGAACTGGTGGCGGCGGGCGGCGTCCGTGGCGCGGCATCCCCCGCGACCGGGGCCCCGGCCGCGACCGCTGCCCCGCAGCGCTTCGTGATGGCGCGCATCGGCACGTCGCTCACGGTGCTCGGGTTCGTGTTCCACCTCGCGGCCACCGTGACCCGCAGCATCGCCGCCGGCCGGGTGCCGTGGGCCAACCTGTACGAGTTCGCGATGGTCGGCACGCTGCTCATCATCGCGGTGTACCTCGTGGTGCTCACGCGCCTCGATCTGCGCTTCCTCGGCACGTTCATCACGGGGCTCGTGGTGGTGCTCCTCGGGCTGGGGGCGACGAACTTCTACGTCGAGGTCTCGCCGCTGATGGACCCGCTCAAGAGCGTGTGGCTCATCATCCACGTGTTCGTGGCGTCGCTGGCGACCGCGTTCTTCGCGCTGGCGTTCGCGCTGTCGGTGATCCAGCTGATGCAGTCCCGCCGCGAGCGTCTGCTCGGCGAGGGCGCCGCCAAGACGGGACCGGGCTTCCTGCGCACGTTCCCGACCGCGGAGCGCCTGGAGAGCCTGGCGTACATGTTCTCGATCATCGGCTTCATCCTGTGGACGTTCACCCTCATCGCCGGGTCGATCTGGGCGTACTACGCGTGGAGCCGCTTCTGGGGCTTCGACGTGAAGGAGACCTGGACGTTCGTGATCTGGGTGCTCTACGCGGGCTACATCCACGCGCGGGCGACGCGCGGGTGGCGCGGCAACCCCTCGGCGTGGCTGTCGATCGTCGGCTTCACCGCGGTGATCTTCAACTTCACGATCGTCAACGTGTTCTTCAAGGGCCTGCACGCCTACTCCGGCCTGAGCTGATCCGCTGCCCCCGGGCAACGCCAGGTCTCAGCCGCCGAGCGGCAGGACCTCGGCGTGCTCGGTGCCGCGGTCGTACCAGACCAGTTCGGCCTCGGTGATGGTCTCGGTGACAGCGGGCTCGAAGACGCGGGACTCGGCCTCGGCGAATCGTCTCCACTCGGCCGGGTCGAGAGTCTTGCCGTAGATCACCGAAAGGTGGAAGGTCCAGTCCTCCAGCGGCAGCTCGCCCAGCCGGCGGAAGTCCGTCTCGTCCAGCGCGGTCGTCAGGGTCGAGTACGCCGAGACGAGTGACGCGGTGCGGGCGAGACGCACGATCAGGATCTGCCATGGAGCGGAGAACTCGTCCGTGGCCTCGGCTCTGACCTCGATCGGGGTCTGCTGCGACGCCCAGGTGCGGATCAGCGCCGCGAGCTCGTCGCGCCGATCGGGCTCGGCGAATCCACGCAGAGTGACGTGACCGGTGTGCGGGCGCCGGATCGGGGCGCCGAGGCGAGCGAGTGACGCGTCCTGGACATTCCGATAGGTCTCGGCGACCGCGGCGGTGGGGCGCAGCACGACGTACTGCTGCCCTTCCAGGCCGGCGAGCTGTTCGGGGGTGTCCATGAACGGTCGACGCATGGCAGGAGCCTAGGGGAGTCAGGCGGGGGCGAGGACCGCGGTCGCCGTGGTGGTGCGGCGGACCGCGACCACCACGGTCGTGGCGACGAGCGACAGCACGCCCCACACGATGAGCGCGGCCACCGCCGGGCCGCTTGCGGAGATCAGGCCCGTGAACGCGGGAGCCGTCGGCAGGGCGGCACCGATCGCGGCGAGCCAGTCGGGCACGGTCGAGATGAGGCCGGTCGCGACCGCGAGCACGCCCACGAGCGCGGCGATCCAGCGCCCGATCCCGCCGAACACGGCCACGAGCGCCTGGTTCACGGCGGCGAACGCGACCCCGGCGAGCACGGCCGTGCCGGCGAAGGCCCACCACTGGGCGGCGTCGTAGCTCGCCACGGTCTGCACGATGAGCGACACCAGCAGACCCTGCGCGGCGCCGATGGCCGCGGCGGGCCAGAACCCGCGCAGGGCCAGAGCCGCGGAGGAGCGGCGGGAGGTGAGGGTGCGGGCGGTGTGGGCGCGCAGCACCAGGAACGACGCCAGGCCGCCGAACCACAGCACGACCGCGGTGAGCAGCGGGATCGCGGTCGGGCCGAAGATCGCGTTCTCCGGGGCGTCCGCCGCGACCGGGTCGGCGATCACCGACGCGAGCGAGGTGGACTCGTCGTCGCTGAACGAGGGGAGCGAGTCGGCCGCGGTGCGCAGGCCGCCCGCGAGATCGCCCGTGCCGGTGGCGAGCGTGTCGAGGCCGGCGACGAGCTCGGTGGAACCCTCCGCGAGCTGGTTCGCGCCGTCCGTGAGCTGGGTCGCGCCGGTCGCCAGAGCCCGTGCCCCGGCCGCCGAGGGGCCGATGCCCTCGCTGGCGAGCTGGGTCAGGCCGTCCGCGAGCTGGGTCGCCCCGGTCCCGGCCTGCCCCATGCTCGATGCGAGGGTGCCGAGGGTGCCGGGGAGCGCCGCCACGCCGCCCGACACCTCCGGGCTGGTGAGGATGCCCGCCGCGGTGCCCGCCGACCGCGCCACCGACCCGGCCTGGGTCGCGAGCGCGGTGAGCTGGTCGCACTGCGCCTGGTCGGTCACGGGCGGCGTGCACGCGCTCGCCGCGAGGGCGCCGAGGCTCTGGGCGAGCGCCGCTGCGTCGGTGCCGGCCGTCTGCGCCGACCCGGCGGCGGACTGGATCCCGCCGACGAGCTGCTGCGTCGGGGCGACACTGGCCTGGAGCTGCGCGGCACCCGCGGTGAGTCCGCTGCCGATCTGCCCCGCGCCGGCCGCGGCCTCGCGCGTCTTGCCCGCGATCGTGTCGAGCCCCGACGCGAGCGAGGAGGCGCCGGTGCCGAGCTGTGCAGCGCCGGAGGCGAGCTGTGTCGCGCCGTCGGGGATCTCCGCCGCCCCGGTGGCGGCGTCGCGGGCGCCGGTCGCGAGCTGGAGTGCACCGTCGGCAGCGTCGCCGATCTGGTCGCCGATCGTGGTGAAGCCCACGAGGATGTTCTCGGTGGTGGCTTTCGACAGCATGGTGCCGAGGGTCGACGCGGCCACGTTCGCGATCTGGTTCGTGATGAGGTCGTCGGCGACGAGACCGTCGTCGGGGGTGGTGACGCGGATGGTCGCCTGCTCCGCGTCGCCGCCGCCGTCCGCGACGGCCTGCCCGCCCGAGGTCGCGGCGGCCGAGAAGTCCTCGGGGATCGTGATGACGGCCTGGTACGAGCCGTCCGCGAGCCCGTCGGCCGCATCCTCCTCGTTCGAGATGACCCACGTGAGGTTCGAGTCGAGGTCGTCGGAGCCCTCGACCAGCCCGGAGGCGAGCTGTCGTCCGAGCGGGGTGACCTGCCCGTCGATCTCGACCGGCTCGTCGAGGTTCACGATCGCGGCGGTCATCGACTCCAGCCGCTCCGTGGGGTTGTACAGCGCGGCCATGAGGATGCCGCCGATCGCGGCGGGCAGCAGCAGCACGCCGAGGATCGTCAGCCAGGTGATGGGCTTGCGGGAGCGCGCGCGCTCGAGGGGGAGGGTCATGCGGTCACCTCGGTGGTGTCGGCGGCGGCCCGGTGCGGGTCGCGGAGGTCCAGGGTGTCGGCGGACGACCATCCGGCGTCCGCGAGGAGGGAGCGCGCCGCGGTCGCGTCGACCGCGGTGGCGAACACGGCGAGGGGGCGGCGGGCCGCGGTGTCGCGCAGTCGGGCCGCGAGCTGATCCCGGGCGGCGCCGTCGAGTCGGTCGATGCCGTCGAGCACCACGAGCTCGGTGCGTCCGCGCAGCGCCTCGGCGAGGTCGGGGGCCGACGCGTCCTGGTCGTCCACGAGCACGCAGCCGACGTGGGCACGCACCCACGCGGCGCGACCGGGGAGCAGGTGCCCCGCCACACGCAGGCGACCCTCGCCCGGCGGCACCCGTCCGGCGATCGTGAGGGCGAGCACCCGCAGCGTGGCGGCGTCGAGCCCGGTGGTCACCACCGCGCTCCCCGGTGCGAGGCGCAGCGACAGGCCGTCGAGCGCGGCGATGTCGCCGCCCACCGTCAGGTCGTCGGCTGCCACGACGGAGCCGTCGCCGGGCCACGCGGCGAGGTGTCGTTCGCGTTCCACCGCCTCGCCCTCGATGTCCACGCTCGGCAGGATGCGCTCGAGCCAGGCCGGGATCTCCCACGCGCGCTCGCCGAGGATCGCCATGAGCGCGGGGATCAGGGTCATCCGCACCAGGAACGCGTCGATCGCGATGCCGGCCGCGAGCCCGAGCGCGATGGGCTTGAGCGACGAGTCGCCCTCGGGCACGAACGCCACGAACACCGCGAACATGATGAGTCCGGCGGCCGTGACGACCTTCGCGGAGCCGGAGAAGCCGCTCCGCACGGCGCGCAGCGCGGCCGCGCGACGGGTCGCCCGGTCCGGGCTCTTCGCGTCGGGGTCGTGCACGAAGTCCTCTCTCATGCGCGAGACGAGGAACACCTGGTAGTCCATCGCGAGGCCGAACAGCACGCCCATCAGGATGATCGGCATGAAGCTGATGATGGGGCCGACCTTCGCGACGTGCAGGGCGTCGGCGAACCAGCCCCACTCGAACACGGCACCCACCACGCCGAACGCGGCCACGATCGACAGCAGGTAACCGGCGGCCGCGGTGATCGGCACCCAGAGCGAGCGGAACACGATCGTGAGGAGGATGAGCGACAGGCCGATCACGAAGATGCCGAACGGCAGCAGGGCGGCTCCGAGCTGGTCGGAGATGTCGATGCCGACCGCCGTGAAGCCGGTGACCTTCAGGTCGATGCCGAACTCGTCGAGCCATTCGTCGTGGTGGCTGCGCAGCTCGCGCACGAGGTCGGCGGTGGCGGGGTCGTCGGGCGCCGTCTCCGGGATGATCTGCACGATGCCGGTGTCGGCGGTCTCGTTGGGGGTGGCGAGCGCGACCTCCTTGACCCCCGGGACCTCGGCGACCGCGTCGCCCAGGTCCTCCATCAGACCGAGCGGATCGGTGGAGGTGACAATGGTGCCGGTGAGGATGAGCGGGCCGTTGAACCCGGGACCGAACTGTTCGCCCACGAGGTCGTAGGTCTGCCGCGCTTCGGAGTCCTTCGGCAGCACGCCCGCGTTCGGCAGCGCGAGGTCGAGACTGAGTGCCGGGACGGCGACGACGCCGAGACCGAGCACGATCGCGAGGGACACGAGGATCGGGCGTCGGGTGACGCCGGCGACCCAGCGGCGGCTGCCCCGCGGGCGGGGTTCGGCCGGGGGCGCCTCCGCGCCGTCGGCGGCCTCCGACGCCGCGCGGGCCGTGGCCGCCCTGACCTTCTTCGTCTTCCGCGACGTCTTCGCCCGGGGCTTCTTCGGGCGCCCGGCGACGCGGTGGCCGAGGAAGCCGAGCAGCGCGGGCGTGAGGGTCACGGCGATCGCGACGGCCACCGCGACCGCGACCGAGGCGGCGATGCCCATCGTGGTGAGGAAGGGGATCCCGGCGAAGCCGAGGCCGATCAGCGCGATGAGCACGGTGACGCCGGCGAACACGACGGCGGAACCGGCGGTGCCGACGGCGCGCGCGGTGGACTCCTCGGGGTCGACGCCGTCGCGCACCTGATCCTGATGCCGCGCGACGATGAAGAGCGCGTAGTCGATGCCGACGGCGAGCCCGAGCATGAGCGCGAGCAGCGGCGTGGTGGACGAGACGGTGGCGAACGCGGTCGCGGTGAAGATGCCCGCCATGGAGATGCCGACGCCGAGGATCGCGGTGAGCAGCGGCAGCCCGGCGACCACGAACGAGCGGAACGTGACGATGAGCACGAGCAGGGCGATCAGCAGCCCCACGGCCTCGGTGAGCGTGACGCCCGGGATGGAGATCGCGAACAGGTCGCCGCCGAGCGACGTCTGGGCGCCATCGGGCAGCTCGGCGCCGAGGTCAGCGACCACGGCGCGCAGGGCGTCCTTCGTCTCGTCGGACACGTCGGTGGACTCGCCGTCGAACTGCACGCGCACGATCGCCGCGGTGTCGTCGTCGTTGATCATGCCGTCGACCATCTCGTCGTACGGCGAGGTCGCCGCCAGCACCTGGTCGAGATCGCCGAGGGCGGACACGGCGTCGTCGATGGGCTCGCGGTACGCGTCGTCGTCGATGCTGTCGCCGTCGGCGGCGACCACGATGAACTGCGCGTTGGTGCCGCTCACCTGCGGGAAGGAGCGGGACAGCTGCTCGAGGCCCGCCTGCGACTCCGTGCCGGGGATGGAGAACGTGTTGTCCGTGCCCGCACCGAGCACGACGGCACCCGCGCCGGCGATGCCGAGGGCGAGGAGCCAGGAGACCAGCACGCGCCAGGGGTGCCGGAACGACCAGCGTCCGAGGGACGACAGGAGTGTGGACACGGGTTCTCCTCGGTGGGGGTGAGCTGGATACACAGGTGTATCCAATACATAGATGTATCGTAAGGTGATCCGGCATCGCGATTCTGTGTGCCGGGTGTGAACACGAGGCGAACCGCACCGGGAGGGAACGCATGGCGGCAACGGCCACGCGCAGCCGTGAGAACACGAGGGCGCGCCTGCTCGACGCGGCGGCGCAGGTGTTCGCCGAGGTGGGCCTGGAGGGGGCGTCGGTCGAGGCGGTCTGCGAGCGCGCGGGCTTCACGCGCGGCGCGTTCTACTCCAACTTCGACTCCAAGGACGAGCTGTTCCTGATGCTCGCCGCGCGGGTGGCCGATGCCCGCGTGGCCGCCGTGCGCACGCGCGTCGAGCAGATGCGCGCGGAGGGCGAGCTCGGCGACGGGTGCGACCCGACCGACCTCGTGCAGCAGATCATGGAGCTCGGCAGCGACGACCGGCTCGGCGTGATGCTCATGAGCGAGATCCGCATCCGCGCGCTGCGCGATCCCGCGTTCGGTGAGGCCTATCTGGCGCAGGAGCGCGAGATGGTCGGCAGCATCGCCCGGATCGTGGAGGACATCGTCGAGGCCGGGTCGCTGCGGCTGCGCCTGCCCGCGACCGACGCCGCGCGCATGCTCATGATCATCTGGGAGGGCATGACCGTGCGCGGAGCGATGGCCGGCCGCGACGACGCCGAGCTGCGCCACTCCGGCGGCGAGGAGCTCGGTCGCCTCGTGGAACTGCTCGTCGAGTCCTAGCCCGGGTTCCGCGTCGCGAGCTCGTGGTGGCAGCGGGCCAGGCGGGCCAGCCACCACTCGCGCCGCTCGTCCGCCGCGGCCAGGCGCGTGAGTGCATCCGCGTCCGGGGTGACGCGCCCGACCGGGATCGCGCCGTCGACCGGGCGGAGGCCGGCCACGTCGTCGAGGAACAGCGAGCCCGTGCCGAGGCCGCAGTCGAAGCCGAGTGAGGGCAGCGCGGCCGCCAGTGCGGCGCCCTGTGACAGACCGACCGCGGTGTCGAGCGCGCTGGACACGACCGCCGGGAGTCCCGCTGCCGTCACGATCTGCAGCGCGTGGGTGACGCCTCCCAGCGGCTGCGCCTTGATCACGACGATGTCCGCGGCCCCGGCGCGGGCGACGGCGAGGGGGTCGTCCGACTTGCGGATGCTTTCGTCGGCGGCCACCGGGATGCCCATGTACTTCACGCGGGTGCGCAGTTCGGCCAGCTCGGGCACGGTCGTGCACGGCTGCTCGACGTACTCCAGGTCGTACTCCGCCAGGGCGTGCACCGCGTGCTCGGCCTCGTCCACGTTCCACAGTCCGTTGGCGTCGATGCGGACGCGCCCCTCCGGTCCCATGGCCTCGCGGACGGCACGGACCCGGGCGACGTCATCGGCCAGCAGCTGTCCCGGCTCGGCGACCTTGACCTTCGCGGTGCGGCACCCGGGAAAGCGGGCGAGCACCTCCGGCACGCGGCCGGGCTCGACCGCGGGCACCGTCGCGTTCACGCCGATGCGATCGCGCACGGGGGCCGGTTGCGCGCGCCAGGCGTAGTCGATCGCGGCGGCGAGCCACGTCGCGGCCTCGGCGTCGTCGTACTCCACGAACGGCGAGAACTCGGCCCACCCCTCCGGCCCCTCGAACAGCAGCGCCTCGCGGGTGTCGACGCCGCGGAACCGGGTGTGCATCGGGAGGGCGACGACCCTGGCCGTGTCGAGCAGTTCTGCGAGCGGAGGGATCATGCCCTCATTCTGCGCCACGGGCCGCGCGGGGACGGATCCACGCGCCGACGACCCGGAGCGTGCGCCGCACGAACACGTGCCATTGACAATGGTGTGTGACGCACAGTAATGTGATCGACATGAACGAGACGCTCGACACGCACCTGCAGGAACTGCGCCGCGGCACCGTGGTGCTGGCCTGCCTGCAGCTGCTGCGCACGGCGGGCTACGGCTACGGGCTGCTGGAAGAGCTCGAGCGCCGCGGCTTCGCGACCGACGCGAACACGCTGTACCCCCTTCTCCGCCGGCTGGAGAAGCAGGAGTACCTGACGAGCGAGTGGAACACCGACGAGGCACGGCCGCGCAAGTTCTACCGCACCTCGGAGGCCGGCATGCGCCTGGCCGACACCCTCACCGACGAATGGCGCGCGCTCACCGCCGCGATCGCCTCCCTCACCACCGAGGAGAACTGACATGACCGCCACTCTCACCGAGCGCTACATCAGCGCGACGATCCGCAGTCTGCCGCCCGAGACGCAGGGCGACGTGCGTGCCGAGCTCGAGGCGTCCATCGCCGACGCCGTCGAAGCCCGCATCGACCTGGGGGAGGACCCGCAGGAGGCCGAGCGCGCCGCGCTGACGGCGCTGGGGGATCCCGGAGCCCTCGCCGCGGGATACGCCGACCGCCCGCTGCACCTGATCGGCCCGCGGTACTACCTTGCCTGGTGGCGGCTGCTGAAGCTGCTGCTGATGATCGTGCCGGTCTGCGCGCTCGGCGGCGTGGCGCTCGGACAGACGATCGCGGGAGCCCCTGTCGGCGAGGTGATCTCCAGCGCCGTCCTGGCGACCGGGGGCACCATCCTGCACGTCTGCTTCTGGACCACGCTCGTGTTCGTCATCCTGGAACGGTCGGGCACCGACGCCGGGATGAAATGGGACGTCGACCAGCTGCCCGAGGCGTCGGACGACGGCGTCGGCCGCAACGAGCTGATCGCCTCGCTCGTGTTCCTCGGGCTCGCGGTGGGCGCCCTGCTCTGGGATCGGTTCCGCGGCTTCGTGGTGGTCGACGGCGAGGCACTGCCCATCCTCGACCCCGGTCTGTGGCCGTGGGGGATCGGTGTGCTGTTTCTCCTCATCGTCGCCGAGACGGTGTTCGCGATCGTCGTCTACCGTCGCCGCGGGTGGAGCACCGCGCTCGCCGTGGTGAACACGGTCCTCGCCGTGGCCTTCCTCGCCTGGACCCTGACCCTGCTCCTCACCGGCGACCTGGTGAACCCGGACTTCCTCGCGCACATCGTCGCGGCCGGCGGCGACGGATTCGCCGCCGGTGACGCCGAGGCCGCCGACGAGGGCGGGATCTTCCGCATCCTCGCCGTGCTGCTCGGATTCGGCATCGCACTGGGCGTCGGCTGGGACATCGTCGACGGCTGGCGCAAGGCTCGCCGGCGCTGACCCGCGGAGTGCACCCACCCGGACCGGGTGGGTGCACTCCGTGTCGCTCGGAGGCGGGGAATAGGCTGGGAGACGTGACCGATGCCTTCGTCTCCGACCTGTTCGACCCGTCCGAATGGGTGCTCGCGCCCGGCGCCGAGGACTACACCGACATCACCGCGCACGTGTCGCGCGACGGCGGTGTCGCCCGCATCGCGTTCGACCGGCCCGAGGTGCGCAACGCGTTCCGGCCGCACACGGTCGACGAGCTGTACCGCGCCCTCGACATCGCCCGGCAGGACGCCCGCATCGGCGCGGTGCTCCTCACCGGCAACGGCCCGAGCCCGAAGGACGGCGGCTGGGCGTTCTGCTCCGGCGGTGACCAGCGCATCCGCGGCCGCGACGGCTACAAGTACTCCGACTCCGAGACCGCCCTGGTCGACGGGCAGTCGCGCGCGGCCGTCGGGCGCCTGCACATCCTGGAGGTGCAGCGCCTGATCCGCTTCATGCCGAAGGTGGTCATCGCGGTCGTGCCCGGATGGGCGACCGGCGGAGGACACTCGCTGCACGTCGTGTGCGACCTCACGATCGCGTCGGCCGAAGAGGCGCGGTTCAAGCAGACCGACGCCGACGTGGGGAGCTTCGACGCCGGCTACGGCTCCGCGTACATGGCGCGACAGACCGGGCAGAAGTTCGCGCGCGAGGTGTTCTTCCTCGCCGAGGAGTACTCCGCGCAGCGGGCGTACGAGGCGGGCGCTGTGAACCGTGTGGTGCCGCATGCCGAGCTGGAGCGCGAGGCGCTGAAGATGGCGCGCACCGTGCTCACCAAGTCGCCCACGGCGATCCGCATGCTGAAGTTCGCGTTCAATGCGGTCGACGACGGGCTGGTGGGCCAGCAGGTGTTCGCGGGAGAGGCCACCCGTCTCGCCTATGGCACCGACGAGGCGGTCGAGGGTCGCGACTCGTTCCTGGAGAAGCGCGCGCCCGACTGGTCCTCCTTCCCCTGGCACTACTGACCGAGCACATCCCGGAGGCACGCATGACCGCCCTGATCCCGACCGATGCGGAAGACACGGGACAGCTGCGGGACGCACTCCAGCGGGCGCTCGACGGCGGCCCGGCGCTCGGCTTCGGCATGCTGGGCGGCGCTCCGGAGCACGTGGCGGACGGCATAGCGGCGGTCATCGCGACCTCGGGGTCGAGCGGCATCCCCAAGCGCGTGGCCCTGAGCGCGGAGGCGCTGCGGGCGAGCGCCGAGGCCACGGCCGCGCGCATCGGCGAGGGGCGGTGGCTGCTCGCGCTCCCGGCCGGTTACGTCGCCGGACTCCAGGTCATGGTGCGCTCGCTCCTCGCCGGGACGGAGCCGCGGCAGATCGAGGGACGCTTCTCCCCGGTGTCGTTTGCCGACGCGACGCTGGCCATGCTGCGCCCGGCGGGTGCGGCGGGTGTTCCCGAGCTGTACACCTCGCTCGTGCCCGCCCAGATCGCCACGCTGCTCGACGCGGCGGAGGACACCGCCGTGCGCGCCGCACTGCAGGCGTACCGGGCGATCCTCGTGGGCGGGCAGGCGCTGCCGGAGCCGCTCAGGGAGCGCGCGGGCGACCTTGGCGTGCGGATCGTGCGCACCTACGGCTCGACCGAGACCAGCGGCGGCTGCGTGTACGACGGCGTGCCGCTCGACACGGTCGCGGTGCGGGTGGTCGACGGCGAGCTCCGCATCGCCGGACCCATGCTCGCGGAGGGCTACCTGGGCGACGGCTCGCTCACGGCTCGCACCTTCCTGCACGATGAGCACGGCATCCGGTGGTACCGCACGGGCGACCTCGGCCTCGTGGAGGACGGGGTCGTGCGCGTGCACGGCCGGGCGGACAACGTGATCGTGTCGGGCGGGATCAACATCTCGCTGGACAGGGTGGAGGGCATCGTGCGGCGCGTGCCGGGGCTGCACGAGGCGGTGGTGGTGCCGGTGCCGGACGAGCGCTGGGGTGAGGCGTCGGTGATCGTCGCGCCGCGGGGCGAGGTGCTGCGGCGCAGCGAGGCGGAACAGCTGGGGCAGGCGCGCGAGGCGGTGGCGGCCGAGATCGGCGCGCACGCCCGTCCCTCGCGTCTCGTCCTGGTCGACGAGCTCGCGGTGCTGTCGTCGGGGAAGCCCGACCGCGAGGCGATCCGCCGGTCGGTCGCGGAACTGCACTGAGGCGTCGCCCGCCCGCGGTCCTGCCAGACTGGGGCGCATGGCCACGTACACGCACGGACACCACGAATCCGTCCTCCGCTCGCACAACGTGCGCGACATCGCCAACTCGGCCGCGTACCTCCGCCCGCACCTCACCGCGCAGACGCGACTGCTCGACGTCGGGGCGGGTCCCGGCAGCATCACGGTCGACTTCGCCGGGGCGGTCGCACACGTCACCGCGACCGAGATCGACGAGTCGGCGCTGTCGCTCTCGCGCGACCTGGCGGCGCAGCGCGGCCTCGACAACCTCTCCTTCTCGGTGGAGGACGTGCACGCGCTGAGCTTCGCCGACGACACGTTCGACGTGGTGCACGCGCATCAGGTGCTGCAGCACGTGGCCGATCCGGTGCAGGCGCTGCGGGAGATGCGGCGTGTGACCGTGCCGGGCGGCCTCGTCGCCGCGCGCGACGCCGACTACGCGGGCTTCCTGTGGTTCCCGGTGCTGCCGGAGCTCGACCGGTGGCTCGACCTCTACCGCCGGGCCGCGCGTGCGAACGGGGGCGAGCCGGACGCGGGGCGGCGGCTGCTGGCGTGGGCCCGCGCGTCGGGCTTCCGCGAGGTCACCACGACCGCGTCCACGTGGTGCTACGCGACCCCGGAGGAGCGCGACTGGTGGGGCGGCATGTGGGCCGACCGCATCCTGGAGTCCGCCCTCGCCCGGCAGCTCGTGGACGAGGGCCTGGCGACCCCGGCCGACCTGCGCGACGTCAGCGAGGCGTGGCGACGGTGGGCGGGCGACGGCGACGGCTGGTTCCTCGTGCCGCACGGCGAGATCCTCGCGCGGGCGTGAGCGGCGCATACATCGGCAGACGGATGTCTCGCCCGGCGTGCTCGCGTAGCGTGGGGGAGTGATCCGGCCGCTCTCCCGCACGGCGCTCATCCTCGACATCGTCGGGGCGGTGCTGCTGTTCGTCATCTTCACTCCGATGTCGGTGGTGTTCTACGCGCCGCCGGTCACCGGAGAGCCGGTCGCGGGCGCCGCGGTGGCGGCGGTGGTCGTCGCCGGGCTCCTGATGTTCGGCGCGGTGGCGATTGGCCGGCTGTCTCCCGGGCTGGCGCTCGTGGGCGCCTGGGCCGGCGCGATCGTCCAGATGCTCGCCGGCTTCGGGCCGCTGCCGATCGACCTCGCGATCCTGCTGGTGCTGTACGCCACGTCGGCCTGGGGGTCGCGCCGCGTGCTGTGGTGGGGCCTCGGCTCGGTGATCGTCGGCGGCGTGATCGCGGCGCTCTACATGGTGTTCGTCAGCGGGGTCGCGTTCGGCACCGGCACCGGGTGGGAGCTCGTGACGGGCGGCACGCTGCTGCTCGCGGCATCCATCATGGCCCTCGGCTTCGCGTGGGTGTGCGGTCTGCTGTGGCGCGTGGTGCTGCGGTCGCGGCGCACCAGGGCGGCGCAGCTGCAGGCCGAGGCGCTCGCGGCGGAGGAGCAGGAGCGCGTGCGCATCGCCCGCGACATGCACGACATCGTGGCGCACTCGCTCGCGGTCGTGATCGCGCAGGCCGACGGGGCCCGGTACGCCGCGGCCGTGAAGCCCGAGATGGCGACCGAGGCTCTCGGCACGATCGCCCAGACGGCCCGCGGTGCGTTGAGCGACGTGCGGATGCTGCTCACCCAGCTGCGGCACCGCCAGGGCGACGGTCCGCAGCCCACCCTCGCCGATCTGGAGACGCTGTTCGCGCAGGTGCGCCAGGCAGGTATCGAGCCGCGCGTCACGGTCGACCCGATGCCGCCGGGGGAGCCGCCGGGGGCGATCCAGCTCGCGGTCTACCGCATCCTGCAGGAGGCCCTGACGAACGCGATCCGGCACGGCGACGGGGCGGTCGACGTGCACCTGGCCTGGCTCCCCGACCGCGTGGACATCCAGGTGCGCAACACGGTGGCGGCCGACGCCCCGCCGTCCGCACCGGGTGGGCACGGACTGATCGGGATGCGGGAGCGCGCGCAGCTGGTCGGCGGTAGTCTGCACACCGAGCGCCGTGGTGCGCAGTTCGTCGTCCAGAGCAGCCTGCCGATCGGAGCCTCCCAGTGATCAGAGTCGTGCTCGTCGACGACCAGGCCCTGTTCCGCGCCGGGATCCGCATGCTGGTGGCCTCGCAGCCCGACCTCGAGGTCGTGGGGGAGGCGGGCGACGGCAGGGAGGCGCTCGCGGTGGTCGCCACGACGCGTCCCGACGTGGTGCTGATGGACATCCGGATGCCGGTGATGGACGGCCTGACCGCGACCGCGGAGATCCTCGCCCGTCCGGAGCCTCCGCGGATCGTGATGCTCACCACGTTCGACCTCGACGAGGCCGCGGCCCGCGCGATCCGGCAGGGCGCGAGCGGCTTCCTCCTCAAAGACGCCGATCCGGAGTTCCTGCTCGCGGCGATCCGCACGGTGCACGCGGGGTCCAGCGTGATCGCGGCGTCGGCGACCCGCGAGCTGTTCGCGCACTTCGCCGAGGCGCCCCGCCCCGTCCCGCCGCAGTACGGCGAGCTGACCGAGCGCGAGCGGGAGATCTTCGCGCTCGCCGCGCGGGGTCTGTCGAACGCGGAGATCGCGGCGCGGGAGTTCCTGAGCGAGGCGACCGTGAAGACGCACATCAGCCGGATCCTCACGAAGCTGGCGCTGCGCGACCGCGTGCAGCTGGTGGTGTTCGCTTTCGAGCACGGTCTGGCCTGAGCGCGACCGCGTCCTCCGCGAGATCATCCTTCCGATGTATCGGGATGCTCCCGATGGGCGACGCGGTGCCCTGGACGGCGGAAATAGCGTCGAGGACATGGAGATCACGACCAGCGACCTCGGGCTCGCCGCCCGCGTCCAGCACCTGAAGAAGACCTACGGCTCCGGTGAGGGCACGGTCCACGCGCTCGACGACGTGAGCGTCGGCATCCGCCGCGGCCAGTTCACCGCGATCATGGGGCCGTCCGGCTCCGGCAAGTCCACGCTCATGCACATCATGGCCGGGCTCGACAGCCCCACCGAGGGCCGGGCGTGGATCGGCGACACCGAGATCACGGGGCTGAGCGACCTCGACCTCACGCTGCTCCGGCGCCGCCGCGTCGGCTTCATCTTCCAGGCGTTCAACCTGGTGCCCACGCTCGACGCCCTCGGCAACATCCTGCTGCCGTTCGAGCTCGACGGTCGCCGGCCGAGCGCGATCGAGCGGGCCCGCATCGACGGCCTCATCGACACCCTCGGTCTCGGGCCGCGCCTCGGGCACCGTCCCCACCAGCTGTCGGGCGGCCAGCAGCAGCGCGTCGCGATCGCCAGGGCGCTCGCCACGGCCCCCGACCTCGTGTTCGCCGATGAGCCCACCGGCAACCTCGACTCGAAGACCGGCCGGGAGGTGCTGCGCCTGCTCGCCTCCGCGAGCCGCGAGCACGGCCAGTCGATCGCGATGGTCACGCACGACGCGATCGCCGCGAGCCACGCCGACCGGGTGCTGTACCTGGGCGACGGCCGCATCGTCGCCGACCACCCCCGCCAGACCGCCGAGCAGATCTCCGCGTACATGCTGGCCGCCGAGGTGACGGCATGACCGCCGTCGCGACCGTCGTCCCGGAGACCAGGGCGACCGGTCCTCGCCTGGGCTGGCTGCGCGACCGCGGCATGGGTGCGAGCATCCTGGTCGCGGCGCTGTCGGCCGCCTTCGGCGTCTTCCTCGTCGAGATCACCGCCTACATCGGCGCGGTGCTCCAGTCCGACCCGTTCATCGGCGACAGCGGCACCCTCGCCGTCGTCGTCGCGATCCTCTCGGTGCTGCTCACGGCGGTGGCGATGTACGTGGCCGCGATCGTCACGGCCAACACGTTCTCGACCATCATCGCCGGCCGCACCCGTCAGATCGCCCTGCTGCGCCTGATCGGTGCCACCGCGCGCTCGCAGCGCGGACAGGTCGGACGACAGGGACTCATGGTGGGTCTGCTCGGTGCCGCCATCGGGCTCCTCGCCGGCCTCGCGCTCTCCGCGGCGGCCGTCGAGATCGGGGGACGGTTCGTCGCCAACGCCCCGACGGACTTCACGCTCGCGCAGCCCGCGCTCGCACTCCCGGCGATCGGCGTCGCGCTCACGACGTGGGCGGCCGCGTGGGTGGGGTCGCGCCGCGTGCTCGCTGTCACGCCGTTGCAGGCGCTCGGCGGAGCGGTCGAGCGCACGCACGATGAGGTCTCGGGCCGGACGGGGCGCCACGTGGGGGCGTGGGTGCTGCTGATCTCGGGTGCCGCGCTGCTCGCGGGCGGCGTGATCCTCGGGCTCGTGACCCCGCTCGGCGTGGTCGTGGCGTTCTTCGGCGGCATCCTGTCGTTCACCGGGCTCGCGCTCGGGTCGGTGCTGTTCATGCCGCCCGTGCTGCGGCTCGTCGGTCGCCTGTTCGGATCGAGCGCGACCGCACGGCTCGCGGCCGAGAACGCCCTCCGCTACCCGGAGCGCTCGTCGCGCATGGCGATCGGCGTCGTGATGGGCGTGACCCTCGTGACCATGTTCGCCGTGGCCCTCGAGTCCGCCAAGCGCCTCATGATGAGCCAGACCACCGAGGAGATCCCGCCGGAGTTCTTCGCGCCGTTCGACGCCTTCGCGGCCATCATGATGGTGCTCGTGGCGGTGTCGGCGGTGATCGCCGCGGTCGGTCTGGTCAACCTGCTCACGATCGGGGTCGTGCAGCGTCGGCGTGAGCTGGGGCTGCTGCGGTCGATCGGCCTCTCCAACGGACAGGTGCGCCGCTTGGTGCTGCTGGAGGCGACGCACATCACGGTCGCCGCGACCCTCACCGGGCTCGTGCTCGGCGTGGCCTACGGCTGGATCGCGGCGCAGTCGCTGCTCGGCTCGGTGCCCACGCTGCCGGAGTTCACCCCGGCCGGCCTCGTCGCCCCGCAGGTGCCGTGGCTGCCGGTCGTGATCATCGTCGCGGCGACCGCGGTCCTCACGCTCGTGGCGGCCGCGACGCCCACGCGCCTCGCGACGCGCGTGGCACCGGTCGAGGCGCTCGCCGCGGACTGACGCCCCTAGGCTGGACGGGTGCCGTCGCCGTTCGATCAGTCCACGTATCAGGTCCGCCTCGACTGGGGGGTCGCCGGGCTCCGGCGGCTCGCGCCGTCCGACGTGATCGTGGTGGTCGACGTGCTGCGGTTCTCGTCCGTCGTGGCGGAGGCTGTCGCGGAGGGCGCCGAGGTCCCGCTGGCCGGAGCGCTCGAGTGGTCGCGCAACGGGGCGGCGGTCGCGGCCGCTGCTCCGGCCGAGGCCACGGTGCTGCTCGGCTCGCTGCGCAACGCCCGGGCCGTGGCCGCAGCGGTGCAGGCGGAGCAGGAGCGTCGTCAGGGCCGCACCTCGGTCGCGATCATCCCGGCGGGAGAGCTCGACGAGGCAGGGGAGCTGCGCTTCGCCGCGGAGGACCTGCTGGGGGCCGGAGCGATCGCGGCGGCGCTCACCGACCGCGGCATCGACCACACGGCACCCGATGCGGCCGTCGCGGCCGAGGGTTTCCGGGCGCTGCGGCGGGCGCTGCGGCACCTGGTGGGGGCCACCGGCTCCGCGCGCGAGCTCGCGGCGGGCGTCGCGGCCACGGAGCGCCTGACCGCTGCGGGGCTCACCCCCTTCGCCCCCGTCGAGGCTGCGGCACTGGATGCGATCGACGCGGTGCCGGTGCTGCGCGAGGGGCGGTTCGTCCGTCACACCTGAGCGCGCGGTGCCACCGGTCGCACGGCGGACCGCCGCGCCGACGAGCCGATGACGGTGGCGCGGCGTAGGGTCGGGGCATGAGATACCTCCCCGCTCTCATCGTCGACGCCGTGCTCGTCCTGGTCTTCGCCGCGATCGGGCGGGCATCCCATCAGGAAGACCCGGCCGGGTTCCTCCTCACCGCCTGGCCCTTCCTGGTCGCGCTGCTGGTCGGATACGCGGTGGCGCTGCTGCTGCCGGCACGACCGCGGCGACCGTGGTCGCTGGCGTGGGGTGCCGTCGTGTGGGTCGTCACGGTCGCGGGCGGCATGCTGCTGCGGGTGCTGAGCGGCGACACGGCCGAGGTGCCCTTCATCGTGGTCGCGTCGATCGTGCTGGGGCTGTTCCTGGTGGGCTGGCGGGGGCTCGCGGCGCTGGTGCGGCGTCTGCGCGCGTCGTCCGACCGGGGCTCGGCCTCCGCGCCGCAGACCCGCCCGTCGGCGGCGGCGTTCCCCGCGGCCGTGCCGGAACCGGGTGTGGCGGCCACGCGTGCCCCGGAGGCGTCGGCGGCGGACGATCCCGCCGAGGCGCCGGAGTCGCGCGACCCCGATCCCGCCTGAGCCGGGTCGCGGCGGACGGCGACTGCGCGGAGCCGCGGGTGTCGTCAGCGCGGCAGCTGCGCCGCGACTCGGGCGTCCGTGGTGATCTCGCGGCGCGTCCAGGCGAAGAGGTGCCGGGAGTCGAACGTCCGCGAGCACCGGGCGCACGAGGTGGCCCGCGTCGGGCGGCGGTGGCGATAGGTCACGTGCCCCGCGGGGCAGTGCCCCACCCACGGCGCCAGCTCGACCGCGGTCTCGCCGTGGTGGGTGGTGCCGCCGACGTAGCCCAGGTCGGCGGCGACGCGTTTCCACGCGGGGCCGTGCGCCGCCGCGTGACCCGCGAGCGCATGCGCCACCTCGTGCAGAAGGACCTGGTGGATCTCGTCGTCCTCGAAGCGGGCGGCGAGGTAGCGCGACACCGTGATGCGCTTGTTCGTGTAGTCGCACTGCCCGGCACGGCGCTTGGCATGGTCGAAGTCGAACGTCCAGCTGTCGTCGAGGTGCAGCCGGATCAGTGCCTCGCCCCAGACGCGCACTCGGGTCAGTTCCGCCATGGGCTCAGGGTAATCCACGGCGGGGACATCGGGGTGCTGCGGCTCAGCCCGCGATGAGCTGCGACGGTCGGTGCCGTTCGGCGGCCTCGATCGCCAGCAGCACGGTCTCCAGCTCGCTGTCGTCCGCGCCCGACTCGCGCCGCAGGAACAGCGACTGCTTGAAGCTCTCCCGCGCGGTGTCGAAGTCGCCGGCCTCGTAGGCGTTCTTGCCGTGGTGCTGGTAGGCGAACGCGGCGATCGACAGCCAGCGCTGCCCCTCGGCCTCGGAGGCGCACGTGGCCAGCTCCTGCTCGGCGGCCGCATGGGCGCCGCGGTACTGCAGGATCGTGGCGTGCAGCACACGGGCGCGCAGCACGTCCCGGCGGGTTCCGGCCATCCGCGCCTGGCGCACGGTCTCCTCGGCGAGCACGAGCGCCTCGTCGAGACGGTCGAGCACCTTCAGCAGCCACACGCGCTCGAGCAGTGCGGGCAGGGAGCGCTGCTCCTCGATCTCGGTCAGGCGGGCAGCGCACTCGTCGAGATCGACCAGTTCGCGGAGGGTCTCCCGGTCGTAACCCCGGATCAAACTCATTGCTCTCCTTCTGATGCGTCCCCGCCGCGTCCCCGTCCAGTGTGCCTGGCGTCTGCGCGGTCTCGAAGGCGGCGCGCCCTGGTCAGCGCAGGAACAGCGATGCGTCAGGGCGGGGCGACGCGACGGCGTCCGCGTCCGTCACGACGCGAGCTCCCTGGAGGAACGCCTCCGCCTCCGCGCCCTGGGCGATCTTGGCGGGGTGGGGTCCGGCCGCGAGCAGTCGCGGCAGCCACTCGGTGGGCAGCGGCGCGGCGGATGCCGCGAGCACGAGGTTGCCGAATCGCCGTCCCTTGAGCACCTGCGTGTCGGCGAGGATGCCGAGCTCGGGCAGCACGGCGGCGATGGTCGCGGCCTGGCGCCGGGCGAACGCGAGCCCCGGTCCGTCCGCGACGTTCACCAGCAGCACGCCACCGGGGGCGAGCAGCCCGGAGAGCTCGCGGTAGAACTCGACGCTCGTGAGATGGGCGGGCGTCTGCGCGCCGGAGTACACGTCCGACACCACCAGGTCGCAGGCGTGGTGCAGTGCGGCGGGCAGGCGCCCCACACCCTCCCGTGCGTCGCCGATGCGCAGCCGGATGGCCGCGCCCTTCGGGAGGGGGAGGTGCTCCCGGACGAGCTGCACGAGCGGTGCCTCCAGCTCGATCACCTGCTGACGCGAGCCGGGTCGCGTGGCCTCGATGTAGCGGGGGATCGTGAGCGCGCCGGCACCGAGGTGCACGGCGGTGAGCGGACCGGCGGGCAGCTGGTCGATCACGGCGCCCATCCGCACGATGTATTCGAAGTGCAGGTGGGTCGGGTCGTCGAGGTCGACGTGCGACTGCGGGGTGTCGTCGACGATGAGCTCGAAGCCGCTCGTGAACTCCGAGGGGACGATGCGGGCGATGCCGCCGTGATCGAGCCGGGTCTGCGGGTGCTCGGTGTCTCGCGCGCGCGTCCGGCCCATGCTCCGAGCCTACGCGCTGCGCCGACCGCTCAGCGCTGGTTGCCGACCGCGCACGTCTCCTGCTCGAGCGTCTGACCGGAGACGTCCGGGGGCAGGGTGGCCCGCGCGTCGGGCGTCTCGGTCGGCGCGGGGGTCGCGGCGGTGCCGTCGGTCTCGCCCGGCGCCGGTGTCACGAGCTCCACGCCGCGGCGGGTCGCCACGTCGCCGGTCAGCTGCAGCGGCTGTCCGGACTTGATGGCCGCCCACAGCTGTTCGGCCGCGGCCTCGTTGGGCACCACGCGGTCGTCGTCGTCGGGGTCGACCACGTTGGGGTACTGCACGAAGACGAAGTCGCTGAACTTCACGTCCTTCAGGGCGAGCGCGAGCTGCGCGAGCCGGAGCGGGTCGTTGAGCGATTCGCTGGGGTCGATGTTGTCGGCCACGGCGTTCGCGATGCGCAGCACCGTCGGCACATCGGTGAGCGTCTCCTCGCTGAGCACCTTCTTCGCGAGGCGCGACATGTACTGCTGCTGGTTGGAGATGCGCGCCAGGTCGCTCTCGTCGCCCACGCCGTGCCTGGTGCGGATGAACTGCAGTGCCTCGACGCCCGACACGGTGCGCATGCCCGCCGGCCAGTCGATGCCCGTGTGCCGGTCGCGGATGCCCTCTCCCGCGATGCACACCTCGACGCCGCCGATCGCGTCGGTCACGGCCATCACGCCGTCGAAGCTGATGGCGGCGGCGAACTCGATCGGGATGTCGCCGAGCGTGCTGACGGTCTTCGCGACGCACGAGAGCCCGGCGTGCTCGAACAGGGAGTTCATGCGCGCCTTCTGCATGGCCGATGCGACGGAGCCGTCGGGCCGGGTGCACTCCGGCACCTCGACGCCGAGGTCGCGGGGGAGCGAGACGACCGTGACGTTGCGGGGCTCGGCCGAGACGTGCACGAGGAGGGTGACGTCGTTGCGGCGGAGTCCGTCGGCCTCTTCGCACCGCTCCGCGAACAGCGCGGTCGCGCGCTCTCCGCACTCGTCCGTCCCGGCGATCAGGATGCTGAAGGACTTGTCGGCGGGGTAGGCGCCGATGGTGGGCGGGTCGACCTCGGGGGCTCCCTCCAGCACCACGGCGTCGTCGCCGATGCGGGCGAACAGGTCGACGATCAGGAACGTGCCGACGCCGATGACGGAGACCAGCACGACGGCGAGGGAGATGCCGAGGAGCCGGAAGACCCGTCCGGCGGTGCTGCGCGTGCGCTGCGGGGCGTGGCGGGCGATGGTCGGGCGATCGGCGTCGTGTCCGCGGCGTGGCATAGGCGCGAGCCTACCGGCGGAGCCCGATGTTACGGGGGTGTGACGATTCTGGGAGGAACTTGCAGGGAATTAGTTAGTCGTGGATACTTTTTCCTATCCCCCGGTCTGCACCCGATGCCTACCTGGACTTTTTCAAAGAGGAGATCCCTTCATGCACAAGCGCATTCTTCCGGCAGTGGCGCTCGGCGCCGCCGCCACGATCGCCCTGGCCGGCTGTGCCGGCGGCAGTGGCGACAACGGCTCGGCCGACGGTGAGGGCAAGGAGCTCACCGTCTGGATCATGAAGGGGACCAACCCCGACGCGACCGCGTTCTACGACAAGGTCTCCGAGGCCTTCGAGGAGGAGACCGGCGCGACCGTCAAGATCGAGGAGATCCAGTGGGCCGACGCCCACGACCGCTTCGTCACCTCGATCGCCGGCGGCACCACCCCCGACATCGCCGAGACCGGCACCACCTGGACCGCCGAGTTCGCCGACGCCGGCGCGCTCCTCCCGATCGACGAGTACGTCGACGGCGAGAAGGGCCTGCGCGACGACCTGGTCGAGGGCCTCTCTGTCGCGGGCACGTACGACGACGAGCTCTACGGCATGCCGTGGTACGCCGGCGTCCGGTCGATCGTCTACCGCACCGATGTCTTCGAGGAGCTCGGGCTCGAGGCGCCGAAGACGTGGGACGACATCGTCACCGCGGGCGAGGCCATCAAGGCTGCCAAGCCCGACATGCTGCCCTTCCCGGTCGCGGGCGACGCCGAGTTCCAGGTCTACCCCTGGGTCTGGGGCGCCGGCGGCGAGATCGCCACGAAGGACGGCGACACCTGGACGAGCGAGCTGGACAGCGCCGAGTCGCAGGCCGGCATCGAGTTCTACACGGGCCTGGCCACCGAGCACGGCTTCTCCTCCGCGGGTGCCACCACCTGGAAGGAGACCGACCTCCGTGACGCGTTCACGCAGGGCAACGTCGCCATGATGCTCTCCGGATCGTGGACCCCGAACGCGCTCGTCGAGGCCAACCCGGAGCTCGAGGGCAAGATCGGCGCCGCGGTCATCCCCGGCCAGGACGGCGGCATCGCCCCGTCCGTGCTCGGCGGCTCGCACCTGTCGATCTTCAACACCACCAAGAACGCCGACCTGGCGTGGGAGTTCGTCAAGCTCATGACCACCGGCAAGTTCGCCGAGCAGTGGTCGGACGAGACCGGCTACTTCCCCGGCGTGCAGTCCGCGATGGAAGAGGCCCTCGCCTCGACCGACCCGCTCGTCGCCCCGTTCGCGGAGCAGATGGTCGACGGCGGCGCGTCCGTCCCGGTCACCCCGAACTTCGGCGCCGTGCAGGCGAAGAAGACGACCAACGCCATGATCCAGGCCATCCTCAGCGGGCAGAAGGACGTCGCGACCGCGACGAAGGACGCCGCTGCGGAGATGACCGAACTGCTCAACCAGTAAGGAACCACTCCTTCCATGTCGATGGTGCAAGCGCCACTGCCGGCCACGAAGGCGGAGTCCACCTCCGCCTCCGTGGCCGGCGGCCGGAAGAAGCGAGGACTCTCGCTCGTCACGGCCCGTCCCTGGCTTCTCCTCGCGCCCGGGCTGATCATCCTCGCGGTGCTCATGCTCTGGCCGCTCGTCCAGGTGTTCATCTACTCGCTGCAGGACTACGGACTGCGCGAGATCAACACCGGCGAGAACAACTGGATCGGCCTGGACAACTACGTCGAGGCGCTCACCAACCCGACCCTGTGGACGGTGGTGCTCCCCAACACGGTCGGCTTCGCGGCCGTCGCGGTGTTCACCACCGTCGCACTCGGGACCCTGGTCGCGCTGCTGCTCGCGCGCCTCGGCACCGTGTGGCGCACCATCGTGTCCAGCTGCATCATGGTCGCGTGGGCGATGCCCGCCGTGACCGGCACCTACGTCTGGACGTTCATCTTCGATGCCGACCGCGGCATCTTCAACTCGGTGCTCCAGGACCTCGGCCTCATCGACGGCCAGGTCAACTGGTTCACCAACCAGTGGTCGTTCTACGCGATCGTGCTGCTCAACGTCGTGCACCACGGCTTCCCGTTCGTGGCGATCACGGTCCTCGCCGGGCTCCTCGGCGTCTCGAAGGAGATGCTGGAGGCCGCGGCCCTCGACGGCGCCGGTGCATGGCGCCGGTTCTGGAAGATCATCTTCCCCACGCTCAAGCCCGTGTTCTCGGTCGTCATCATCCTGTCGACCATCTGGGACTTCAAGGTCTTCGCGCAGGTCTACCTGATGCCCGGCGGAAGCGGCGGCAACCGCCAGGTGCTGAACCTGGGCGTGTGGTCGTACGTGGAGTCGTTCGGGCAGAACCGCTACGGCTTCGGCGCCGCACTCGCGGTGCTGCTCACCCTCGTCCTGATCGGCATCACGATCGTGTACATCCGGTCGCTCATGAAGGAGGACGAGCTGTGAACCCGCGCCCCCGGCTCCGCTCCCGCATCGGTCTCGGGATCGGCGTCGCCGCCGTCCTGATCTTCACGCTGTTCCCCGTGTACTGGATGGTCTCCAGCGCACTCGACGGCAAGGCCTCCAGCGGTGGGCAGTCGCTCCTGCCGCAGGAGTTCACGTTCGACAACTTCGCGTTCGTGCTCACCGAGGGCGGCTTCGGCACCTACCTGCGCAACTCCGCCATCGTCGCGCTCGTCACGGTGCTCGTCAGCGCGCTGGTGTGCCTGCTCGCGGCGGTCGCCGTCGCGCGCTTCCGCTTCAAGTTCCGCACCACGATCCTCATGATGATCCTGGTCGTGCAGATGGTGCCGCTCGAGGCGCTCGTGATCCCGCTGTTCCTCCAGGTGAAGAGCCTCGGCCTGCTCAACAGCATCATCGGTCTGATGGTGGTGTACGTGGCGCTGTCGCTCGCGTTCGGCATCTGGATGCTGCGCGGCTTCGTCGCCGCCGTGCCCGTCGAGCTGGAGGAGGCCGCGTACATCGACGGCGCCAGCTGGTGGCGCATGTTCCGCTCGGTGCTGCTGCCGCTGGTGATGCCGGGTCTCGTCGCGACCAGCATCTTCAGCTTCATCACCGCCTGGAACGAGTTCATCTTCGCGATGACGATCCTCGGTGCCCAGACCGACCAGTACACGGTGTCGATCGGCCTCAAGTCGTTCTTCGGCCTCTACTCCAACGACTGGGGCAGCATCATGGCCGCATCGACCATCATCACCGTGCCGGTCATGATCTTCTTCGTGATCGTGCAGCGTCGGCTCTCCGCCGGCATGGTCGCCGGGGCGGTGAAGGGATGACCGACGAACTGGAGCGCCTGGCGAACGGCGTGCTGTGGCCGGGCTTCCTCGGTACGGAGGCGCCCGCGTGGCTTCTCGATGAGCTGCGCGATGGACTGGCCGGTGTCGTGTACTTCGGGCAGAACGTCGGAGAGGGGCTGCCGGCGCTGAGCGCCCAGATCCTCGACGCGAACCCCGCGGCGCTGATCGGCGTCGACGAGGAGGGCGGCAGCGTCACGCGCCTGGAGTCGGCCACCGGTTCCACGCTCCCCGGCGCGGCGCAGCTCGGCACGCTCGACGATCTCGTCGCCTCGGAGCGCACCGGTGCGGAGCTCGCCCGCCGCGTGCGGGCGGTGGGCGGGAACGTCGTGCTCGGCCCGGTCGCCGACGTCAACACCGATCATCGCAACCCGGTCATCGGCGTGCGGTCCTTCGGCGCGGACACGGAGCTCGTGTCGCGCCACGCGGTCGCGATGCTCGACGGCATCCAGGACGGCGGGGCGGCGGCGTGCGTGAAGCACTTCCCGGGTCACGGCGACACCCACGTCGACTCGCACCATGCGCTGCCCCGGATCGACCTCGACCTCGACGAGTACGAGCGCGAGCACCTGGAGCCGTTCCGTGCCGCGGTGGAGGCGGGCGTCGACGCCGTCATGACCGCGCACATCGTAGTTCCCGGGTGGGGCGACGCTCCGGCGACCCTCAACCCGCGCGTGCTCGGCATCCTGCGCGACTGGGGCTTCGACGGCGTGATCATCACCGACGCGCTCGACATGGCCGCGATCCGCGAGACCGTCGGGCTCGGCGGCGGCGCGGCACGCGCCCTCGCCGCCGGCGTCGACCTGCTGTGCATCGGCAATCCGACCAACCCCGGCGAGGCGGCGCTGCCCGACCAGGATCTGCGCGACTTCCGTGCTGCGCGCGACGGGATCGTGGCTGCGCTGCGCGACGGCTCGCTGTCGCGCGAGCGCGTGGAGGAGGCCGCGGGACGCGTGGCCGCCCTCGCCGCGAAGCTGCAGGCGCAGGCCGCCCGCGAGCACGCCGGGCAGCAGCCCGTGGACGGCTTCGACGCGCAGGACATCGCCCGGCGCGCGGTGACCCTCGTGGGCGCGGCGCCGGAGTCGGCCGAGGCGCTCGCGGTGATCGACGCCCGCCGTCGCTCGACCCTCGCCGTCGACAGCGCCGCGTCGTACGTGGCCAGCGCCCTCGCGGGCGACGGTGTGCGCGTCCGGCTCGATGTCGCCGCGCGTCCCGTGACGGAGCAGGACGACGTGATCGCCGAGGTCGTCGCGGCCCCGGGCGCCACGGTGGTCCTGGTCGACCGGCCCGACGCGGAACCGGCACAGCGCGCCCTCGTGGAGCGCACGGCCGCCCGTGACCCGCACGCGGTCGTGGTGAACGTCGGGCTCCCCGCCCGCACGCCGCTTCCCCTGCCGACCGTCGAGGTCGGGGCGGCCAGCAGGCTCGGGGCGCAGACCGCACGGGAGGCACTCCTGGGTCGCTTCCCGCTACGGCAGAGGTCGACCACCGCCGGTTGAGACGGGATCAGCGCATGGACGACGACGTTCTGGCCACGGTGCGGCGCTCCCTGCCCAGGCTGAGCGCGGCCGAGGGCCGCGTGGCCGAGACCATCCTCGGCGACCCCACGCTCGTCGTCGACCTCGCGATCAACGATCTGGCGCAGCTGTGCCGCACGTCGCTGTCCACCGTGGCGCGGTTCGCCCAGTCGCTGGGGTTCAGCGGCTACCGCGAGCTGCGGGTCGCGGTCGCCCGCTCGGTCACGCTCGCCCAGGCGCAGCAGGCGCGCTTCGGCCTGGACACCACCGCGATCGATCCGCACGACGGGCCAGGCGCGATCGCGGCGAAGCTCGCGGCGCAGGAGATCGACGCGATCGAGAAGACCGCCCGTGCGCTCGATGAGGCCGCCCTCGACCGGGTCGCGCGTGCGCTGGTGGCCGCCCGCCACATCGACCTGTTCGGTCAGGCGGCGTCGTCGCTGACGGCGCAGGATCTGCAGTTGAAGCTGTCGCGCATCGGGTGCTCGGTGTCGCACTCCGCCGATCCGCACCTGGCGATCACGACCGCGTCGCTGCGTTCGCCCGAGGACGTCGCGATCGCCTTTTCGCACGGCGGGGAGACGGCCGAGACGGTCAGGGCGCTGGAGGTGACGCGCGACACCGGAGCGCTCGCGGTCGCCGTGACCAGCGATGCGGACTCCCCGCTCGCGGCGGTGGCGGACGTGGTGCTGCTCAGCCAGGCGCAGGAGTCGCCGTATCGCATGGCGGCGATGTCGAGTCGGATCGCACAGCTCGCCCTGATCGACGTGCTGTTCGTGCGCGTGGTGCAGCACCGCGGGGAGCCGGTGGCCGTGTCCCTGCAGCGCACGCACGATGCCGTGCCGCCGCGCCGTCCGCGCCGCGCGTAGGGGGTGGCGGCAGGGGGCTCAGTCCACGTGGTCGCGGGTGCTGGCGATCGCGCGCGTGGCGATGCGGTGCGCACGGGCCAGGCTGCCGCTGAGCGAGAGCCCGGCGAGCACCCCGGCGAGGAAGCCGCCGGCGAACGCGTCTCCCGCGCCGATCGTCTCCACGACGGGCGCGTCGAGGGCGTCGCTCTGCGCGCGATCCCCGCGGTCGAACGCCACGGCGCCGGCCGGGTCGGTCACCACGACGAACTGCGGCTCGGGGAACAGCGCGCGGAGGGCGTCGGGGTCGCTCGTGCCGAACACCGCCGCGGCGTCCGGCCTGGTGCAGAACAGCACGTCGGCGTCGCGGGCGAGTCCGCCCAGCAGGCGCTTCGCGTGGTCTTCCCTCCCGCGCCAGAGCGCCGGGCGCCAGTTGAGGTCGAAGCTCAGCAGCGCGTGAGCGGGACGGTGGTCGCGGAACAGCGCATCCTGCGCGGCGGCGGCCGAGTCCGACAGGGCTGGCGTGATGCCCGAGGTGTGCACGAGCGCGGCGCGGGCGAGGAGGGCAGCGGCCGCGGGCGTCTCGAGGGTGCGCGGAGACAGTGCGGCGGCGGCCGACCCTGCCCGGTAGTAGTGCATCGTGCCCTCGACCGTGCCGTCCGGTCGGGGCGACAGCTCCTTGACGTACAGCCCGGTCGGCGCGTCCGCATCGACCTCGATCGCGCTGTCGTCCACGCCGTGGGCGCGGAGCTCGCCCGTCAGGAACCGGCCGAACCCGTCGTCGCCGACGCGCGAGACCACGGCCGTGTCGACTCCCGCCGAGGCGAGCGCGATCGCGGTGTTCCACTCCGCGCCCGCGAGCGACCGGTCGAACGTGCGGCAGATCTCCATGGCACCGGCGGTGGCCGGGACGAGGGCGACCATGCCCTCGCCGAAGCAGACGGCGAGCGGGGTGGACTCTGGCACGTTCTCGACGGTACCCGATCCCGAGTCCCGCGCGTGTCGATACCGGATCGCAACCTCCGGCTATTTGGCATCCGCGATCCGGCTGGGTACCTTCGAGGAATCACCGTCTCCGGGGCGACGACGCCCCGGGTACGCGCATCGAAGCGCCCGACAGGGAAGGTCACACAATGCACCAGTCAGCCATGCGTCGGCGAGGGATCGTCGCCGTCACCGGAGCGGCCATCGCGGCTCTCGCTCTCGCCGGATGCGTCGCCAGCGAGCGCGGCGACAACGGTTCGGAGGGCTCGGGCGACGTCGACGGCACGTTCGTCTTCGCCGCGTCGTCCGATCCGGCGAGCCTCGACCCCGCGTTCGCGCAGGACGGCGAGACGTTCCGCGTCTCCCGCCAGATCTTCGAGGGTCTGGTGGGCACCGAGCCGGGCACCGCCGACCCCGCGCCGCTGCTGGCGGAGTCGTGGGAGTCGTCCGAGGACGGCATGTCGCACACGTTCCAGCTGAAGGAGGGGGTGACCTTCCAGGACGGCACCCCGTTCAACGCCGAGGCGGTCTGCTACAACTTCGACCGCTGGTACAACTGGACCGGTCTGGCCGCCTCCGAGGCGTTCGGCTACTACTACAACAAGCTCTTCAAGGGCTACGCGTCGAACCCCGCGGACGCCGTCTACAAGTCGTGCACGCCCGACGGTGAGAACTCCGTCACGATCGAGCTGAACAAGCCGTTCGCCGGATTCATCGCCTCGCTCTCGCTGCCCGCGTTCGGCATGCAGAGCCCGTCCGCCATGCAGGAGTTCGGCGCCGATGAGGTCGGCGGGTCGGCCGAGGCGCCGCAGCTGTCCGAGTACGCGATGGGCCACCCGGTCGGCACGGGCCCCTACCAGTTCGAGGAGTGGGCGCCGGGCGAGCAGGTCACGCTCAAGGCCTACGACGACTACTGGGGCGACGCGGGTCAGGTCGACGAGATCATCTTCCGCACGATCGACGATCCGACGGCCCGCCGCCAGGCGCTCGAGTCCGGCTCGATCGACGGCTACGACCTCGTCGGTCCCGCCGACACCAAGGCGCTCGAGGACGACGGCTTCACGATGGTGTCGCGCCCGCCGTTCACGATCCTGTACCTGGCGTTCAACCAGGCCGTGCCCGAGCTGCAGGACCCGAAGGTGCGCGAGGCCCTCTCGTACGCGGTCGACAAGGACGCGCTGATCAGCCAGGTGCTGCCCGAGGGCACGCAGAAGGCCACGCAGTTCGTGCCCGAGGTCGTCAACGGCTACAACCCCGACGTCACGACCTACGACTACGACCCCGAAAAGGCCAAGGCCCTGCTCGCGGAGGCCGGCTACGACGAGTCGAACCCGCTGAAGCTCACGTTCAACTACCCGGTCAACGTGTCGCGTCCCTACATGCCGGACCCCGAGCAGATCTTCACGGTGCTGTCGTCGCAGCTGTCCGAGGTCGGCGTGGAGACCACCCCCGTGTCGGAGGAGTGGGTCGAGTACCTCGACCGCACGACCGGCACCTCCGACCACGGCATCCACCTGCTGGGCTGGACGGGCGACTACAACGACACCGACAACTTCGTCGGCGTGTTCTTCGGCCAGCAGAGCTCGGAGTGGGGCTTCGACAACCCGGAGCTGTTCCAGAAGCTGACCGAGGCTCGCGGCGTGTCCAACCTGGAGGAGCAGACCGCGCTGTACGAGGACATCAACGAGATGGTGGCGGAGTTCATCCCCGGCGTCCCGCTCGCGCACCCGGCTCCGACGCTCGCGTTCGACCCGCGCGTGAAGAGCTACCCTGCCAGCCCGGTGAACGACGAGGTCTTCACGGACATCGTCCTCACCAAGTAACGGCCTGACCGACCGAGACCCCTTCGTCTCGTCGCTCCGCTCCTCGCTCAGGGACCGGATCGGGAAACCATCCCGGTTCGGTCCCTGAACGAGCGGAGCGAGACGACGGGCCTGATCGACGGAGATCTTCGTGCTGCGCACCATCGGCAGGCGACTGCTGTTCCTCATCCCCACCCTGTTCGGGCTCAGCATCCTGCTGTTCGCCTGGGTCAGGGCCCTTCCCGGCGGCCCCGCGGTCGCCCTCCTCGGCGAGAAGGCCACACCCGAGGCGATCGCCAGGGTCAACGAGCTCTACGGCTTCAACAAGCCGCTCATCGAGCAGTACTTCATCTGGATCACGCGCCTGCTGCAGGGCGACTTCGGCACCTCGATCCAGACCAACCGTCCGGTGGTGGAGGAGTTCTTCCGCCGGTTCCCCGCGACGATCGAGCTGAGCGTCATGGCGCTCATCTTCGCGGTGGGCGTCGGCATCCCGCTCGGCTACTGGGCCGCGCGGCGACACGGCAAGTTCACCGATCACGCCTCGGTCGTGCTGAGCCTGATCGGCATCACCATCCCGGTGTTCTTCCTGGCGTTCATCCTCAAGTACGTCTTCGCGGTGCAGCTGGGCTGGCTGCCGTCCGACGGGCGGCAGAACCCGCGGATAGACGCGACGCATCCCACCGGGTTCTACGTGTGGGACGGCATCATCACCGGCGAGTTCGACGCGGCGTGGGACGCCATCCTGCACCTCATCCTCCCGGCGCTCGCGCTCGGCACGATCCCGCTGGCGATCATCGTGCGCATCACGAGGGCGAGCGTGCTCGAGGTGCAGAACGCCGACTACGTCCGCACCGGGCGCGCGAAGGGCGTCGGCTCGTCGACGCTGCGCAGCCGCTTCATCCTGCGCAACGCCATGCTGCCGGTGATCACCACGATCGGTCTGCAGACGGGACTGCTGATCTCGGGGGCGGTGCTCACCGAGACGGTGTTCGCGTTCCCCGGCATCGGCTCGTTCCTGGCGCGGGCCATCTTCACGCGGGACTTCCCGGTGCTCCAGGGCTTCATCATCTTCATCGCGATCGCGTACGCGCTGATCAACCTGGCGGTGGACGTCTCCTACAGCTTCATCGACCCGAGAGTGAGGGTGCAGTGATGTCCCTCCTCATCGTCCGAAAGGAGGCGGTCGCATGAGCATCGCCCTCCCACCCGCACAGGGACCCTCCGCCGAGAGCGGGGGAAGCATCGACACCGTCGCGATCGCCCAGGCCGATCTGAAGAACGGCGGCGGCTTCTGGAGCGACGTGTTCCGTCGACTCCGCCGCAACCCGACCGCATGGATCGGCGCGGTCATCGTGCTCGTCTTCCTGGCGATCGCCCTGCTGGCACCGGTGATCGCCCCGTATCCGGAGACCGCGCTCCCCGGCGCGAAGTTCATCACCCCGACGCACATCCCCGGACCGGGCGAGCTGCCGGAGTTCCCGCTCGGGCTCGACCGCTTCGGCGGCGACGTGCTCTCGAAGCTGATCTGGGGCGCGCAGGCGTCGCTGCTCATCGGTGTCGTCTCGACCGCGATGGGGCTCGTCGGCGGCATGCTGCTCGGGCTCATCGCCGGCACGTTCGGCGGCTGGGTCGACACGGTCATCATGCGCGTGGTCGACATCATCCTGTCCGTGCCGAACCTGCTGCTGGCGGTGTCGATCGCGGCGATCCTCGGCCAGACGCCGTTCGCGGTCATGATCGCGATCGGTGCCTCGCAGGTGCCGATCTTCGCGCGGCTGCTGCGGGCGTCGATGCTGCAGCAGCGCTCCAGCGACTACGTGCTCTCGGCGCAGACGCTGGGCCTCGGCCGCGGCCGGATCACGATGTCGCACGTGCTCCCCAACGCGATCGGCCCCGTGATCGTGCAGGGCACGCTGACGCTGGCGACCGCGGTGATCGACGCGGCGGCGCTGTCGTTCCTCGGGCTCGGCGGCGGCCGCCCCGAGACCGCCGAGTGGGGGCGAATGCTCACCTACGCCCAGGCGGAGCTGGCGATCGCGCCGTGGCTGGCGTTCCTGCCCGGCATCTGCATCGCGGTCACCGCGCTCGGCTTCACCCTGCTGGGCGAGGCGCTGCGCGAGGCCATGGACCCGAGGACGAGGGCACGATGAACACGCGAGACGAGGGCGCCGCGCGCGCCGCGAGGGAGGACCGCATGTCGGACGAGCCGCTGCTGTCGGTCGAGGGACTGGCGGTCGACTTCGCCACCATGGACGGCGTCGTGCACGCGGTCGAGGGCGTCGACCTGGAGATCCGACCGGGCGAGACGGTCGCGATCGTGGGTGAGTCCGGGTCGGGCAAGTCCACCACCGCGATGGCCATCATCGGGCTGCTCGCCGGGGGCGGGAAGGTCGCGGCGGGCAGTATCCGCCTGGACGGCCGCGAGATCGCGCACGCCTCGGAGAACGAGCTGCGCACGATCCGGGGGCGCGACATCGGCCTGGTCCCGCAGGACCCGATGTCGAACCTCAACCCGGTCGCCAAGATCGGCACGCAGGTCGCCGAGACGCTGCTCGCGCACGGCCTGGCCACGCGGCAGAACGTGCAGGGGAAGGTCGTCGAGGCGCTCACGGCCGCGGGCCTGCCCGACCCGGAGCGCCGCGCGAAGCAGTATCCGCACGAGTTCTCCGGCGGTATGCGCCAGCGCGCGCTGATCGCGATCGGGCTGGCGTGCAAGCCGCGGCTGCTGATCGCCGACGAGCCCACCAGCGCGCTCGACGTGACGGTGCAGCAGACCATCCTCGACCAGATCGGCGAGATGACGCGCGAGCTCGGTACGGCGGTGCTGCTCATCACGCACGACCTCGGTCTCGCGGCCGAGCGGGCGGAGCGGGTCGTGGTGATGCACCGCGGCAAGGTGGTCGAGCAGGGGCCCGCGCGGCAGATCCTGGAGGACCCGCAGCACCCGTACACGCAGTCGCTCGTGAAGGCGGCGCCCTCGGTCGCGGTCGCCCGGCTGCGGCCGGAGGCGTTCGTGCGCGATACGTCCGCCGCGGAGCAGCCCGCGGAGGAGAAGCCGCGCGACCACATCGTCGAGATCGAGAACCTCACGAAGGTGTATCCGGTGCGGGGCAAGCACGAGGACTTCGTGGCCGTCGATGACGTGTCGCTGGCGATCCCGCGCGGCGAGACGGTCGCGATCGTCGGGGAGTCCGGCTCGGGCAAGACGACGACCGCCCGCATGCTGCTCAAGCTGATCGAGCCCACCAGCGGACTCATCCGCTACGAGGGCAAGGACGTCTCGACGCTCAGCAGGGCGGAGACGAAGGAGTTCCGGCAGCGCGTGCAGCCGATCTTCCAGGACCCGTACTCGAGCCTGAACCCGATGTTCACGATCGAGCGTTTGATCGCCGAGCCCCTGGAGTTCTATCGGCGGGGGAGTGGCGCCGACCGTCGCAAGCGCGTGCGGCAGCTGCTCGACGACGTGGCGCTGCCGCAGTCGATGCTGCGCCGCTACCCGTCGGAGCTGTCGGGCGGTCAGCGTCAGCGCGTCGCGATCGCCCGGGCGCTCGCGCTCTCGCCCGACCTCATCGTGTGCGACGAGCCGGTGTCGGCGCTCGACGTGCTGGTGCAGGACCAGATCCTGCGGCTGCTCGGCGACCTGCAGCGGGAGTACGGCCTGAGCTACCTGTTCATCTCGCACGACCTCGCGGTGGTGCGGCTCATCAGTGACTACGTGTGCGTGATGAAGGACGGGAAGCTGGTCGAGGCGGCCACGTCGGAGGAGATCTTCACGAATCCGCGCGACCCCTACACGCGGCGCCTGCTCGCCTCGATCCCGGGCAACGAGCTCGGCATCGCGTCCTGAGACGGGGGAGCGAGCGCCAATACCGCAGGTTCTGAGATTGGTCAAGGACTGTGCTTGCCATGTCGCGGAATCGTGGGTATAGTTGGTAGTTGCGCTCGCTCCTCCCTGCCCTCATATGGTGGTCGGCATCCGTTGAGCTCTCGAGCGCGAACTCCACCTGACGACAAAGGAATCGAGAAGCCCTGCGGGGCTCACGGAGGTTATTCCCTTGGCTGCTGCTCCCAACGCATCCACATCCACCACCACCAAGAACGGACGCGGAGCTTCCCGTCTTTCGTTCGCCAAGATCTCCGACACGCTGACGGTCCCCGACCTTCTCGCTCTGCAGACCGAGTCCTTCGGTTGGCTCGTCGGCAACGACGCCTGGAAGGCGCGCGTGGCCGAGGCGAAGGCCGCCGGTCGCACCGACGTGAACGAGAACAGCGGTCTGGGCGAGATCTTCGAGGAGATCTCCCCGATCGAGGACCTCGGCGAGACGATGCAGCTGTCGTTCACGAACCCGTACCTCGAGCCGGAGAAGTACTCGATCGAGGAGTGCAAGGAGCGTGGCAAGACCTACGCCGCGCCGCTGTACGTCGAGGCCGAGTTCATGAACCACCTCACGGGTGAGATCAAGACGCAGACGGTCTTCATGGGCGACTTCCCCCTGCAGACCGACAAGGGCACGTTCATCATCAACGGCTCCGAGCGCGTCGTCGTGTCGCAGCTCGTCCGCTCGCCCGGTGTCTACTTCGACAAGACGCCCGACAAGACCTCCGACAAGGACATCGTCTCGGCGCGCGTCATCCCGAGCCGCGGTGCCTGGCTCGAGTTCGAGATCGACAAGCGCGACCAGGTGGGCGTGCGCGTCGACCGCAAGCGCAAGCAGTCCGTCACGGTCTTCCTCAAGGCGCTGGGCATGACCAGCGAGGAGATCCTGGCCGAGTTCGCCGGCTACACCTCCATCGAGGAGACGCTCGCGAAGGACACGATCGTCACCAAGGAAGACGCGCTGCGCGACATCTACCGCAAGCTGCGTCCGGGCGAGCAGGTGGCCGCCGAGGCCGCCCGCGCGCTGCTCGACAACTTCTACTTCAACCCGAAGCGCTACGACCTCGCCAAGGTCGGCCGGTACAAGATCAACCACAAGCTGGGTCTCGACACCCCGCTGACGGAGTCGGTGCTGACGGTGCAGGACATCGTCGCGACCATCAAGTACCTGGTGCGTCTGCACGCCGGCACCGAGGAGACCTTCGAGGGCATCCGCGGCGGCAAGAAGACGGAGATCCGTCTCGCGACCGACGACATCGACAACTTCGGCAACCGTCGCATCCGCGCGGTCGGCGAGCTGATCCAGAACCAGGTCCGCACGGGTCTGTCCCGCATGGAGCGCGTCGTCCGCGAGCGCATGACCACGCAGGACATCGAGGCCATCACGCCGCAGACGCTGATCAACGTGCGCCCCGTCGTCGCCGCGATCAAGGAGTTCTTCGGAACCTCGCAGCTGTCGCAGTTCATGGACCAGAACAACCCGCTCGCGGGTCTGACCAACAAGCGCCGCCTCTCGGCCCTCGGCCCCGGTGGTCTGAGCCGCGACCGCGCCGGCGTCGAGGTCCGTGACGTCCACCCCTCGCACTACGGCCGCATGTGCCCGATCGAGACCCCGGAAGGCCCGAACATCGGCCTGATCGGTGCGCTCGCGACCTTCGCGCGCATCAACTCGTTCGGCTTCATCGAGACCCCGTACCGCAAGGTCGTCGACGGTGTCGTGACCGAGCAGATCGACTACCTCACGGCGTCCGAGGAGGTCGACTTCAACATCGCGCAGGCCAACGCGCCGCTCGATGCGAAGGGTCGCTTCCGCGAGAGCCACGTGCTCGCGCGCCCCAAGGGCGGTAGCGGTGAGGTCGACCTGTTCCTGCCGGAGGAGATCGGCTACATCGACGTCTCGCCGCGCCAGATGGTGTCGGTCGCGACCTCGCTCGTGCCCTTCCTCGAGCACGACGACGCGCAGCGCGCGCTCATGGGCGCCAACATGCAGCGCCAGGCCGTGCCGCTGCTGCGCAGCGACTCGCCGCTCGTCGGCACCGGTATGGAGGGTTACACCGCCATCGACGCGGGCGACGTGATCACCGCCGAGAAGGCCGGTGTCGTCTCCGAGGTCTCCGCCGACCGCGTCGTGGTCATGCTCGACGAGGGCGGCACGCAGGAGTACCACCTGCGCAAGTTCGACCGCTCGAACCAGGGCACCTCCTACAACCAGAAGGTCGTCGTGTCGGCCGGTGAGCGCGTCGAGGTCGGCGAGGTCATCGCCGACGGCCCCGCCACCGAGAACGGCGAGCTGGCCCTCGGCAAGAACCTCCTCGTCGCGTTCATGACGTGGGAGGGCTACAACTTCGAGGACGCCATCATCCTGAGCCAGGACCTGGTGAAGGACGACACCCTCTCGTCGATCCACATCGAGGAGTACGAGGTCGACGCCCGCGACACCAAGCTCGGCAAGGAGGAGATCACCCGTGACCTCCCCAACGTCAGCCCCGAGCTGCTGAAGGATCTCGACGAGCGCGGCATCATCCGCATCGGTGCCGAGGTCCGCCCCGGCGACATCCTCGTCGGCAAGGTCACGCCGAAGGGTGAGACCGAGCTGTCGGCCGAGGAGCGCCTGCTCCGCGCGATCTTCAACGAGAAGAGCCGCGAGGTCCGCGACACGTCGCTGAAGGTGCCGCACGGTGAGCAGGGCACGATCATCGCCGTCAAGGAGTTCAACGCCGAGGACGGCGACGACGAGCTCGGCTCCGGCGTGAACCGCCGCGTCGTGGTCTACATCGCCCAGAAGCGCAAGATCACCGAGGGTGACAAGCTCGCCGGCCGTCACGGCAACAAGGGTGTCATCGCGAAGATCCTGCCCGTCGAGGACATGCCGTTCCTCTCGGACGGCACGCCGGTCGACATCGTCCTCAACCCGCTGGGCATCCCGGGTCGAATGAACTTCGGCCAGGTGCTCGAGACCCACCTCGGGTGGATCGCGAAGCAGGGCTGGAAGGTCGAGGGCACCCCGGAGTGGGCCGCCAAGCTGCCGGAGCAGGCCTTCGAGGCCGCCCCCGGCACCAAGGTCGCGACCCCGGTGTTCGACGGCGCCAGCGAGGAGGAGATCGCCGGTCTGCTCGACTCGACGCTCCCGACGCGTGACGGCCTGCGCCTGATCGACTCGAGCGGCAAGACGCAGCTGTTCGACGGCCGCTCCGGCGAGCCGTTCCCGGCGCCGATCTCCGTGGGCTACATGTACATCCTGAAGCTCCACCACCTGGTGGACGACAAGATCCACGCCCGCTCCACCGGTCCGTACTCGATGATCACCCAGCAGCCGCTCGGTGGTAAGGCGCAGTTCGGTGGACAGCGCTTCGGTGAGATGGAGGTGTGGGCCCTCGAGGCCTACGGCGCCGCGTACGCCCTCCAGGAGCTCCTCACGATCAAGTCCGACGACATCCTCGGCCGCGTCAAGGTGTACGAGGCGATCGTCAAGGGCGAGAACATCCAGGAGCCCGGCATCCCGGAGTCGTTCAAGGTGCTCATGAAGGAGATGCAGTCGCTCTGCCTGAACGTCGAGGTCCTCTCGGCCGACGGCACGCTGGTCAACCTCCGCGACACCGACGACGAGGCGTTCCGCGCCGCAGAGGAACTCGGTATCAACATCTCCAGCCGCTTCGAGGCCGCCTCGATCGACGAGATCTAATCCTTCGGGAGCCGGGGACCGCCGTGTCCCCGGCTCACCGAAGCAGACTTCTCAAACAGAATTTCCGACACAGGAGAACTAGTGCTCGAGTCCACAACCTTCGATGAGCTTCGCATCGGCCTGGCGACCGCAGACCACATCCGCGCGTGGTCCTACGGCGAGGTCAAGAAGCCCGAAACCATCAACTACCGCACCCTCAAGCCGGAGAAGGACGGTCTCTTCGGAGAGCAGATCTTCGGCCCGTCCCGTGACTGGGAGTGCGCCTGCGGCAAGTACAAGCGCGTCCGCTTCAAGGGCATCGTCTGTGAGCGCTGTGGCGTGGAGGTCACCAAGAGCTCCGTCCGCCGTGAGCGCATGGGTCACATCGAGCTCGCCGCTCCCGTCACCCACATCTGGTACTTCAAGGGCGTGCCCTCGCGCCTCGGCTACCTGCTCGACATGGCGCCGAAGGACCTCGAGAAGGTCATCTACTTCGCCGCCTACATGGTCATCTCGGTCGACGAGGATGCTCGTCACCGCGACCTGGGCACGCAGGAGAACAACATCCGCCTCGAGCTGAAGACGCTCGGCGACCGCCGCGACGCCAAGATCGCGGAGCGCCTGGCCAAGCTGGAGGAGGAGCTCGCGGCTCTCGAGGCCGAGGGTGCCAAGGCCGACGCCAAGAAGAAGGTCAAGGACGCCGCCGAGAAGGAGATGTCGCTCATCCGCAAGGGTGCCGACGAGGCGATCCTGAAGCTGGAGCGCGTGTGGGAGGACTTCCGCACGCTCGAGGTCGGTGCCCTGCGCCCGGAGGACGATGTCTTCCACGAGCTGCAGGACCGCTTCGGCCAGTACTTCGAGGCCTACATGGGTGCCGAGGCGATCCAGCGTCGCCTGGCCGCGTTCGACCTGACCGCCGAGGCCGAGAGCCTGCACCTGCAGATCTCGGAGGGCAAGGGTCAGCGCAAGATCCGTGCGATCAAGCGCCTCAAGGTCGTCAACTCGTTCCTCGAGACCGGCATGAGCCCGGCCGCGATGGTGCTCGACGTCGTTCCGGTGATCCCGCCGGAGCTGCGTCCGATGGTGCAGCTCGACGGTGGCCGCTTCGCGACCTCCGACCTGAACGACCTGTACCGCCGCGTGATCAACCGCAACAACCGTCTCCGTCGCCTGATCGACCTCGGCGCCCCCGAGATCATCGTCAACAACGAGAAGCGGATGCTGCAGGAGGCCGTCGACGCGCTGTTCGACAACGGCCGCCGTGGTCGCCCCGTCACCGGTACCGGCAACCGTGCGCTGAAGTCCCTGAGCGACATGCTCAAGGGAAAGCAGGGTCGTTTCCGTCAGAACCTGCTCGGCAAGCGTGTCGACTACTCGGGCCGTTCGGTCATCGTGGTCGGCCCGCAGCTCAAGCTGCACCAGTGCGGTCTGCCCAAGCAGATGGCGCTCGAGCTCTTCAAGCCGTTCGTCATCAAGCGCCTGATCGACCTGGGTCACTCGCAGAACATCAAGGCCGCGAAGCGCGCCGTCGAGCGCACGCGTCCCGAGGTCTGGGACGTGCTCGAGGAGATCATCCGCGAGCGTCCGGTTCTGCTCAACCGTGCACCCACCCTGCACCGTCTGGGCATCCAGGCGTTCGAGCCGCAGCTCGTGGAGGGCAAGGCCATCCAGCTGCACCCGCTCGTCTGCGCGGCGTTCAACGCCGACTTCGACGGTGACCAGATGGCCGTGCACCTGCCGCTGTCGGTCGAGGCTCAGGCCGAGGCCCGCGTGCTGATGCTCGCGTCGAACAACATCCTCAAGCCGTCCGACGGCCGTCCGGTGACCCTGCCCTCGCAGGACATGATCATCGGTCTGCACCACCTGACCACGGTCAAGGCCGGCGCCAAGGGCGAGGGCCGTGCGTTCGGCTCCGTCGGTGAGGCGCAGCTCGCGTACGACGAGGGCACGCTCGACCTGCAGGCGAAGGTCCGCATCCGCATCCCGGGTCTGGCCTTCCTGGAGGGCGAGGCTCCCGAGGGCTACGAGAAGCACGGTCTGGTCGACGCGTCGCTCGGTCAGGCGATCTTCAACGACGCGCTGCCGAAGGGCTACCCCTTCGTCCGCGAGCAGGCCGACAAGGGCAAGCTGTCGCAGATCGTCAACAAGCTGGCCGAGGAGTATCCCAAGGTCGAGACGGCCGCCACGCTGGACCGCATCAAGGATGCCGGCTTCTACTGGGCGACCCGTTCGGGTGTCACCGTCGCGCTGAGCGACATCCTCACCCCGCCGAACAAGGCGGAGATCGTCGCGGGCTACGAGAAGCAGGCCGCGAAGGTCCAGTCCCAGTACGAGAAGGGCCTCACGACCGACGCCGAGCGTCGTCAGGAGCTCATCAAGATCTGGACCGAGGCGACCGACGAGGTGCAGGCCGCGATGAAGGCGCACTTCCCGGAGGACAACACCATCAACCGCATGGTGTCGTCGGGCGCCCGTGGTAACTGGCTGCAGATCCGGAACATCGCCGGTATGCGTGGTCTGGTGAACAACCCCAAGGGTGAGATCATCCCGCGTCCGATCATCTCCTCGTACCGCGAGGGTCTGTCGGTGGCGGAGTACTTCATCGCGACGCACGGTACCCGTAAGGGTCTGGCCGACACCGCTCTGCGTACCGCCGACTCGGGTTACCTGACCCGTCGTCTGGTGGACGTCTCGCAGGACGTCATCATCCGCGAAGAGGACTGCGGCACGTCGAAGGGCCTCGAGCTCCCGATCGCCGCGCCGAACTCGCAGGGTGAGCTGGTGCGCGACGCGAACGTCGAGAACTCGGTGTTCGCCCGGACGCTGGCCTCCGACGTCGTGAACGCGGCGGGCGAGGTCCTCGCCTCGGCCGGCGACGACGTGGGCGACGTGCTCATCGACAAGCTGGTCGCTGCGGGTGTCGAGACCATCAAGGTCCGCTCGGTCCTGACCTGCGACTCCGCCGTCGGCGTGTGCGCGCAGTGCTACGGCCGTTCGCTCGCGACCGGCAAGACGGTCGACATCGGCGAGGCCGTCGGCATCATCGCGGCCCAGTCGATCGGTGAGCCCGGTACCCAGCTGACGATGCGTACCTTCCACACCGGTGGTTCCGCGTCGGCCGACGACATCACGCAGGGTCTGCCCCGTGTGCAGGAGCTGTTCGAGGCCCGTACCCCCAAGGGTGCGTCGCCGATCGCCGAGGCCGACGGCCGCATCACGATCGACGAGACCGACAAGGCCAAGAAGGTCATCCTGACGCCCGACAACGGCGACGAGCCCGTCGTCTACCCGGTGCTGAAGCGTGCGACGCTCCTCGTCGAGGACGGCCAGCACGTCTCGGTCGGTCAGCCCCTGCAGGTCGGCACGCTCGACCCCAAGGAGGTCATGCGCGTCATGGGTGCCCGCGAGGTGCAGAAGTACCTCGTCGGCGGCGTGCAGGGCGTGTACCGCTCGCAGGGTGTGCCGATCCACGACAAGCACATCGAGGTCATCGTCCGCCAGATGCTCCGCAAGGTCACCGTCGTCGACCACGCCGACACGACCCTGCTGCCGGGTGAGATGGTCGACCTGAAGCGCTACCAGCAGATCAACCGCGAGGCCGTGGCCGAGGGCAAGCGCCCCGCGTCGGGTCGCCCGGAGCTGATGGGTATCACGAAGGCGTCGCTCGCGACCGAGTCGTGGCTGTCCGCCGCGTCCTTCCAGGAGACGACCCGCGTGCTCACGCAGGCCGCCATGGAGGGCAAGCGCGACCCGCTGGTCGGTCTCAAGGAGAACGTCATCATCGGTAAGCTCATCCCCGCCGGAACCGGTCTCTCGAAGTACCGCGACGTCACGGTCGAGGCCACCGAGGAAGCCAAGAGCGAGCGCTACCCGAACCGGATCTTCGCATCCGACGGCGCGTACGCGGACGGCGACTTCGGCTACGTCGACTTCGACGCGTTCTCGACGGACGACATCACCCCCGGTACCTACAACTGAGGTGTGACTGAGTGAACGAAGGCCCCGGGCATCGCCCGGGGCCTTCGTCGTCCCTCGCCGCGTTCGGGCGCGCAGTTCGGCAGCGCTCCGGAGCGCGGGCGGGCGCGGTAGGGTCGGCGAGTGAGCACTGAGACTTCCCCCGGCGGCTCGGCCGTCGTCATCGGAGACGCCCTGATCGACGAGATCCGGGATGACAGCGGCGTCCGCGAGTTCGTCGGCGGAGCCGCCCTGAACGTGGCGGTGGGTCTGCGGCGGCTCGGAATCCCCACGACGCTCATCGCGATGGTGGGAGAAGACGTCGCAGGCGCGCACATCCGCGAGTATGTGGCGGACCACGGCGTGCGCCTGATCGCGAGCGCGGCGCCGCACGGGTCGTCGCGCGCCGTCGTGACCCGGGCCGCGAACGGCGAGCCGAGCTACGTCTTCAACCGTGCCGCCCAGGAGCGCACGATCCGCTACTCGGACGAGGCGGTGGCCGCGATCGCGGACGCCGACCTCGCGGTCGTCAGCTGCTTCCCGTTCGACGCTCCCGCCGAGGTCGACGCGCTCGCGGCCGCCCTGGACGGTGCGCGCCTCGCGATCGACCCGAACCCGCGCACGGGCATGCTGAGCGACCGCGACGAGTTCGTGCGCGGCTTCGAGCGTCTGGCCGCGCAGGCCGAGGTCGTGAAGGTCGGCGCCGACGACGCGGCGGTGCTCTACGACGGCGACCTCGACGTGCTGCGCTCCCGTCTCCGGGGGCTCGGCGTGCGCGCGGTGCTGGCCACCGCGGGGGCGGACGGCGCGGTGCTCGAGTCCGACGCCGGCACTTCGACGGCCCCGATCTCCGCGCTGCCCGGGCGCCTCGTCGACACCGTGGGGGCGGGCGATGCGACGCTCGCCGCCGTCGCCGGCGGTCTGGTCGCCGCTGCTCCGCAGGCCGCAGGGGAGTGGGACGCCCTGCTGCGACGGGCCATGGACATCGCGGCCGCGACGTGCCGTGCCGAGGGCGGTCTGCTGCGCACGCCCGAGTCGCTCGCCGAGTCCGACCGCGGGGTGCACGGCAGCTGACGCCTCGATTTCTCGACCCCGCATCGTGCGGGTATGATGGATCTTCGTGCCCCCGGTTGGCTGTTGAAGTCGGACGGGTGCGCTCTGGCGAGTTACCCAAGTGGCCAAAGGGATCTGACTGTAAATCAGCCGTCTTCGACTTCGGGGGTTCGAATCCCTCACTCGCCACCACGGAAGCCCCCGCTCGTCGGGGGCTTCTTCCGTTTCGGCGCGCGTCTCACGAACCCGTGACACCGAGGCCCTCGGTCCGCCACACTGAGTGCCATGGGATCAGCGTTGACCACCATCGGACTGCCCGTCGCGCTCGGCATCATCATGCTGGGTCTGGGCCTCAGCCTCACCCTCGGCGACTTCGCGCGGGTGCTCAAGCAGCCGAGGGCGGTGATCGTCGCGCTGCTGTGTCAGCTGGTGCTCCTGCCGGCCGTCTGCTTCGGGCTCGTGCTGCTGTTCCAGCTGCCGCCGGTGCTGGCGGTGGGCATGATGATGCTCGCCGCGTCGCCGGGCGGCACCACGGCGAACCTGTACAGCCACCTGTTCCGCGGCGACATCGCCCTCAACATCTCGCTCACGGCGGTGAACTCGGTGATCGCGGTGATCACGCTGCCGATCATCACGAACCTCGCGATCGCCTACTTCCGCCCGTTCGATGACACGCTGGGGCTGCAGTGGTCGAAGGCCCTCGAGGTGTTCGCGATCGTGCTGCTGCCCGTCGCGCTCGGCATGCTGATCCGGCGGTTCTGGCCACGGTTCGCCGCGAGCATGGACAAGCCGGTGCGCATCGCCTCGGTCGTCATCCTGATCGTCGTGATCGCGGGCGCCGTGGCCTCGAACTGGACGCTCCTGGTCGACAACGTGGCGCGTCTGGCTCTCATCACCGTGCTGTTCTGCCTGGTCAGCCTCGCGGTCGGATTCCTCATCCCGCGGATGCTGCGGGTGGGCAAGCGTCAGGCGATCGCGACGTCGTTCGAGATCGGCATCCACAACGCGACCCTGGCGATCGTGATCGCGCAGTCCGTGCTCGGCTCGGTGGAGCTGAGCCTCCCCGCAGCCGTCTACGGGGTGCTGATGTTCTTCATCGCGTTCGGCTTCGGGTTCCTCATCCGCGAGCGCAGCGGTGCGTCCGAAGCACGGACCGCGCCCGCCGTCGAGGGCGTTTCCTAGACTGGAGTGATGCGAGCCCTCACCGAAGCCGACGTCCGGGCCTCGTTCGTGAACGCGGACGCGGACGAGCTGCGCGTCATGGAGATGCCGCACGACTTCCTCCTGGTCGACTGGGACTACCTCGACTTCTTCGCCTGGCGCGACCCGAGCGCGGGCAAGCGCGGCTACGTGCTGATCCAGCACGAGAGCCGCGTGGTCGGTGTCGTGCTGCGGGCGTCGGAGCCCGGTCGCGGGCGCTCCGGCATGTGCAACATCTGCCACACGATGCAGCCGGGCAACCAGGTCGCGCTGTTCTCCGCGCGACGGGCGGGCGAGGCCGGCGCTCGCGGCGACTCCTTCGGCACGTACATCTGCGCGGACCTCTCCTGTCACGAGAACGTGCGACTCGCGCATCCGCTCGCGCCGAACGAGATCCGCGCGGCGGGTCAGGCCGACTTCCGCCTCGACGGCACGCGCCGCCGGATGGAGGGGTTCGTCTCCCGCGTGTGGGAGCAGGGCTGAGTCCGGCTAGCCTGGATCCACACGTCCTGTGCTCGAGGGAGACGCCATGAGTGAAGCCATCCTGTTCGCGGTCGACGAGGGGATGGCGCGGCTGACGCTGAACCGTCCGGCTCGCCTCAACGCCTTCAACGCCGATCTGGCCCACGCCTGGCGTGACGCCACGGCCGAGGCCACCTCGCGGAGCGACGTGAAGGCGATCCTCCTCGACGCGGCGGGGCCGGCGTTCTGCGCGGGCGGCGACGTGATCGACATGGCGACCACGATGGGCGCCTCCGGTGCCGAGATCACCGCGCTCGCCGAGGTGATCAACGCGGGCATCCGCTCGCTGACCGAGTCGAGCATCCCGGTGGTCGCCGCCGCCCACGGTACGACGGCGGGTGGCGGGCTCGGCATCCTGCTCGCGACCGACTACGCCGTGGTCGGGGCACGATCGAAGCTCGGGAGCCTGTACGCCAACATCGGTCTCACGCCCGACCTGTCGGTGTCGGCGCAGCTGGCCCGTGCGATCGGTCAGCGCAGAGCGCTGCAGCTCGTGCTGCAGGATCGGCTGCTGACGGCGGCCGAGGCGCTGGAGTGGGGACTGGTGGCCGAGGTCGTGGAGGGCGAGGACGCGGCTGCGGAGGCGGAGGCCGTGCGCTCGCGCGCCGAGGAGGTCGCCCGCTTCTGGCTGGCCGGGGCCGCGGATGCCTATGGCCAGGCCAAGCGGCTGGTGCGGTCGCAGCCCGAGCGCACCTTCGTCGAGCAGCTGTCGGAGGAGGCGCGCTCGATCGGTGCCGCGCTCGAGACTCCCGACGCGCAGGCGCGGGTCGCCGCGTTCGCTGCGGCATCGGCGCGCAAGACGGCCTGACTCTTCCTCCCCAGCCACCGGTTTTCCTCGCGTCCGTCCGCACGGCGCGAAGATCCCCGAACCGGGACCGGCGCGCGTGGGAGGATGTGGACATCGATCGCCACTCGACGAGAGGACCCCCATGTCCCATCCGGACATCAGCACGCCGCCGCAGGCTGAGAAGAAGAACATGTCGCTACTCATCCGAGGCTCGATCTGGGTGGCGATCGGCGCGCTGATCGCGGCCGCGCTCGTGTGCGTGGTGTGGGTGCTGATCGGCGACCAGAACGGCCTGATCGGTCGTGCCTTCCTCACGATCCTGCTCCTGGCCGCGTTCGCCGGCATCGCGATCCTGGAGGCCGGGCTCGCCCCCAACCGCCCGGACTGGCTCCAGCTCGCGAGCATGGTCAGCTGGGTCGTGGCGCTCCTGGTGGGGCTCGTGAAGATCTGGCTCCCGGAAGACGGCATCTACTTCGGGGCGGAGCGCTTCTTCCAACTCCTGCTCGTGATCGGAGTGCTCCAGCTCGCCCTGCTGCACGTGCGTCTGTTCACGAAGGCGGCGCAGCGCCACGTCACCACCTTCACGCGCGTCATCTTCATCGTGACGGTCGTGTTCCTCGGTGCGCTCGTGGCGATGCTCGTGTTCTTCCTCGCGTTCCCGAACACGTTCGACTACAGCGAGCTGTACTGGCGCATCGTGGTCGCCCTCACGATCCTGGTCGCGGTGGGCACCACGCTCATCCCCCTGCTGAACGCGCTCTTCGCGCCGAGGAGGGCCGCCACGCCGACGCCGCAGAACCCGGCTCCCGCGTGGCCCACGTTCGCCGACGGCCGCACCCCGCTCCCCGCACTGCCCGACGGCTCGCCCGACTGGAACGCGTACTACACCGGCTACCCGACGGCTCCGCAGCAGGCTCTCCCGCAGCCGCAGACCACGGCGTTCCCCGTGGTTCCCGAGGCCGCGGTCGCGCAGCCCGCGCCTCCGGCTGCGCCCTCCGCACCCCCGGTGGCCCAGCCCGGCCCTCCGGTACCGGACGCACCGGTGCCGCCCCGACCCGCCGCGCCGGAGCCCCCCGCGCCGCATCAGGGCGAACCTCCCGCGTTCCCGCCGCCCCCTCCCGCGCCGGGGAACCGGGCGTCGTGACAGTGTCACAGGAGCAGGAGCTCGGCGCGCTCGCCGCGGAGGTCGCTCGGGAGGCGGGGGAGCTCGCCAGGACACGCCGACAGCAGGGGGTCACCCTGGCCGCGACCAAGTCGACACTGGCCGACATCGTGACCGAGGCCGACCGCGAGGTCGAGGCGCTCATCCGCGACCGTCTGCTGACGGCGCGGCCGCACGACGGCTTCCTCGGCGAGGAGTCCGGTACGGCGGCGGGCGACAGCGGGATCACCTGGGTGGTCGACCCCATCGACGGCACCGTCAACTACGCCTACGGCATCCCGGCCTACAACGTCAGCATCGCGGCCGTCCAGGGAGAGCCCGACCCGAGCCGGTGGGAGGCGCTCGCCGCCGCCGTGCACGCACCGGCCGTGGGGGAGACGTTCACCGCCGCTCGAGGTCACGGAGCCTGGCTCGACGGCAGGCGCCTCGAGGTCACGCAGGAGACACCGGCCGGCGCGCTCCTCGCCACCGGGTTCGGCTACGACCCCGCGACCCACGACGGCGACCTCGCGACCGTGCGCCGGGTGATGCCCATCGCGCGGGACCTCCGGCGGATGGGGTCGGCCGCACTCGACCTCGCGTACGTCGCCGCTGGTCGACTCGACGGCTACTTCGAGCGCGGACTGGCCCCCTGGGACCTCGCGGCGGGCGCGCTCCTGGTGAGCGAGGCGGGCGGCATCGTGACGCGCGTCGACACCGACTCCCCTCGGCCGCTGCTGATCGCCGGAGGACCAGCCGTGCACGCGCGGCTCACCGAGATCCTGTGCTGAGAAACCTGAACTGATACATGGCATTCCCAGGGTGATCGGGGTAGTGTTTACCCGATCGTTACTTTCACCACCCGAAGGTGAAAGCTGTCATTGCGCCCCCGAGCAACACGAACGACCGAGAGACTAGTTTTGCCCTTCGAGAATCCCCAGGCTGCCGCTGCGCCCACGCGTCGCTCCAGCCGTCATCGCACTGCGGCCACCGAGGCCCCGGCGACCGGGACGACGGCACCCCTCGCTCACGCGGAGACCGTGGTCGCGCTCGCCGCCGTCGCACCCCTCTCCCGTCGCGCCGCACGTCAGCGGCCGAACGACGTCCCGCCGGTGCCGCAGGCTCCCGCCGAACCGTTCATCGCCGCGACGCCCGCGCCCGCCGTGGCCGACGTCCCCGCCGTGCCCCTCGCGGCGACGCACGAGGCACCCGCCGAGGCCGCAGGCGCCGAGGTCATCCCGCCGGCCTCCGAGCCGTTCGTGGCCGAAGCCGACGCCGAGGGAGACGCGTTCGAGCGTGCCTCGCGCGCCTTCCGCAGCACCGGCACCGTGCGTACCGTCGCTGCTGCGGCCGCGAGTGCCCCGTCATTCGCCAGCGCCGCCGACGTGCAGGGTGCGGCGGCCGAACACGTCGCATCGCGTCCCCGCCGTCTCCGGCGCTTCGTGACGGTCGGCGCGACCGTCGGTGTCATGGGTCTGGCCGGACTGCTCGCGGTCTCCATGACGCTGCCCGCCGAGGCCGTCGCCGCCGCGCGCGGAGGGTCGATGGCCTCCACCTCCCTCGTCACCGCTGCCGCGGCCGACGCCGCGGGGTCGGCGAAGGACGAGATCCAGGCCTTCGTCGCGCCCTCCGACGTGCAGAACGCACCGCTCACCCGCAACGACGACTACAGCACGGTCTCCCTCGTCGAGGTCGCGGCCGAGCAGGGCATCAACTACTCGGGCGAGGTCTTCACGAACGACCCCGACGCCGCCATCCAGTGGCCGTTCATGGTCGGCGTCGGCATGTCGTACGGCTATGGCATGCGCAGCGGACGCCTGCACGAGGGCATCGACTTCACCCCCGGCAACGGCGCGCCCATCCAGGCGATCGCCGACGGCGTGGTGCGCACCGCCACGGAGCAGGGCGGCGCCTACGGGGTCACGGTCTACATCGACCACGTGATCGACGGCCAGACCATCACCAGCCACTATGCGCACATGCAGTACGGCTCGCTCCAGGTGAAGGCGGGCGACCGGGTCACCGTCGGCACCGTCATCGGCAAGACCGGGAACACGGGCCGCTCCTACGGCGCGCACCTCCACTTCGAGCTCATCGTCAACGGCACGACGATCGACCCGATGCCGTGGCTCCGTGCCAACGCCGGACGCACGTCGTACTGACCGGCCTGATTTCATGAGGACGCCACAGTGATGGTATTCTCGTGTGGTTGCCCCGCGAGGGGCAGCACGCCCCGATAGCTCAGTGGCAGAGCACTTCCATGGTAAGGAAGGGGTCGTCAGTTCAATCCTGACTCGGGGCTCGGAGTTCGCATCTGCGATGCGGATGCCGTGCGGCAGGGTAGCTCAGTTGGTGAGAGCGCACGACTCATAATCGTGAGGTCGCGGGTTCAAGCCCCGCTCCTGCTACATCGCCCCTCTCCTAGTCTCGACTGGGAGAGGGGCTTTCTTCGTTCACGGGCGATTCCCCCGAGTGTAGCCGCGGGTGTAGCCCATCGCGATTTTCAGGACAAAGCGACCCACCGGTACTGGCCGGCGCCCATCCTTGAGTTCACGTATGTCACCCCGTGAAGCCTCGTGAGCGCCTTCTTCTCGAACACCCTCACAAGCTTCGGCTCCACACCTAACTCCTCAGCGATCGCGCCAATCGACGGGTCCAGGGACTCCGCTGCGATGTATGCGGCCGGGTCGATCAGCAGACAGGCGGCGTAGTAGTCGGCGGCTTCCTCGAACCGGGGATTTCCGTAGCAGCGGTGATCGTAGAACGCGTGACCTAACTCGTGAGCGAGAACCGTATCCCGCTCCACCGGGGTCAGCTCATAGTCGTAGACGACGACCTTTCGGTCAGCGTCGTAGAACCCGCGTTGCGGCCCATCTATATGAGCCACATGAACGGACACGCCCAGCGACGCTGCATGGGCGAGCAGTTCCTTCATATGTCATTCCTTCGGGGGAGTGCGCGGGTCGTCGTTCGCCGCCATACCCTGCGGGGGAACAACACGGCCGATGTAGGGGATGTCGTCGGCGGGGTCGACGTTAGTTGCAGGCTCCGACGTTCGGGTGAACTCGGCCACCAACTTCTCCACCCCGCCATAGTCCTTCAACGCCTCCTCCACCATCTCCAACGCGGGAACCTCCACGGCCGTCGAAATGCGCTCGAGCTCCGAGACGGTGATCTCGTTCTCCCCGGCCTCACGTCGCTTTAGGTTCGAGTCGGCGATACCGGCAGCATCCGCCAACGCCTCACGGGTGAGCCCAGCCTTGACGCGCTTCGACTTCACCACCTTTCCGAGGCAGACGTCGAAGTCGCTGATGATCTTTTTGGGACGAGGCATGCCCTCATCCTAGGCCCCTCAGCATCCTTCATTGGCCAAAAAAGTGTCAGATGTGCTTGCGTGGGTCAAACAAGACCTGTTAGAGTTCAAACATGACCAAGAACATCCCCTCCAGGAGAAGGCCCTTCGAGGCCGACGATGTTTCACTGACCGCCGGTCGCCGTGAAGCCGACGCGCTGGTGCGTTCCGAGAGGGACGTGTCCGTGCGTGAGCTTCTGGCGACCGGCGGTCTTCGTGCTGCACGGGAGGTCTTCGGATGACCTCACCCACCCTCGACAAGCTCGCGTACTCGATCCCGAACTTCGCAGTCGCGGTCGACTTGTCGATCGAGAAGGTTCGCCAGCACATCGAGCGTGGGGAGCTAGTTGCTTCGTACGTCGACTCCAAGCCGCTGATCATGCGCGAAGAGGGCGAGCGCTGGCTGCGAACTCGCCCAGCCGAAAGACCCGAGCGGGTTTGAGTCACCGCTAGCCGGCCTTACCGGCTCCCGCCTATGGGCTTCACCGCTCATAGCGCGGACGAGTGCACCCAAAAACGGGGCACCACAACAACACATAGTCGTCTTCCGGAACCCCTTCGGGGCAGGAGATACACCGTAAGCCGATGCCCGCTCAGGGCCCGGTTGAGGAAGGCGACGTTTCACAGAACACCGACTACGGGGCTCCGAGATGAGTGCGGGCCTGTTGGGTGTGGAGTTCAGTTTTACTCCGGGAGCTACGGGGGCAGGCATTCTCCATCACGTATGTGGTGTCTGCTGCTACACGGCGATGAGGCGCATAGGGGTGCGCTTACGACTCGTCAGGAACGGCCCGGAACGCGCTGACGGTCCTTGCTGGGGTTCGACTCCCCAGGGCGCACGCAGAGGTACTGCACTGGGAGGTCGCAGCATGAACGATCAGATTCCAAACGAAGGCAACGAGGGGCGGAAGTCCTCTGAGGGCGACCCGTGGTATGCGCCACTGGACCCCGCCAAGAGGGAGCGATCGTTCCGCATCTGGGAGCAGGTGAAGGACATGTACTTCGGCCGCGACTTCCCCGAGGCATACAACTCCCCAACCGGGGAGGAGACATGAACGATCTGGAAGTTTCGTAGTACTTGGCTCGTGCGTGCGCTCGCGGATCGGCGCACGGGCACTTGGTTGGTGGTTTCTTGAGTTGTTGCGCGGTTGGGAATCCGCGCGTACTCCCACCGACCCGGGGGCTGATGTTGCAGCATCAGCCCCCTTCTCAACCACATGGAAGGATGAAGGACATGAGCAAGTTCGAACGGGCAGAGGTTGTCCAGCGCCTCCGGGAAGCGTTGGCATTCGCCTATGTGGATGCGGCGATGGATGACGAGGTGTCTATCGAAGGCTGTGAAGGCGATGAAGCTCTAGATGTGCAGTTCGTGCAGTACTCGTTGGAGACGAACGAGCCGATCGCGCGCTTCTCGGTGTCTTTCCGAGTTGAAGAGTTGCCGTTGTAGCTCTTAGCGCCCGTCTGTTCTTGAACCGGTTCCCATGTTGGGGGCCGGTTCTTTTGTTGTCCCTGCACCGCTGGGGTGGTTGCGGGGGGTGTGCGTGGTGTGGGGCTGCGTGCGTGGTGGGGGTTCGGGTGCATGGGGTTACCCGGACCCCCACCGTTTTGGTTTCGAAGCAAAGGAGCAGGGCCATGAACATCGTTCGTCGTTTGTTGGCGGCGCGTCGGGATAGGCGGTTGCGGGTTGCGGGGTTCCTGGTCGAAACGGCCGCCTACCAACGCGCACTACACAAGGAAGGCCACTGATGTTCACCGTTGAAGGCTGCGACAAATGCGAGCTAGCGAACGCTCACGGTGGGCCGGGCCACTTCAATCAATCGAGACTCTGCCACTACAGAGGCCGCCTCGTGCCTCACTGTAGCTGCCGGGCTTGCTGGGGGTAGACGCATGGATGAGCTGATCGAACGGGTAGCGAGGGCGATGTATGAAGCGCCCGACCCTGACGACCCCGAAGAGACCATCTGCCCGTGGCCACCAACCCAACCCGACGACCACGCATGGTGGATCAGCCGCGCACAGGTCGCCGTCAACACGATCAAAGGAGAACCGTGATGGATGACCGCATCTTCCGTGAACTATCGGACGGCCTACAACTCAACACAATGTGGCGTATCGGCCTGATGGACATGTGGGACGAGGTTGAACGGGTCATCCTCAAACGGCCCGTCCGATTCCTCACCGAAACACAGAGAGAAGCCATGCGATGAACGACTACACACCGTCCATGCACTACTTCCGGCGGCAGTACGCGAACAGGTTCACCGCTGAGGCCGACGTGATTACCGCCGAAGAACGGTTCGACGCGGCCCTGACTGCTCATGACGCCGAGGTGAGGGCGCGAACGTTCCGTGAAGCGGCCGGGCTCGCCCGAATCTACGACACCGGCTATGACACCACGGCGGCGACGATCGCGGAAGCACTAACGGATGCCGCCGCCTGGCGCGAAGGGGCCACAACGTGATGACGGTCAGGTTTGCGGCGTTCACACTCGCCGCCCTCTCCCTCGGGTGTATCGCGTTCACCCCCAACAGCCCCGCAACCCTCTGGTTGACGGGGCTCTTCTTTACCTTCTTCGCCATCGTCTGCCTGACATGCCGCGAACCCAACCGTGCGAGGAGAGGCCATGACTCTTGATGAAGCACTCGACCGGTTGGCGCAGGAACAGGCATACCTCAACCACACCCAACACGGCACCAACCACACAGCCATCGCACTCGCACAATCCCACGTCCGCTACTGGGAATCCGTAGTGGCACAGAAACGACTCGAAGACCAAGGAGGTTGGCGACCATGAGCATCCCTTGTCCCACGTGCGGCGCATCCGGAACAGACTCATGCGTTCGAGGTAGGGCGCCCAGGCCAACCGCGGTGATCGGCTCCCGCGCGCACTTCGGAGATGACGCCTGGGTTTGGCGGCAGCAGATTCCGTTTCCGCAGGGCCATGACTCCCGTCGAACCGTGAACGCGAGGCAGCCATGACCAGCCGTATCCGTGTCGCGCACACCGAATCCGGATGCTGGGCCGCCTACCGCGGCACCTACGTCCTCGACATCTACCCCTCCTTCATGTGGGCCTACGCATACAGAGCAGCACTCAACGAAGCCATCTACCAGAACCTCGGCATCACCGGAATCGAGATGAGCGCATGACCCTCGACGATGCAATCGCATTCATCCAGCGCGGGAACTGCATGGACTGTTTCCATCCGGAGTGTCTACGTCGCGCTGACCTCGCGAGCGCACTCATCAAACTCGAACAGGAAGATCCGTTGCCATGACGCTCACGGCGTACGCCGAGCTCGATCAGGGCTGCTCTGTCGATGGCTGCGACAGAGATAGGCGCACCCGCGGGTGGTGCAGCTCTCACTACACCCAATGGCGCAACACGGGAGTGATCCCGACGCGCCCATTCACCGTCGTGGCCCGGTTCTACCGATACGTCGACAAGGGTTCTGAACAGGAGTGCTGGCCGTGGCTCGGAACGGTCAAGAAGAACGGATACGGACAGTTCTGGTTCAACGGGAAACCCGACCGGGCGCACCGCGTCTCATACGAGTTGACCAACGGGGAGATTCCTGAAGGAATGCTGATCCGTCACACCTGTGACAACAAGAGGTGCGTCAACCCTGCGCACTTGATCACTGGGACCGCAAGAGACAACGCGCGGGACGCGGTGGAGCGGGGCCTTTACCCGCGGGGCGAAACTCAGGGGCGATCCAAGCTGACGCTGGAGCAGGTCAATGAGATCCGCCGCAATTGGCGCGAGCGAACCGAAACTCAGAAGTCCATGGCAGAACGATTCGGCGTTTCCACGTCGGCCATCCAGCTTGTAGCAACCGGCCAGAGCTGGGTCGGATTGGGAGAAAGCTCATGACGCTCAAGGTGTACTCGAATCTCGTCCAAGGAGAACAGGAATGGCTGGACGCGAGATGTGGCCTACTCACCGCGTCCACCGTCGGAAAGCTCATCACTCCGGCGACACTCAAGGTTGCGGACAACGAAACATCACGCGGCCTCACCATGCAGCTCGCCGCTGAACGCATCACCGGACATGTCGACTTTGTGTACCCGACCGCGGACATGCAGCGGGGCACGGATGACGAACCGTACGCCCGTGATGCCTACGCCGAGCACTTCGCACCGGTCGAACAGGTCGGGTTCATGGTCCGCGACTTCGGGGCATACCGCATCGGCTACTCACCGGACGGACTCGTAGGAGATGACGGGCTGATTGAGATCAAGTCACGGCGCCCCAAGGAACACCTCAAGACCGTACTCAAAGGGTTGCCGCCGCTCGAGAACATGGCCCAAATGCACGCGGGCATGCTCGTGTCTGGCCGCGAATGGTGTGACTACATCTCCTACAGCGCCGGCCTCCCGCTCTGGGCCAAACGCGTCCACCCCGACCAGCGGTGGATCGACGCCATCCACGCCGCCGCCGAGACGTTCGAGATCAACGTCACCAACATCGTCAACAACTTCACCACCGCCACGCACGGCCTACCCATGACCGAACGGCGGGCAAGCATCGAGGAGATCACATTCTGATGGCTGCCTACAACCGACGCACACGCACTGAGGTGTACCAGGAGATCTCGCTTGAGTGGCCAACGAACGTCGCGGAGGTGGAGAAGGCAATTGGAGCCGCTCGCAGGTCTCTGGTTCCTGGAACTGAGCGAGACGACACCTTCACGGTGACTCACGATGACGATGAGCTCATCATCCGATGGATCTCAGCGACTCGAACGGCGGGAGAGTGAACGTGGACATCACCGATGCTCTGGCGCCGAACAGCGACCAGCTCGACGCGATCGAACTCGTTGCCCCTCGCACATTCACCATCGCCGCTGGCGGGCGGCTGGCTGTCCGCGACGGCAAGACGGTGGCCGAAATCGCGCTCGAGGGCTTCCCCCGCGTATGGCGACCCAGCAAAGGCATGCTCGACGTGCTCGCCCGATGCTGGGGCTCCGACGCGAAACAGTGGGTAGGCCGCCGCGTCACCCTCTACAACGACCCCGACGTCATGTTCGGCAAAGACCGCGTGGGTGGCATCCGAGTTAGCCACCTGTCACACATCGACGGCGAACAGTCCGTGCCCATCCGCGCATCCGGTCGCGGTCGTGCGCCCAAGCCGTGGAGGGTCCAGCCCCTCGCCGAGACACCCGTGGACCCGTCGGTGGTTGATGCTGCACACGCCGCCATCAACCAGGCAACCACCACCGTGAAACTCGACGAGATCGCCGCACACGCAACACGCATCGGCATCCACAACCAGGTGAAAACCGCGATCGACCAGCGGCGGGCAGAACTCACAAACTGACGACCGATCAGCTCACAAACTGACGACCCAACTTGAGGGCGCGCAACCGATCACGGATGCGCGCCCTCACTGCACCCCAGGAGACACCCATGTTCGAACCAGGAGCCCGCGTAAGGGCAACTATCGAAGGCGAACTCGAACACATCGTCCCTTCACCCACTGGCCTCAGAGCGGCGATCAAGATCGGCAACGGCATCAGTCTCACCGTCCCTTACCCGGACCTTGCGCCCGCACGAGGAGAGAAATCGTGACGCGCAACCGTGCATCCGCGAGGAAGGCCGGGAGCTCGTTCGAACGGGCACAAGCAGACTGGCTCGCCAAGAGACTCAACGACGACCGCATCGACCGGCGCGTGAAAACAGGCACCAAAGACCGCGGAGACATCGGCGGAGTCAGATTCGCCGGCAACCGCGTAGTCATCGAATGCAAGAACACCAGCCGCGACAACCTCCCCGCATGGGTACGTGAAGCCGAAACCGAACGCGGCAACGACGACGCACTCATCGGAGTCGTCATGTTCAAGAGACGCGGAACGACCGATCCATCGCAGCAGTACGTCGCCATGACCGCCGAGACATTCGCAATCTTGCTCGAACAGGGGGTTACGTCGTGAGCGAATCGTGGGTTGGTATTCCCGGATCGCCCGGATACGAAGTGAGCAACTTCGGAAGCGTCAAGTCTCCGCGAGGGCGAGTTCTTATCCCACAACCGAACGGGAAGTACGGATATCTCAGCGTTCAACTTGGCCGAGCGCGTCGGGAGTATGTTCACCGCCTGGTTGCCGCCGCGTTCATCGGATCGGTCGTCGGAATGGACGTAGATCACGCGGACGGCGATACGTCCAACAACGCCGTAGCCAATCTCAGGATTATGACGCACGCCGAGAACTTGCGTGCCCAGCGTGAACGCAAGCCGTTCTGCAAGCGGGGCCATTCCTTCGAGGATGCCGTCTGGTATCGAGGTCGCCGGCATTGCCGTTCCTGCATCCAGATGCGGGACAGGGCGCGATCGCCGCGGCGCAAGGTGACTCCATGACGATCCGTGTGTATACGGAGGACAACCTGACCCCTGAGGAATGGATGCAACAGGCCGCATGCGCCAACACGAACCCCGACCTCTGGTTTCCCCTCCACGGCGACAAACCGACCGCAGACGAAGCGAAACGCATCTGCCGCGAAACATGCCCCGTGCAAGCACAGTGCCTCGAGTTCGCGCTACGTACAGGCCAGTCAACCGGCATCTGGGCTGGGTTCTCGGCGAAGTCGTTGCAAGCAATCAGGAGAAGGAGGGGCGCATGAGTTACCTGACAGCACCGGGCGCAATCCCAACCACGTACGCCCGCGAACAGCCCGCATGCGGTCGCTGCCCACGCTGCCACCCCGGCAAAAACTGGGGTGGCGACGAAGCATGCCGCATCAACACCTGCACATGCCACAGGGCGCCAGAACGATGAGGAGGAACCGTGGCACGTGACAGAGCGAATATCCGGACTGACATCTGGAACGACGACGACTTCCGAAGCCTCAGTCCACACGCCCAGTTGCTGTACTTGCAGCTCCTCACATCGGCCACCCTCACATACGCGGGGGTGGCCGATTGGCGTCCTAAGCGGATCGCGGCACTAGCAGCCGGCCGCACCCCGAAGCAGACCGAAGACGCTGCGCAGGAACTCGTGGACGGCCTGTTCGTGGTGATCGACGAGGAGACAGAGGAAGTGCTGATCCGGTCGTTCCTGAAGCACGACGGCCTGTTGCAGAAGCCGAACGTCACCAAGGCGATGGTTACCGCGTACGGGCAGGTGTACTCGATGGTCCTCAAGGGCGTGATCGTGCACGAGCTCAACCGGCTTCACGAGAAGTTCCCGGACTGGCGTGGGTTCGTTCTCCCAGAGGTTCAAACACTGCTCGGGAACCGTTCGGTTAACCCTTCCGAGTTGGTTTCAAACCGTTCCCCGAACCCTTCCGAAAAAAAGGCCCCACTACTTACTACTAACTACTTACTACTGGCGACTGACAACCACCTACCCGCGATCGGCGAACGATCGCTCGAGAGTGAGTTCGAAAGAGCCTATGAGTGGTGGCCGAAGAAGACGGAGAAGAAGCGCTCGTTGGCGAAGTTCTTGAGCCTCGCGAAGACGATGAACGTGGACGCCCTGGTGGCGGACATCATCCGGTTCGGTAAGGCGTACACGGACACGACTGACAAGAGGTATGTGCCGGCGCTTGTCGTCTGGTTGAACGGTGAGCGGTGGAACGACGAACCACCTGTCGCGGACACGGCGACGATCAACGCGCAGTGGGATGCGGCGATGCGTGAACAGGCTGACCCGTGCGCGGGGGGTCATAAGTGGGCTGTGGATGGGTCGTGTGTTCGCTACCCATGCACGGGAAGGAGAGACGAATGAAGCGAAACATGACCCTGGAATCACAGGCAGAACGCGACCTGGACTTCCTCCGTTGCGAACGATCCGGCATGACCGCCACTCAGATCGCGGAAAAGTACGGCGTAAGCATCCGCACCGTCACTAGGTGGCGCACCCGGCTCGGAGTGAATCATCTACCCCCCGCTACTGCGCACCCTCCCAGTGATCGCGCCCTCGTCGAACGCTTGCTCGACGAGGGTTGTTCTTTCTTGGAGGCGGCGAGGACGGTTGGTGTCGACCGGTCGACCGTCAAGCGTTGGTTCCCTGACCGTGAGCCTTGGTCAAGGTCGGAGGTTGGCCGGTTTGCATGGCTGGTTCGACGTTATGGGGAGGTCGCGTGACTGAGGCATACACGGAGACGCGTTTCGTTCACTGGGTGGGGGATTGGTCGAAAACGCTGCATGCAAACGGACCCGCATCCTTCAAGTTCTTGACTGGTTACCCGGACGACGTCACATGCAAGCTGTGCAGGACGCTCCTGGACCGAGATCCTGAGGATTGGGCATGACCGAAGTTGTTGTGTACACCCAACCCAACTGTCAACCCTGCAAAGCCACACTCCGCAGGTTCAACACCGCAGGCATCCCGGTCAAGGAGGTCGCTGCGGCCGACTACACCGACCTGTTGCAAGCAATGGGCCACCAGTCCGCGCCTGTCGTCATGGACGGGGTGCGGCACTGGTCGGGATACAGGCCTGACCTCATCGACGAAACCATCAACACAAGGAGAAACACGTGAACCCCTGGGACGTCATCGGCTGGCTCATTCTCTCAGGCATTGCCGGAGCTGTAGCGCTGTTCCTGCTTTCCCTGACCGTCGCCGCCGTAAGCACGATCAAGATTCGGCTGGCGCGGAAGAAACGCCAGACCCGCAACTCGAAGGAGGCCAACTGATGGCTGATGTTCAGGTCCGATCCGCGTTCGTCGACAAGGTACTCGTCGGCACAGACGGCCCGTGGGGACTCAAAACCAGCGAACCCCACTCCCGCAAGAACGACGCCGGCGGGTACGACACCACGGGCCGCACCTTCCGAACCATCCGCGGCAAGAACATCGACTGGACCCAGTTCCGTGAGAAGGACCGGATCTCGTTCTTCGGCCGGGAAGAGACCGTCGAACGTGAGCACGACGGGAAGAAGTACTACGACCTGCTCGTGTGGGTTGATGGGGTGACGGTGCTGCGGAACACGGGCCAGTCTCGCCCGGCGCCCACACCCGAACCCGCCACCCAGACCGACGCATGGACGACACCGGGGAGCTACGGCGATGACACACCCTTCTGACAACACGCCCACCGCTACCGACGACGAGCGGGAAGCGCTGAAGAACGCGATTGGCTACGACCCGGTCCCGCTCAGCATCCGGGACCACCCGGAGATCCGCTTCGAGTATCGGACGACCGCCGACCGAGACGGCCTGATTGAGCGCATCCTCGCTGCTGTCTTCCGTCGTTCCGAGGTGCCGGAGCCAAGCGCCGAGCGGGGAGCCGATGCCCTCTGCGGTGATTGGCCCGCGCCCTGCAACTGCGACGAACCCGAAACGCACGACGGGAGTATTCCGCGCTGGCTTGTGCAGGAGGAACGACACCCCGAGCCGCAGGGCGAAGCGTCCGACGCGCAGATCGAGGCCGCGGCGCGTGCCATCCACTCGGTCGCCGAGAGCGGAGCGTCGTGGCAGGACGCACGGATGGCAGACAAGGAGCAGCACCGAGCGGAAGCCCGTGCTGCTCTGTGTGCTGCGTTCGCCGTCGCCGAGCAGGGAGAGAACCGATGAGCGAGCAGACGATGGTCGAAGCGGTCGGCGGAGTGATCCACACGGGCTACCAGGAAGACCGCGACCCGTACGACGTGGCGCGAGACGTTCTGACCGTGGTGTCCCGAATGACGCGGCAATCATGCACCCCGAGCGCCGAGGCATATTCGGCGGGCGGGGACACGCTCATCTACGCCATAGCCGACTGGATCGCACCCGTCATCGAACAGGAACAGAACTATGGCTGAGTCGCGGGTGGTGATGTCGCGGTCGGGGTTTTGTGCGTTCCCGTCTACCCGCGACCACACCGGATGCGTGTACCCCACCTGCACATGCAACTGCCACGAAAGCGAGAACCCATGATGTTCAAGATGCGGATTGAGCTAGAAACAGACACGTTTGTGACTGCCATCGAGCAGTGCGTTCCGGCTTCGCAACTCGGTGACCACGAGGAGTTGACGTTCGAGGTACTCAACGAGATCCGAAGTATGTTCGCGGCCGTGATGCCAGCCGGGGCAGCAGCGCAATCCGAGGGCGGTTTCTGACGTGGGACTATTCAGGAAGCGGCGACAGGTTAGTGATCCGTTGGCGAACGTGCGCAAGGCGCACTTCTGGTTGCAGTACCAGATCCTTGCGATGACTCTGGGATTGACCCGCGCTCAATGGGAGACCATCAAGGTCGAGTTCGGGCGCGTCTGGTCCACGGGCGACTCGGTCGCAGACTTCATGTTCGCGGCGCGGCTGGCAGGAGTCGAAGTGGACGCTCCCGCCGACTGGGGCAAAGAGCCCTGGGACGCACACGCCGCACAAGCCAAGGAAAGCGAGAAACGATGACCGAACTGTCTGATGGGATGGCCCGACTGATCGGACCATGGACACTCACCGTAACCGTCGACAACCAGGCCAGACAACAACACTTCCCAGCCCTCGTCGACATGCTCAGCGGGCAGCTCGCACCCGGAATGGAAGGTGGAAGCGGGGGAGGGTTGCCGTCGACCCGCAACATCCTCGACGTCCAGTCCCTCGACCTGCTCATCCACATGCAGGACGTCACCCGGGCATGGTTGCAGGAATGGGGTGTTCAGGGTGCCGGCGAGCTCAAGTTGGATCTTCGCGGTTTCTGGGAACGCCTCAACACGCTCCACAACACGGGTGCAATGGACGACACCACCTTCGAACACCTCTCGTCGTACCCGGACACGTGGGCGGCGAAAGTGTGGGATCTCATCGAACCGCCGAAGACTGTCCCGCTGCGTCGAACGGAATGCCCAAAATGCGGAGCCGACAAGGTGAGCAACGCGGAGGGGGAATCAAGCGACAACCTCACAATCACCTTCCGGGTCGGACACGAGTTCACCGCCGAATGCCGCAACCGGGAATGCGCGGCCGTCTGGATCGGCGTGAAAGGCCTACAGGATCTCGGACGATCTCTCGGCATCGAAATTGATATCGACACGCTTCAGGAAGCGGTAGCACAAATGGGCTGAAGTCTGCTATCCTGATATTGCTTCGGATTGTTGTGTCCGAAATCAGCCGCTCAACCATTATGGTGGGCGGCTTTTCTGTTCCTCCCGGTCGGCTCATGGAATGACCCGTGGCGAATGGTCGGTCGAGGACAAGCCGGGTCGACGCCGGCGACACTGCACGCAAACGCGCGTGCCACAAAAACACGACAGCCCCACAGTGAGACTTCCGGAATCCGGCGGCTCTCACAAAGCGCGCAACCCGTCGTGTCAAACGCTCGTGTCCGGGTAAAGCCGCGGCGAGCAACCGGGGATTGGCGTAACTGGCAGCCGCGCGCGATTCAAGATCGCGCGTCCGAAAGGACGTGAGGGTTCGACCCCCTCATCCCCGACAATGCGAGGCCGTCACAGCATCGCGTGACGGGAAGTTGCAACCCTCGCAGAAGACCCCGGCCCGGTTGGAGGAACCGGACAATCGCTTTGCCGCTGCATGCGGCCGGGGCACGTCTTCATAACTTCACAGAGCATGTTCACGGCTTATGCCCAAACCGGCTATGAAAGGTGACCCCAGTGTCGCTCTCAACCCGTCTCGCGGCACCGCCCGCACCCAAGCCCACCAAGTCAGGCCTGGAAGCCTGGCTCGCAAGCCTCACCGAAACGGACAGACAGGCGGTACTCGCCGCCGTCACTAACAACGGTTGGGAACACGCTGACCTACTCCGCGAGCTCACCAACGAAGGTGCCCCCGCGGTGAGCGTGACAACATTCGGTTCGTGGCGTCGAGAGCGGGGCTACCGTGGCACTCGCTGACCGGCTCACCATCAACCCTGCGGCTAACAACCGCATCCTGATCCTCGACGTTGAACGCGTCGCTGGCATCACTCAGCAGGCATGGTGGGAACGCCGCGACTTGCAGAAGCGGTACATCCACCATGAGACGGTGGTCCGTGAACCGCGCACGACGATCGTGTGTGCGAAGTGGTACGACAGCCCCGAGGTGATCCGCCTCGCTGAGTGGGACAAGGGCGGGCGTGGGGCGTTCCTGAAACGTGTCCACGCTCTCATGTCGACTGCGGACATCATCGTTGGCCACAACCTCGACAATGCGGACATCCCGTGGCTCGAGGGTGACCTGTACTTCCCCCGCATCGGGCACAAGCACAAACCGAACCTTCCCCCGTTGCCGCCGTTCAAGACGGTGGACACGCTCAAGGTCGCCCGCCGATTCAAGTCGGGCGTCGCGTTCAAGTCGCTCAACGCTCTCTGCCAGATCCTCGATATTCCCGCGAAGACGGACGAGTACGACCGTGACCGGATGGAACGCGCCGTAGCCGGCAACGTCGAGGATCAGGAACGCCTGGTCGACTACTGCGCCGGTGACGTGATCGCCACTCAGGGCCTCTACGACTGGTTCCGGCCGCACATCAAGAACCACCCCGCACTGTTCGTCGACGGGAAGAACAAGCTCACCGTCTGCAACAGGTGCGGTTCTGACACGGAACCGACGTCGCGGCGATATGTCGCGAACGTGCTGAGCTACACGATGCTCCGCTGCACCTCTTGCGGTGGTTACTCGCGTCTCAGCCTCGAACCGCAGCGCATGTCAATCGTGCGCGGCGTCTGAGCGGGCACCAACACTTGGCGGTCTACCTGTTGGTAGCAACACGGACCGCCAACACATAGCCTCCCACCTCCCACGCAACAGCCACAGGGCAACAGCCACACATGTAGGGCAACCGGCGTCGAGGAACGGTGGGCAGAACCATGTGTGTGTTTCGCGACACACTCTTAGTTGTGTCGCGAAACACACACCCTCCACGATTGGAGCTGATGTGGATGGCATCGACACCGAGGACTACTCCCTAGCCACCTGCGACGCATGCGGGACCAGCGTCCGAGGCAAAGCAGTCTTCGCGCTCCCCAGCGGCCGCACACTCGTCTACTGCGGACACCACGCCCGCAAGTACGCAGACACCGCACTCAACATGGGCGCCCTCATCGTAGAACTCACACCCGCCTAGAAAGGCACGCTCATGGAGAGCGAACGACAGACCATGCACGCAATGGCCGTGCAAGCCCTCGAAGGTGAGGGCGACTTCCTGCTCAGTGTTGACTCACACGTCGGAGAAGACGATGACTAACCACGCTTCGGTGCTTCAAGCGCTCCAGGAACTCGACGGCACAACGCGCTCGGCCATCCGACTCCTTACCGGCGCAAGCGATCAAGAGATCGACGCACTCGGAGGGGTACCCGATGACGCCTGAGTCGTGTGAACAACTGTTTGAGCTAGTTGACGATCGGCTCTACTGTGACCTACCCGCCGGGCATGCCGGTCCGCACAAGGACGCATCCATGGAGCACGGATGCGTCTGGTGGCAGAAAGAACACACAAGGACAAGCCATGCCGATTGAGCTCCCCGAAGGCGCAGTCGAAACCCACGGCATCCACGTCGTCTCCTACATCACCCAAGACGGCGGATCGGCATACGTCGTGAACGCAACCGGCGACTCATCCATGACCGCCTACCTCGGACTACTCGTAGTCGCACAGCAAGAGATCCTGAGATGGAACGACGACGATGGATGACCGCATCGAACGGCTCTGGCAAAAAGCCGAAGAAGCCATCGACCGCAACGACACCGACCAAGCCGAGGAATACCGCGTACTCGCCGGCCACATCGCATGGCACCGACGCAAAGAAGCACGCGAACTCAACCGGACACTCGAACACGTCCGCGAGGCCGAATGATGCGCGCCATCACATGGACCGCCGTCGCACTCACAACGGTCATCCTCGCCTACATCGTCCGCGAACCCGCACTCCACTGGGCGTTCAACCACAAGACGGACCAGCCCGAAACACCAGACGGATGGACACCCAAAATGCGCACCTGGATCAACGGGATCGAACAGTGACCGCCACGGCCTGCGCACGATGCGGACGCCCCGCCACCTACCCGGTCAGCGGGACCATCACATGCGCCTGCGGAAACCGAATCCACGGAGCACACACATGACCGATACCCACGTCTGCGAAGACTGCGGCACGGGCTGGAACTCCGAAGCAAGCGCCGACGCATGCTGTGTCAACGACGACCTAACAGGGTACGACCCGAGCAGGCGCCGGCTCAGCTACCGACTCTCCTACGACTGAACTCCACGCCCACAACCCTCAGCAACAGTGACGTTACTGAGGGTTACCACCCATAAACCTCAGTAAGAGAAGGTCAACGATGAACGACGAGGTTCGCTTGCTTGAGGATGCGGCCGCATTTCTTGAGTCCCTGACGCCCATCGAGATCACCTCACGAGAGGGCGTCAGCTTCTCCGTCACGACAAACCAGTCTCCACTCCTACGGGTAGCGCCCTTCCTGGCCAGGGAGATGCGCGATACCGCCCGAGAGTACTCAGAGCCGGAAACCACCGTGCTCTGCGAACACTGCTGGTCGAACGTCAACATGGCCAAAGCCATCATCGGCCACGACTAGGCAAAGAAGGTCAACGATGACCCGCACACTCCACACCTGCACCACCTGCAACGAACAACACGTCAGCATCCTCGCCATGCTCCTCTGCTGCGACCCAGCAGCACCAGGCGACACCGACTAGTCGTCAGCTGGGTCTTCGTCACCAGTAGCGAGGCAACCATGGTCAGGCGCAACACCGCAATGCAAGACCGCATGCGCCAACACGTCCGCCGCATCGGGGGCAACTGCCGACTCTGCGGCGAACCCATCGACTACGACATCCCATACTTCATACCCGGAACACGCAAACCAAACCCCGAAGCATACGTCGCCGACCACATCATCCCCGTCCACAAAGGCGGACGGCACGACACCAGCAACGCACAACCAGCGCACTGGCGATGCAACAGCAAGAAACGCGCACGACTCGACGCACCAATCATCAAAAGATCAGGTGCACTCAACTGACCATCGAACCTCGCTTCGACGACCAGGGGGAGTGCCCCCACCAGCCCACCCCTGCCGGGTCTCCGGGGCTTGCCGTCCTCCCTCCCCGACCTTTTTTCCACAAGGTGGTGGTCATGTGAGTGGTTCGAATGGTGGTTCGTCGAACGTGCGTTCGGTTGCTGATGCGGCGAAGAACGGCACGACTCGGGACTTGTTGGAGGCGACGAGGGATCGTATTGCGACTGCGGTCGAGGATGCTTCGACTCCTGCGCGTGATTTGGCTGCGTTGACTAAGCGGTTGATGGAGACGGTGCGGGAGATCGAGGCTATCGACGCGCGTAAGCAGCAGGAGGCTGAGCATGGCGCCGATGTCCCCAACGGGAAGTTCGACCCGGACGAAATCTAGCTCGAGCCCGCGGTTGTCTGAGGCTGCCCGTCACGTTGTTTACCCGCCGACGATTCGCGAGACGGTTTGGGATCGGGTTGAGCCGAAGTGTGCCGAGTTTGGGGTGACATTCGATCCGTGGCAGCAGGGTGCTGGGAAGATCTCGCTGGGGTTGGATAAGTCCGGTAAGTATGCGGCGACTGTTGGTGGCGTTGTTCTGAGCATTCCGCGCCAGGTCGGTAAGACGTTCTTCGTCGGCATGATCATCATCGCGTTGTGCATCCTGTTCCCACAGATGACGGTGTTGTGGACGGCTCACCGTACGCGAACTTCTTCGATGACGTTTACGACGATGCAGGGCATGGTTCGCCGGAAGAAGGTTTGGCCGCATGTTCGTGCGATTCGGCGGACGAACGGTGAGCAGGAGATCTGGTTCACGAACGGGTCTCGGATCATGTTCGGTGCTCGCGAGGCGGGTTTTGGCCGCGGTTTCGATGCGGTCGACGTTGAGGTGTTCGACGAGTCGCAGATTCTCTCGGAGAAGGCGCTTGAGGACATGGTGCCGGCGACGAACGCGAGCTTGCAGCCGACTGGGGCGTTGTTGTTCTTCATGGGGACCCCGCCGCGGCCTAGCGATCCGGGTGAGGAGTTCACCGCTCGGCGATTTAAGGCGCTGAGCGGCAAGGCCAAGAACATGGTCTACATCGAGTTCTCGGCCGATGATGACGCTGACCCGGATGATCGGGAGCAGTGGAGGAAGGCGAACCCGTCGTATCCGTCTCGGACTCCGTTGGAGTCGATGCAGCGGATGCGTGAGCAGTTGACGGATGATGATTCGTTTCGTCGTGAGGCGATGGGGATTTGGGATGCTGCGGGCACGCCGGAGGTTATCGATGCGGCGTCGTGGGCTCGGGCTGCTGATCCGGCGTCGATGCCGGTTGAGCGGTTGACGTTGGCGATCGATGTGGCGCCTGACCGTCGTGTGGCGTCCGTTGCTCTCGCTGGCCGGCGTGCCGATGGGTTGTGGCATGTGGAGCTCGATGACCAGAAGAAGGGCACTGATTGGGTGGCTTCTTGGGTTGCTGATCGTGCTGCTCGTAACCGGTTGCATGCGGTTGTTGTGGATGAGATGACGGGCCTGGTTGAGGAACGTCGGGGTCGGAATTATCTGCGTGGCACGGATGTGGTTGTGACGTTGGCTGCGGCGGAGGGGCGTGACATGGCGATCGCTTCGGGGCAGTTGTTTGATGCGGTGATGGTTGCGGAGCCGTTGGTTCGGCATACGGATCAGCTGCAGTTGAATGTGGCGTTGTCGGTTGCGAGGAAGCGTCCGTTGGCTGGTGCTTGGGCGTGGAATCGGAAGGACGAGGAGTCGGATATCACTCCCGTGGTGTCGGCGACTTTGGCGTTGTGGGGCGCTCGTAAGGATGACGTGGAGCGTCCGATGCGGCGTAGGGCTAGTGAACGGACGGCGGTGATCCTGTGACTGATGAGGCGATCCGTGTTCCGGGTTTGACTGATGACGAGCTTGTGACGGTCAACTTCTTGGCGAAGCAGTTGAAGGATAAGACGCATCACAACCGGAAGCGTTCTGACTTGTATGACGGGAAGTCGGCGCTTCGGCAGGTGGGTTCGATCATCCCTCCGCAGTATCACCGGTTGGGTCTTGCTCTGGGGTGGACGGCCAAGGGCGTTGATGGTCTTGCGCGGCGTTGCAATCTCGATGAGATGGTGTGGGCTGACGGCGACCTCGATGCGTTGGGTATGCAGGAACTCGAGGATTCGAACTTCCTGCTGTCGGAGTTGTCTCAGGGGCGCACTGATTCGCTGATCCATGGCATCTCGTATCTGATCACTACGAAGGGTGATGAGGATGAGCCGGCCGCGCTGATTCACGCGAAGGATGCGTTGAATGCGACGGGGGAGTGGAACGCGCGGAAGCGTCGCCTGGACAATCTGTTGTCGGTGACGTCTCGGGAGCGGAACCGGATCACGGGGTTCGTCCTGTATCTGGATGGGGAGACGATCAACGCTGATCTTGAGGATGGGCGTTGGGTTGTTGATCGGTCTGAGCACCCGTGGCATGTTCCGGTTGATCCGCTGGTGTACAAGCCGCGAACGTCGAAGCGTATGGGGCGTTCGCGTATCACTCCGGCTGCGATTTCGCATCAATATGCGGCGTTGCGGGAGCTTGTGCGGCTTGAGGCGCACATGGACGTGTTCACGATCCCTCAGTTGATTCTGTTGGGTGCCAGTGAGGGCATGTTCAAGAACGAGGACGGGTCGTATAAGGCGTCGTGGCAGATCGCTCTTGGGCGGGCGTTGGCGTTGCCGGATGCGGTCGATGACCGCGGTGACGTGATTGAGGGTGGTCGTGCTGATGTGAAGCATATTGCGGCCCAGTCGCCGGCCCCTCACCTTGCTGACCTGAACGCGTTGGCGAAGCTTGAGGCGCGTGAGTATGACCTTCCGGATTCGGCTTTCGCGTTGACTGATATGGCGAATCCGACGTCGGCGGATGCGTACAACGCGTCTCGTGAGGATCTGATTGCTGAGGCTGAGGGTGCGACGGATGACTGGTCGGTTCCGATCAGGCGGGCGGTTGCTCGTGCTTTGGCGATTCAGAACGGTCTGGATGAGGTTCCGGAGGCTTGGGCGTCGATTGATGCGAAGTGGCGCAGTCCGATGTATCTGTCTCGTGCGGCTCAGGCTGATGCGGGCGCTAAGGAGATTGCTTCTCTGCCCGATTGGGTGAGGGAGACGACGGTGGCGATGCGGCGGCTGGGTTGGTCTCAGCAGGAGATCGATTTGGCGTTGCAGGAGCGGCGTCAGGCGGTTGGCCGGCAGTCGGCGTTGTCGATTATCGAGGCTCGTCAGGCGGAGGTTGCGAATGGTGACCGCGTTGGAGTCGAAGGCGCAACTGACGCTGCTGGGTGATGATGCGGAGGATACGGTGCGGTGGATGCTGCGCCGTTCTTCTGGTCGGTGGGAGTCGCGTCGTGTGCAGTTGTTGGACACGGTGCCTGATGTGCTCGGGTTCTATTCGGAGGGTTCTGCAGCGTTGGCGGCGGATTTCTACGATGATGCGCGTGTTGGGGTGGCGGGTCGGTTCTCGGCGGCTCCGGTGGTTCTTGATCGGACGGTGAAGATTCGCCGGGGGGTTGTGTGGGCGTCTGAGCCGTTGTCGGCGGATGATGATGAGCTCGCGGCGGCACGGTTTGCGCAGTTGATGCGGTCTGAGATGGCGCGGCCGTATAGGGACACGGTGTTGTCGAATCGGCGGCGTGATCCTCAGGCGGTCGGGTGGATGCGGATCACGCGTGGGGCTAAGTCGTGCAAGTTCTGTCGGATGCTCGCGGATCGTGGGGCCGTTTACCGGGAGGCGACGGTTCGTTTCGCGGCGCATGACGACTGCATGTGTACGGCTGCTCCGGTGTTCAGGGGCGGAGAGGTAGGGCCTGAGGCTTCCTCGGTGCAGTACATGGCTTCGAAGCGGCGGCGATCCCCTCGTGAGCGTGTGTTCTTGCGCGACTACCTCGAAGGCAACTACCCGGATTGATTTCTCGCTCACGGGCGAGCTGTACCCGACAGTTTCGGGGTTCTGACGTGCGACGGCACAGAAACGGATGGAACCAATGAGTGACGCACCTGCTCCCGAGGCCCCTACGGCTCCGGAAGATGGCGAGCAGCCACAGGGCAAGACGTTCACGCAGGCTGAGCTTGACCAGATCATCACTGATCGTCTTGCGCAGCAGGCCAAGAACAAGTTCGGCGACTATGCGGAACTGAAGGCGAAGGCGGACGGCGCGAAGTCGGTAGAGCAGAAGCTTGCCGAGCTCGAGGCCAAGCATGCGGAGGCGGAAGCCCGCGCGCTGCGTTCCGAGATCGCCACGCGCCACGGAATCTCCGCGGAGGACCGTGACCTGTTCCTTACCGGTTCCGATGCGGAAGCGCTCGAGGCCCAGGCCAAGAGGCTGGCGGAGCGCACCGCAGATCAGAAAAAGAACGGCAACGTCGCCCGCAAGGAGGGCAGACAGACCGTAACAACCCTTTCTCCCAAGGATGCGGCGAAGCGCGAATGGCTTCAGTCGCTCAGTGGGGACTAAGCCTAGGAGGCCCATATGGTCACGCTGACCAGTTCCGATGTTCTCCTGCCCACGCAGATCGTGGACGGGATCGTCGAGAAGTCCAAGACCGGATCTACCATCGCTGCCCTTTCGGGTCAGGAGCCGATGCGATTCGGTGACGTCAACATCGTCACGTTCGATGACGACCTGACTGCCGAATTCGTCGAGGAGTCTGGTGCCAAGAGCCCCGACGACGCCAAGCCGAGCTCGGTGATCGCGGTTCCTCACAAGGCTGTCGTGAACTTCCGCACGTCGGATGAGTTCAAGATCGCCGATGAGGACTACCAGCTTGGAATCCTCGACAAGTTCGAGGAGAAGTGTGCTCGCGCGCTGGCTCGAGGCCTTGACCTCGGCGCCTACTACCGCATCAACCCTCGCACGGGTAACGCGATCACTGGGTGGAGCAATTACCTCAACACGACCACCAACCGTGTTGAGGTCGGCGCTAACGCGGACATCGACTTCGAGGCGGCAGCGGGTCTGGTGATCGGTGATGGCTACAGCCCCACCGGTGTGGCCCTTGACCCGCAGTACGCGTGGAAGCTCTCGACGGCCCGCTACGCTGACGGCCGCAAGAAGTACCCGGAGCTTGGCCTTGGTGCCAACGTCTCCAACTTCGAGGGCCTCCGCGCTTCGGTCTCGAGCACTGTTTCCGGTAAGCCGAAGGACGGCGACGCGGCGGACAACAAGGTTCGTGCGATCGTGGGCAACTTCGAGCAGGGCATCCGTTGGGGCGTGCAGCGCACGTTCCCGTTCCGGATGCTCGAGTTCGGCGACCCGGACAACACCGGCCGCGACCTTGCCGGCCACAACGAGGTGCTGTTCCGTGCGGAGATCATCTTCGCGTGGTACGTGTTCGCGGACCAGTTCGCGGTCATCGAGGATCTGGTCTGATGCCTCGACTCAAGAACAAGGCGAGTGGAGCGGTGGTGAACGTCTCCGACGACACTGCGAAGCGCCTCGGCGCCGACTGGGAGCCCGCAGATGCGGCACCCAAGTCGCGTCCGCGGAAGCCCGCTGACAAGTCGGACGACTAACGGAGAGGGGGCGGTCATGGCTGTGACTCCCGAAACAATTGCGGTTGCGCTCGGCGTGGTCGCCCCCGTATCTGGTTCGATCCAGTACCAGCAATGGTACCTGTGGATAGATGACGCCACCATGCTCATCGACAACCGCGCAGATCAGCTTGGGGTCGGCATCGAGTCGATTGACGAAGCGAAGCTCGAGTATGTGATCCGAGAGGCCGTAGTTGCGCAGGTTAAGAAGCCTGACGACGCAACGCAGGTCTCCATCACGGTGGACGATGGCACAACCTCCCGTTCCTATCGTTCTGGTAGAGGGAGGGTGGCCATCCAGGACGAGTGGTGGAACCTTCTCGGGCTCACGGACCCTTCGGGGGCCTTCGCGATCGACATGGTTAGCCATTCACGCCCGCACCCGCCGTGGTGCTCGATCTACTTCGGCGGTGCGTGCTCGTGCGGAACGAACATGGCTGGCGGCCCTATCTATGAGCCGGGTGGTGGATGGTGAGCCTGGGTTCGGATATTGCGGCGGCGCTTCCTGGGTTGCGTGCTGAGGCTGAGTCGCGGATGACTGATCGGGTGCAGGTTGGCCGGTTCAAGGATGGCGTTGATGAGACGACGGGTAATCCCACTTGGGAGATCGTTACGGAGCGTTTTGCCGGTCGTGCTCGTATCCGTTGGGGTTCGCGTGAGGTGACGAATGCGGATGCGCCGTCGACTCCGGTGACGGTTCAGGAGCCGTATTTGTCGGTGCCGTTTGGGACTGTGTTGTTGCGGGATAACGATGAGGTGCTGGTGGTTGGGTCGGATGATCCGGTGCTGGTTGGTCGTCGGTTTCGTGTGCAGGGGTTTCCGGTGGCGGGTCAGGTGACGGCGCATCGGTATCCGTTGGAGGAGTTGGGCTGATGGCTGATGACTTCTCGGAGCTGTATGAGTTGGCTGCTGATCTGAGTGGGGTACCGGCGGAGGCAAACCGCAACATCAAGAAGGCGCTCGAGGTCACGGCTCGGAGCGTGAAGGACGACTGGCGTCAGGGTGCGACTGTTTCGCGTGGCTATGCGGCGTCGTATGCGGCGGCAGTGGATTACACGATCAAGTACCCGGGCGGCGCGATAGAGGCTGAGGTTGGTCCGTCTCTGGGTAAGACCCCTGGCGCTTCGGCGGGTTTCCTTGAAGACGCGCCTGGTGGTGTTCTTGCGGCGCCTCAGCATGCTGGTCGTGATGCTCTCGAGGCGAACGAGGATGACTTTGTGCGTGGTCTTGAGATCGCGATCACGGAGGCTGTGATTGACAAGGTGGAGCGATGAAGGCTGAGTTTGCGGCGTTTCGTGCTCGTCTTGAGGAGCATCCGATTCTGGCGGGCAAGGTGTTCCCGATCGTGCGGAAGAACGGTGATGAGACTGTTCGTGCGAACTATGTGGTGGCGAAGTCGTCGAAGCCTGACCGGTATGACGACGGGCGGCTGACTGGTGTAAACGTGTTCGAGTCGGATCGTCGGTTCACGTATGACGTGCGGGTGGTTACGACGTCGGATGTTGCGTTAGACACGTTGGGGGAGCCCGTGGTTCAGCAGTTGCTTGGCCACACGCTTGCGGTTGCTGGTCGAACGTGCTCGCCGATCACTCTTGTCCCTGATGTGGAGGAGGGCGACGGTTACGACCGTACCGCTGACTTGTTCTACCGGGATTTCTCGTTCCGTTTCTGGTCCCGCCGGCCCTGACCCTCACTGAACTTTCAAGCCCTGCCGCCTGGTGGGGCTTTTTCTATGCCCCCTTGGCTCTCCCCAAGGGTGACCGAACCCCGGTTCACGGGGAGATGAAAGGAGGCTGCTATGGCGGCTGAAACTGTACCGGCGAGCACTCAGTCTGATGGGCGTTGGCGGATCACGAACCTTCCTTCGGGGTCGAACGCGAAGTCTGTGGCGATTCTGAATGGTGGCACTGCGAAGCCGATCACCTACGGCATCACTGCTGGTGGTTGGAACCACACGGTGAACCAGGCGACGGTTGAGGACAAGCGTTTGACGCTGATCCAGGATCTGTCTCGTCCGGGGAAGGTGACTGAGGCGCTTGAGGTGACGGTTGTGGAGTCGGATGATGCGGCTTCTGCTGACCGGATTCTGTCGGCTCTGGCTGCGTCGCAGGCGGAGTCGCAGTTCGTGGTGCGTCGCGCTGTTGCGAATGCTGACACGCATGCTGTTGGTCAGCGTGCGGATGTCATCACGGGTGTGGTTGGTGTGCGTCGTCCGGATGCTCCCACTGAGAACGGTGTGGACACGGCGAAGTACGCGATTTACATCACGAAGCCCACGGAGCGGGACGCGGTTCTCGTCGCGTGATTGACGACCTGGGTGGGGCTACTCTCACCGGCCCCGCCCAGGTTCTTCCTTCGGTGAGAGACGGTGAGAGGTGAGATGACTGACTTTCGGGCGTTGATTGCGAAGCAGCGCGAGAAGCTTGAGGTGGTGCGGGAGTCGACGTTGGACGTTGAGTTCGGCGGCGAGATGGTCACGGTTGGGGTGTCGAAGGTGATGCCTGAGCAGTGGGATGCGCTGATCGGTGCGTGCCCGCCGCGTCCTGGTCGTGAGGATGATGCGCAGGTTGGGTACAACCCGAAGGCGTTGGCTTCCCAGTACCCGAACATCACGGTTGATGGGGAGAAGATCGACCCGGAGGTGTGGGCTGAGGGGTTCGCGATCATGGATCCGACGTGGCGGAACAACATTGAGATCACCATCTGGGGTGTGAACATCAATGAGTCGTTGAGGGCGTTGCGTGAGCTGGGAAAAGCGCGAGCGGGCCGGAAGTCTCCCTCGCCCGCGAACTAGGGGTTTCGCCTCGCAGGCTTTTCGGTTGGGAGCCTGGCGAGGTTACGACGTACGAGTATGACGGTGCCGGTAGGTTGCTGCGGTCGGTCACGTTGCGGGAGCCGGAGTTTTCGCCGTGGGATGTGGCGGCGATGCTTGAGGATCGTCGTGTTTCGCGGTTGCGTCGTGGTTCTCATGGCGTGTTGATGTCTGAGGCTATGGACCCGGACAATCAGTTTGCGTTCGAGGTGGAGGGCCCCGAGAAGGATTGGGCTCAGGCGGCGCTCGACGACGCGCAGGAGACATACAAGAAGAAGTATCCGGACGCGAACCTGCACGCGTTGCATTGGACGGTTCGTCGACGCGTCACCGACTCGAACGATTGAAGGCGCTCACGCCGGCCGCTGCCGCTAGAACGATCGCGATGAAGGCGGCGACAAGAGCAAGAGTGGTCGCCGCATCGTTCATGGGCGTCCGGCTGAGCGCGTAGGTCAGCCAAACACCAATCGCCACAGTGGCGCACAGGACGGCTGCTACGAGCAGCCCGCGCACCATCTTCGACTTCATGCCCCTCACTGTAGGGGCTTTTTGCGTTCCTGGGGGTGCGTCTTGGCTGAACGGGTTGTCAAGGTCAGGCTGTCGGCCGTTGTCGATGATTACAGGAAGGGTATGCGGGAGGCTGCGGAGGAAACTCGCGCGGTTGGGACGCAGGCGGAGAAGCTTGCTCAGACGCGTCAGGCGATGCAGACGCTTGGTACTGCGGGCGTGGCGATGGGTGCTGCGATTGCCGCTGGTGTGGGTGTGGCGGTTGCGAAGTTCGCCGATTTTGACCAGGCGATGTCGTTTGTTGCGGCGACTGGTGATGACGCGCGCGAGAACTTGGATGCGTTGCGTCAGGCGGCTCTTGATGCTGGTGCGGCAACCGTGTTCTCCGCCACTGAGTCTGCGAACGCTATCGAGGAGATGGCGAAGGCTGGTCTGTCGGCTCGGGACATCCTTGGCGGTGGACTGACGGGGGCGCTGGATCTCGCGGCAGCTGGTGGCCTTGAGGTGGCTGACGCGGCTGGTATCGCGGCGACGGCATTGAAGATCTTCAACCTTGAGGGTTCGGACATGTCGCATGTCGCTGACCTGTTGGCGGCTGGTGCGGGCAAGGCGATGGGTGACGTTGGGGATCTGTCGCAGGCTCTGGCGCAGGGCGGCCAGGTTGCGGCGGCTACGGGATTGTCGATTGAGGAGACGACGGCGGCGCTGGCTTCGTTCGCGTCTCAGGGCCTTCTTGGTTCGGATGCGGGTACGTCGTTCAAGACGATGTTGCAGCGTCTCACCCCACAGTCCGATGAGGCTCGTCGGAAGATGGAGGAGCTGGGAGTTTCGGCGTACGACTCGTCGGGCAACTTCATTGGGTTGGCGGAGTTTGCCGGCAACTTGCAGGAGGCGTTGGCTGATCTGACGCCGGAGCAGCGTAACGCGGCCTTGTCGGTGATGTTTGGTTCGGATGCTGTGCGTGCGGCGAACGTCATCTACAAGGAGGGCGAGTCGGGCATCCGTGAATGGATTTCCGCGGTCGACGACCAGGGGTATGCGGCTGAGACGGCCGCGACCAGGCTGGACAACCTCGTTGGTGACTGGGAAGCGCTGACGGGCGCCCTGGACACGGCGTTCATCAGCATGGGTGAGGGTGCGAACGGGCCACTGCGGTGGCTGGTTCAGTCGCTCACCGAGCTCGTCGATGGGTTCAACGACCTCCCCGATTGGGCTAAGCAGGTTGGGATCGGCATGGCCGCGTTGGCGGCGGGCGTGGGTCTCGCTGGTGGCGCACTGCTGCTCGCGATTCCGAAGTTCGTTGAGCTGCGGGAGTCGTTGAATCAGCTTGGTCTCGACGGTGACGCTTTGACCGGAAAGCTTGGGAGGCTCGCCAGGATCGGTGGCGGTGCGCTGCTCGGGTTCGCGGCTGCTTCGGCCGGTTTGGACTTGCTGACCAAGGCGATGCAGAGCATGGGTGACGCGGCTGAGGTCACGGACAACAAGCTTGTGTCCGCGTCGAACGCGGCTGAGGTTCTGTCTGCGGCGCTCGGCAAGGGTTTCGGTTCGACTGCTGACATCAAGGTTGCGGAGTCGGCTGTTGAGGGCCTGGCGGAGATGTTGGATCTTGCGGCGTCTGGTGCTCAGGCCACGGGGGACAGCATTCGTCCGGTGCTCAACGCGGCGAACGCGGTTTCGAAGCTCGGCGAGGAGCTGGGCGACCTGGCATCGTCCAATCTGCCGCTAGCGCAGGAGAAGTTCCGCCTGCTCGCACTCGAGGGAAACCTGAACGAGAAGCAGATGCTGGCTCTGATCGACAAGATGGAGCCGTTCAAGCGGGCATTGACCGATCAGGCGTCTGCGTCGGGTGAAGCCGCCGATGATCAGACGCTGTTGAACCTGGCTATGGGCGACGCGGAAGACGTTGCTCGCTCGGCCGCTGATGCGTACATGGATCAGGCGAGCGAGGTTGAGGATCTCCAGTCGCAGCTCATGGCGCTGATCGACACGATCAACCAAGCGAACGGGGTTGGGCAGGACGCGATCTCGCAGAACATCCGTTACGAGGAGACTCTGGCTGCGGTGCGTCAGGCCATCGCTGATGGTGCGTATGGGTTGGATGAGTCGACTGAGGCTGGCCGCGAGAACATGGCCATGCTCGTTGGGTTGGCGGCAGATTCGCAGTCCGCTGCGGCGGCGCAGTTGGCGTTGGATAACTCGACGGAGGGTTACATCGCTCGCATGCAAACGGGGCGACAGGCGCTGATCGATAGTGCGATTGCGATGGGGTACACGCAGAAGCAGGCGGTTGCCCTGGCGGACAAGATCTATGCGATCCCTTCCGAGAAGGACATCCAGATCCTCGCGGATACGACGCGGGCGCAGAACGCGATTGACCGGTTGATCATCAATAATCAGGGCAAGCGGATCACGATCACGGCGGACGTCAACTATCAGGCGCCGCGCGGCATCACGGTTTCTCCGAATGCGGATGGCGCGCTCTACCAGGGTGGGGTGAAGGCGTTCGCGGACTCGGGGTTCGAGCCGGGGATCTACCCGTATGTGCGGGGCGGGATTCACAAGTTCGCTGAGGAGTACTCGGAGGCGTACATCTCGATGGACCCCGCTCGGCGCGAGCGGTCTGAGGCTGTGTGGGTGCGGACTGGACAGGAGCTCGGGATGTTCTCGAGTGCCCCTGCTCAGCCGGCGCCGTTGTCTCTGGATGGCCTGTCGATCACCGGTGTGCTCGAGATCGGTGGTGACGGGCTTGCTCGGATCATCGACGGGCACATCAGTTCGTATGACTCGAAGCGTGCGCTGGCTTCTCGGGGTGGGGTGAGGTGATGTCCTCATTCCGCCCCGACCGGTACGCGCCGGACTTGTTTCAGCCGAACAGGGAGTCGGTTCCGGTTGGTGGTCAGTTGTATGAGACGCAGGCTTTGCCGTTGGCGGAACCTGGCCTGTACGAGTTCGACGCGTTGGCGTATGCGATCGGGTACGTGACTATCACCCCTTACAACGCGGAGGCGATCTGATGGGTATTACGTTGCTGAGCGATGTGACCGAGGCGCCGTTCGTGGAGGTGTTCATTGATGACCTGATCCCGGAGGCGGTGTCGGTCACGGTGTACCGGTTGGCGGCTGGTCGGGAGTTTCAGGTTCGTGGGGCGGTGAATGCTCCTACTGCGGGGGCGTTCACCCGGATCGATTTCGAGGTGCCGTTCAACAGGCAGGTGACGTACCGTGCGGAGTTGTTCGATGCGTCTGGCGCGTCACTGGGCTTCACCGATTCGGCGACCATCACACTGGATGTTGCCCAGTCGTGGATGCACAACCCGCTGGACCCGTCTGGGGCGGTGCGAGTCGTGTTTGGTGAGGATGGCGACTGGGTGGTTACTCGCCCAACGCCCGGGGTTGTGTCGCGGCCTCTTGGGCGCGGTGTGGGCGTTGTTCTCTCCGAGCCGCGGCATGGCGTTTCGGGTCTGCGTGCTGTCGTTCGGACTCTGAACGATGAGGACGCGGACCGGGTTCAGGTCATGGTCGGTGATCGTGGCATGCCTCCTATCGTGTGCGTCCGGTTGGGTTCGGATGATGCGGGGCTTCGTCTCCCGCAGCCCCTGTTTCTGTCGGCGTTGACCGTCGCTGAGATCGACATGGGGCGCCGGTGGGGCGGGTCGGATCTTGCCCACCAGTTCCAGGGCGATGAGGTTGATCCGCCGATTCCCGGGTTGTTTGTCCCGTTGCTGACTGCTGCGGATATCAATGTGTCGTTTCCGAGTGCTGCGGTGTTGAACAGTGAGCACTTGACGGCCGCGGATGTGAATCGTCGCTATGACCTTGCGGGGGCGGCGGGCTGAGGGGGTCTGATGCGGCAGCACAGTGCTGAGCTGGTGGATGTTCTGTCTGGATCGTTTGAGCGCGAGCTGGTTGTGAACGTGTTCAACGGGGCCGATCGTCCACTGGTTGGGGCCCGGTTTGAATCGTGGCAGTTGAGTTCTGATTTGGGTCGGAGTATTTGCGGTCAGGGTTCGGGTGTCGTGGTGCATTCGTCGGTGGATGGGGAGTCTTTGGTTCCGGTGGGTACGGATGGTGTGTTGTCGCCGTTTCGTGCCCGGGTGGAGCCGGTGATGACGATTCGTGCTGGTGAGTTTGCGGAGTCGGTGTCGTTGGGGACGTTCCGGGTGGTTGCTGTTCCGTCTGCTCAGGATTTTGTGGCGGAGTATGAGGGGCGTCGGGTTGTGACGGCTTCTCGTGTGGGGTTGAAGTTCGATTCGTTGGAGTCGGATGTTGAGCGGTGGGGGTTCCGGTTTCCGGAGGCGTCGAAGGCTGGTGTGTCGGCGTTTGGGGAGATTCGGCGGTTCACGAATATGCCGGTGGAGCAGTCGGTTCCTGATGTGGTTCTTCCGTCGTTGAAGACGTGGGAGGCGAAGCAGGGCGGCCGGTTGGATGCGGTTCTTGAGTTGGGGCGTGTTCTGGGTGGTGCGGCTGTGGTGAACAGTCGTGGGGCGTGGACGGTTGTTCCTGACACTGTGGGTGAGCCGGTGGCCACGTTGCGGTTGGGGGATCTGGGTACGGTCATTGAGGTGTCGGATGAGATCGACACGGACACGGTCTACAACGAGGTTGTGGGGACGTTTGAGGATGCGAACGGCAACCCGATTTATGCGGTTGCGACGGCGCCGGCGGGACCGTTGAGCCCGGATGGGCCGTACCGTACGAACACCCGCTACTACTCGTCGGATTTGGTGAAGACGCAGGCTCAGGCGAACGCCGCGGTGAAGGCGGTGCTTGCGGAGTCGATTGGGTCGCAGCAGTACGACGTGCAGGTGCAGTGTCACGTGAATCCGTTGATTGAGATCGGTGATGTTGTGGAGTTGGTGGGCTGGAAGCGGCCGTTGGTTGGTCGCGTCCGGTCGGTGGCTCTGTCGGATAGTCCGTACATGAATGTGACGTTGAGGGTGCACCGGGAGCTGTCATGAGTGATGCGGAGGTTCTGGCGCGTCGAATGAACGCGTTGACGTCTGCTCGTTCTGAGACGGGTGTGTTTGTGCGGATGGATGGCCGGTTCGCGGTGGTGAACATTGGCACGTCTACGGTTTCGGTTCCGTGCGTGGGGTTTTACCCGCCGGTGGTGGGTATGCCGGTGCGAGTGGATTGGGTGAATGGGTCGCCGTCTGTGACGGGGCCTGTGCGTCCGTTGAACCCGTTGGGGACGATCACGGCGACGGGTAATCCGCGTGCGACGGTGATGGTCGATGGTGCGACGTACAGCTTGTTCTACCGTGACGGGTACACGCCGGCGGTGGATGATCCTGTTGAGGTGAATTGGGCGACGGGCATCATTCAGGGGAAGATCACGGGCGCTGAGACTCCGGAGACGCCGGGGGAGTCTGGTGGTGGTGGTGCCCCGTTTGATGTGACGGTTCGTGCGTTGAACAGTGGCCGCTATCAGGGTGGTTCGGGCTGGTGGGGTAATGACCCGTGGGCGAGCTCGAGCAACCAGGGCATTTGGGTGTACGGGTCGACGATTGCTGATGCTGTTGGCGGCGGGACGGTCACCGCAGCTTACGTGTTTCTGCCGTTGATTTCGCAGGTTGGTCTTGCGTCGATCGGTGCGCACGCTCACCCGTCGATCCCTGGCGGTGGCCCTTCGTTGCTGCCGTCGTCTCTTGTGCCTCTGCCGTTGGGTGGCAGGAATGGTTGGGTCGCTTTGACTGCGTCTGTTGGCCAGTACTTGGCTGCGGGTGGCCGCGGGTTGGGTGTTCTCGCCCCGGGCGGCAATGGGTACACGCGGTGGCGTGGTACGTCGACTGATGGCATGTCTGGTGCTGTCCGTCTTATCGGGGTCCGCTGACCCGTTCTCATCTTCATCTTCGACGCTCACCTGCGGGTGGGCGTTTCGTGTTTCTAAGGGGGACACATGGCAGCTAACGGATACGACCCGGTTGATGGGTCGCCGCTGTTCAGTGACAGTGATGCGCCTGATATCAAGGTTGATCCGCGGGCGGTGGCGATCTATGCGGCCGAGGTGGGTAACCGGATTGTGAAGGCGAACCTGGCCGCGTTGGACGCGTACCCGTACAAGCGGAAGGGTCTGCGTGGGCATGCGTTGGACACGTCGACCGAGTATGAGCATGACGGTACGGGGTGGGTGCTTGCTGGTGGGAGCACGACTATCCCGATCACGTCGTTCTCGACTGGTTGGTCTGCGTTGGCGGGGTATGAGCCGTACCTGTTGGTGCAGGGGAAGCGGCGGACGCTGGTGGGTGCTGCGAGCCGTAACGCGGGTGGTGTGTTGTCGAGCATTCTGACGATCCCGGTGGGTCACCGTCCCGCACGCAACATGTTCTTGGGGGCGCACAGTAACGGCGCGACCCAGTTCTACGAGTTGTTGTTGACGCCGGCTGGAACGTTGCAGGTTCCGGGCGGCTATGGAACGGCGTCGTCGTTGGGTGCGCACCCCATTGGTGCGACGTGGGAGCTGGACTGATGTTCCCGAACGGCCGGGTTCCGCAGGACCGGTTGATCACGTTCGCGTCGGGCTGGTTGCCAAACGAGGGCACCTGGTACCACCAGTTGCCGCCCGCGACGTACGCGAAGCACCTGTCTCTGGTGGCGTTGGCGAAGCGGAACACCGGTCGGGTCTTGAAGCCGTCCGAGGGGTGGTCGTGTTATCGGCCGTATGACGTGCAGGTGTACGCGAAGAGGGTGCACGGCATCTGGGCGGCCACACCGGGCACGTCCTCGCACGGCATGTTTTGGGAGCGCATCGAGTGCGCCGCGATCGACTACGGCAACTGGTCGTACGTATACAACGGCAACCGGGGGAACTTCTACCGTGACGTGCGGGCGGTCGGGCTCGAGCCTGGGCTGATCTCTACGGTGCGGGGGTACCCGGATGAGCCGTGGCACGTGGTCGATAAGAGGCCGTGGGCTGCGGGTGCTGCTACTGGCGGCGGGGCTGTCCCGTTCGCTCCCACACTGACGTTCGAGGAGGACGGTGACATGCGATTCGTGTATGTGCGAGACAACATCGACGGTAACGACGTCGGCGGTTGGGGATTGTTGAACCCCGGGTGGCGGAAAGACTCCCGCAACGCGCGGCCATATCTCACCATCCGGGAGAACGAGCCCGACGCTCAGGTTCGGGCTAACCGGTGGGCTGAGGTGTGGGGCAATGCGCGGGTTGTGTCGCGGCAGGCATGGCTTGACTCGATCGATGCCGTAGTGAAGACCGGATGACCGCCCGGGGATTGGGGGAGCCATGGACCCGTGGAGCTCGTTCGTTTCCAGCCTGAGCATCATGGATCTCGGTTCTACCGGTCTGCTCGCGGTGACGGTCATGCTCATCCTCACCGGACGCCTCGTGCCGAAGAGTGTCGCTGACGCCTGGAAGACGGCGTACTTCACCGAGCAGGCGTCTGGCCGGGAGAAGGAGAAGCAGATCACGCTTCTTGCCGGTTCCGCGTCGGTGTCCGCCCGGGTGCTGGATGCGCTCCCTGTCCCGACAGGGGGTGAATCGGATGCTGAAACTGTTTCGGAAGTTCGCGGGCCGCGCCGATAAGGCGGAGGCCGTGGAGGCGCAGAAGGTTGCGCAACGGTCGTTGGATGTGGCCCGGGCGCGCACTGCGGAGATCGCGGAGTTGACTGGCCGCATTCAGGAACACGGGTACGTGAATCACATTGGTGAGCGTGTGCTGGCGGGGATCAAGGGGGCGTGATGCTGATCGACGACATCATCCTGTTTGTCTTGTTCACGTGGGTTGTCCCGTTGGGCCTGTTCATCTTCTACCAGGTGACGACTGCGGTCCCGTTTTCGCGTTGGCGGCGCCGTTTGCTGCGCGTGAAGGAGTTGCAGCCGATCACACGGATTCTGGTGTCGCAGAAGGCTGCCCTGGTTCTGGTGGTGGCTTTCATAGCGGTCGTCCGGTTCATCGGAGATTTCCCCGGGCGTGAGTGGGTTGCGTTCGGGCTGTACACCCTTTTGGTCACCCTCGCGTGGGTGGTTTTCATCTATCAGCGTCGGGTGCAGCTCCCTCAGGAGCGCCGCATCCGGGGGCGTTGAGTTTGATCGAGGAGAAGAAATGAAGCAGAAGATCGCTGAGTACGCGAAGTTTGTGGCGGCGGTGTTGGGTCTCGCGGCCACGTCGTTCGCGTTTGCTGTTCCCGCAGAGTATGCGCCGTGGGTGGCGGCCACTGTGTCGTTCCTGACTGCGCTGGCTGTTCTGCTGGTGCCTAACGCTGAGAAGCCCGCCGAGGAGGTCTGAGATGGCTTTCCCGAATGCGACGAAGGAGGCTGGGGCTCTCGCGGTCACCGGTCTCGGCAACTGGATCAGCTTGCACACGTCCGATCCTGGAACGACGGGTACGGGTGAGGCGTCGGGTGGTTCCCCGGCGTACGCGCGCAAGCAGACCACGTGGACTGGTGGTGCCGCGGATGGTGCGGTGACTGGTTCGCAGGTGTCGTTCGAGGTTCCGGCTGGCACGTACACGCATATCGGCGTGTGGACTGCTGCGACGGCTGGCACGTTTGTTGCCGGGTTCGCGTTGTCGTCTTCTACGGGTGCTTTGCCTGGTCAGACGACGGTGAATGTGACGCCTTCGATCACGGTGGCCTGATGTCTCACGCGGAGGCGGTGGGTGGGCTGCTTGATGGGTATGTGGCTGCTCAGGTTGCTGACGCGATTGTCCCGTTGCGTGCCCGGATTGTTGAGCTTGAGGCTGATGTTGCGGCGTTGGATGGCGCGTTGGATTCGGCGGGGTCGCGTGTGGGGGAGCTTGAGGCTGAGCGTGCACGTCTGCTTGCTCGTATCGCCGAGCTCGAGACGCCTGCTGATCCTGCCGTGTTGCCGTTCTGGGGTTCGCCGGTGTGGCGTGACGAGTTCGACGGTGACCTGGCGAAGTGGAACGTGCGCACTCGTTCGGACCTGGGGTTGACGATTGATGCGGCCGTTCCTACCGCGAGTGCGGTTTCGGTGACTGACGGCACCTTGCATATGCGTGGCGACTGGCTACCCACAACTTCCACCCGCACGGCCTCCGCGACCGGGGTGACCACGTTGACACACTCGACCGGCTACCTCGACACGCAGTCGCTCAGGGCCGGGAACAAGTTCTACGCTCAGCGGTACGGCCGGTGGGAGATCCGGTGCCAGACTCCGACCGGGCCTAACACTCGCGGTGCCCTGCCGGCGTTCTGGCTGCGGAACTCGCAGACCGGCGAGATCGACATCCTCGAGGCGTGGGGGTACGGCGGCGTGATGGCCGCTGACCACACGAAGTACTTGAAGGACACCGCGGCGACGACGATTCACACGAAGACGGATGGAACGGGGCGGAAGCGTATCTGGCGGCATCGTGACGGCGGGTCGAAGGTTGTCCCGTGGGATGGCCTGCACACGTACGTGTTCGAGCTGACCCCGGACTACGCGTCGATGACCGTCGATGGTGTTCAGGTGATGCGGGAGACGCCCGTGTCTTACCCGGACCTGTGGAACCCGGACTACTTCGGTTCCCCGTTGCACATGCGGCTGAATCTGCACGTCGGCCCGGATCCCCGCTACTGGGGTTTGCCGGACCCGGCGAATCGGACGCTGACGCAGCCGCTCGACTTCCAGGTTGATTACGTGCGGGTGTACGCACTGCCACAGTAAGGGGCTGCCATGACGAAGACCCTGCTTTCATCGTTCACGGGCGGGGCGATCGGTACTAACCCCTCTACAGTGACGGAACCGTGGGCGTCGTCTGCGGGTGGAACATCCACCAACATGACCTATCAGGCTGGGGTTTCCGGGTCGTCGGGTCAGTCGGTTGAGGCGACCAACGCACGCGACTTCGTGTGGACGACTCCGGGCACACGCTGGCGTCTGGGCATGTGGGTTAACCGGGTGTCGGGCACGCAGACTGCGGGTCTCGCGTTCATGCTGCTGCGCTCGGGGACCACGAACCGTGGCGACGTGTTCCTCCGCAACCAGAACGGCGGGCAGATCGCCCTTCGTGCGGGTTCCGGTGGGACCACCTATGCGGGACAGTCGACCACGACGATCAACAACGGTGACGTGTGGTGGGTTGAGCTCGAGTACAACGCGACGGTGTTGACGTTGCAGTTGTGGAAGCCGGGGAACACGACCGCCACGGCGGATGAGACGTTCACCGGGAGCACTGCTGCGGCTGTAGATAACGTGCGCCTGTTCAACCCGACCGGTGTGACCGGGATGACGATGCGGTTCGGTGAACTGTGGTCGTCGGACGGGGAGCAGATCAGGGCGGGTGCGGTGGCTCCGGGAACGTTGTCGTTCCTGTCGAACGTGTGGGCTGACCAGTCGACGGCGGTTGTGGTTGGCAAGGTTGCTGGTGCGGTTGAGGTGGCGGTGACGGTCGGGGGAGTGTCCACTACGGTCGCCCCGGACAGCGCCGGCTACTTCCGCGCGTCTGTGACTGGCCTCGCTTCCGGCACCTCTCACACGTACGACGTGACCGTTGATGGTGTGTCTCGACGCACGGGGACGGTCCGAACGCTCCCGTCGAATGGCGGGTTCACGTTCGGTTGGGGTTCCTGTTTCGACACGAACACGTCCGGCGTGTTCGACCTGATGTCTGCCCGCAACCCGGCGTTCTTCGCCATGTTGGGCGACTGGGGGTACCAGTACATCACTGGCGGGGCTAACGGGAACACGTCACCGACTGATGTTGCGACGGTACGCACCCACCGTGAGCCCGTGTTGGCTGCCACCGCCCCGCAAGGGTTCTTCACTGGCCGACCCATCTCGTACACGTACTCGGACTGTGACGGTGCGGGTGCGAACGCGGATGGCACGACGGGTGGGCATGCGACGGGAGCGGTGCAGGCCGCATACCGTCAACAGTTCGCACACCCGACCCTGCCGTTGACGAACTCTGGTGCACGGTCGTGGACTGTTGGCCGGGTGCGGTTCGTTCATACGGATGAGACTGCGGCCGCGTCGGTTCGTGACTCCACGGATGACGCGTCGAAGACGAAGCTTGGGGCTGAGCAGAAGGCGTGGTTTAAGGGTCAGATCGATGCGGCGAAGGCTGCCGGTCAGGCTGTGGTGTGGTTTGGTGACGGGCCCTGGATTGAGCCAACTGGTGCGCCTGGTTCGTCTGCCACGTACAACTCGTGGGCGAAGTACAACACGGAACGAACCGAGCTCGGCACGTACATTGCGGCGAGTGGTGTGCGGATCGTACGGTTGCACGGCGACACGCACACCCTGTTCTACGACAACGGGACGAACAACCTGTGGGGCGGGTTCCCCACGGCTTCCGCGGCACCGTTGCACACGACGGGGCAGGCGTACGGTTACACGGTCAGCGGGGACAAGTACCCGACGACCTCGGTGTCTGGTGCCCGCCAGTATGGTGTCGCGCAGGTCACGGATGATGTGTCCGGGTTCAAGTTGGAACTGTGGGGGTATTCGTCTACCGCTTCGGCACCAACTGAGGTTGAGCGGTTCCATTCGGTCGTGGATCTTTCGACGCCGACTGTGGTTACTGCTGCGGGAGGTCTGGTTCTGACGGGTTCCGCGAGTGTGACGGTTGCTGTTGCTCGTGCCGCGGCGGGGTCTCTTGCAGTGTCCGGTGCTGCCGTTCCGGGGCTGGTTGTTTCCAGGTCTGTTGCCGGCGGGCTCACGATGAACGGGACCGTTGAGGCGTCCACTGTTATCACCCGCACTTCGGCGGGAACGCTGGTGCTCACGGGTGCCGGGGCGCTCGAGTCCGGTGGTATCACGCGCACCGCAAACGGGACGGTCCTGCTTGCTGGCAGCGCAACGGCCACGGTTCAGGTTGACGTCGACGCGGCCGGGATCCTCGAGCTCACGGGCACGGGGAGAGTCGCAAACGGGACACCGTTCCCCGAACGCCTCACTCTCACCGCTGACACGATCACGCTCGAACTCACGGCAACCGTGCCGCAACTGACATTGGAGGCCGCATGGTGAACATCAAACAGGGCGACATGTTCCCGCTCACGTTCACGGTGAACCACAACCTGACTGGTGCGGTGACGCGTCTGATCGTGAGGCACCTGGACCGTAAGGGGACGTTTGAGGAGTTGGCTCATACGGTCACTGATGCTGCGGCGGGGAAGGTCGTGTACGACGTTGATGGGACGTGGGCGGTTGGCCGACATTTTGTGGAGCTTGAGATCGCGGATGGTGGCGAGGTTCGTACGGCGCCGTCTGAGGGTGAGTTTGTGGTTCGGGTTGTGGATGACCTTGACGAGCATTGAGTTGGGTTTGAGGGGCGGGGGATCTCATGGTTGATCGGCTTGTTGCTGTAGATGATGCGGATTACCGTCTCCCTGAACCGGTCAGGATGGCGCTCGTTCCGGACTTCACGCAGGCGGACGAGCTCGTCATCAATGTGGCACGGTTCCCGTCTGTTCAGGCCGCGATCGACGCGGCACCTGCTGGTGCGACCTTGTACTTTCCGCCGGCGATGAGCCCGGTCGCTGTGCCGTCGGGTGGGTTCGCGTTGAAGGCCAACAACCTGACGATCGACGCAATGGGTATCGAGTTCCAGGTGTCGAACTGGGGCACCCCGGCGTTCCTTGCCCTGCGTGCGAACGGTGGGGCGGACGGTCACCGGTACCGGATGGGGATGGTGAAGTACACGGGTACGCGCGGCACCCATCTCGGTACCGCGATCCGTGGTTCCGCACCCTACAACTCGGGTTGTGGTGTCTGGTCGAACGGTGACCGCAACTACGTCGAGTACCTGCGCACGGACGGCATGCCGACCCCAATCTTCTTCTCATCGTGGGACGGCACGGGTCCCTACGACCGGACGGGTGTCGGCAACCGGATCGGGTACCTCGAAGCAACCCGATACAACTTCGCACTCCTATACGTGAAGCAGGATGCGTTCGACTGGGGTGACGCCTACTGTCACGAGGACCTCGACGACTCGTCGGGCACCAACCCGACACACGCGATCTACGGTTCCGGTGACGCCAGCGCTCGAGCACTCTCCGGAGTGATCGGAAAGTGGTACACGGTAGACAACGTCAAGGGTGCCGCGTATCAGATCAAGTACAGCGACAACGTGACCTTCGGAAACCTGATCGCGGAACGGTGCGGCGGGCTCGCCAGCTTCCAGAACGTCGACGGGGTCAAGGGCAACATCCTTTCGGGGACGAAGCTGTCGGCGGCTCCCACGGGGGCACGGCAGGTCGAGTTCGTTGGTGCTGACTTCTGTCGCCGGGTCAGCGTGGCGGAGATCGCGATCGACAGCGTTTCGGGTGTGGACAGTCTCGGCTTGAGCCTCTACGCCCACGACATGGTGTCGATCGGGAACGTGTCCATCACGAACCAGCATTCGGGTGGCATCAACTCCGCGTCCGCCGAGATCGAGCTTCGCGGTTCCGGCAACAACAACATCGCGCAGATCAACATCGACGCGAGGGGCGGGATCGTCAAGCCCGTCCGGTTGGGCAACGGAACCGATGCAGGTAAGGCTTCCGGGTGGACGCTGCCGAAGATCCGATCGGTCGGGAACGGCGCGTCCAACGACGCTATCCCGGTTGAAGAACTGACCCATTCCCACAGCAACGCTTGGGGCGACGGCGGCAACTTCATGGCCGGCTCCGCCCCGACACGGGGGATCTACCGGCGCAACATGCGGTGGGCGAATAGTGCCCCCGCGGTGGGACAGCCGAACGGTTGGGTTCAGACCGCGAACGGGGCTCTGTCCGCGGCTACATGGGCTGCTTCCACTGCGGTGACCGCTGGTGCATGGTGGAAGCTCGCTGATGGCCGTGTCATCCGGTATCTGACCGCCGGCACTACGGGATCGACGGAACCTAACCCGTCAACGGTAGGCGAGTCTGGTGCGGACGGCACAGCGTCATGGCAGTACATGTCGGCAACGTCCGGGACCGTCTCCGCACTAGGAAACCTGTAGACCCAAAGCCCCCTGCCTCATCCCTTCCGGGGTGCGGGCAGGGGGCTCTTCGTCGTTCAGTTCCGTGTGCCGAACTTGGCGCGGCGGATACGGATGAGGAGCACCCAGACGGCTCCAACAGTGAACATGATCGCGGCATACCAGAACATTGGCGCGCCGAAGTTCAGCACCATGCCTAGTACGCCGAGCGCCATGACGGCGACGGCCCACATCAGATCGTTCAGCTTATCCACAGACATGACTCTAGGTGATCTCCTCGGCTAGTTGTACGGCGTTGCCCCAAACCCAGCAACGGAACGTTCGGTCGCCGGCTTTGAACTCGATACCCGCAGCCAGGGGAGTAGACCGCATGAGTTTCGCGCTGATGCGGATGGGCTCAGGGCCGAACCTCACCCACGCCAGCACCCGTTTCGCCCGCGGGTAGATGGTGACGGGCTGGTCCCACCGTTCCAGTTCCGCATCTGTGAGGGTTTGCAGCGGCCCGTGTTTCGCGGCCTCGAGGATGGTTTTCGTGTCGGCTTGTCTGTCGTGGTGGGCGGAGAGCAGTGGTCCCGGGTTGCCCATGATGCCCTCCCTGCTTGTGGTGCAGGTTCGAGGCTACCAAGATTCGAACATTCGTTCTATCTAAGGTCTGGACGATCCGCGAACTCTCGGGCACACTTGTGCATGGCGAGGGTCCGAAAGTCACACCAGTGGCGGGGTCGGACCCTCGCCGCCAATGTCAGACCCCACGGTCAAAATCGGAACCATGACGCCCGCCGACCTACTCGCCTTCGAGCACCAACACCCCGCACACACCCCAGACAAAACCCACGCGATCCGCCACCAACTCCGGACCACCGAAGTCCGCTACTACACTCTCCTATTGCGCGCCGCACACTCGGCCGAGGGGATCAAAGCCGACCCGGTGACGGCGCGTCAAGTTCGCGAACGGGGCGAGCGGTCGGCGGCGAAACGAATGGCGCGGAGAACTGTTCCATCGCTTTGAGCAGACGGGCCCGGTTCTGCGGCGTCTTGTATCCGCGGGTCGTGGCGCGCGTCGTGTGGCCCAGGATCTCCTGAATCATGTCCTCTTGCACGCCGGCCTCGTAGAGGAGGTCGGCCGCGGTGTGGCGCCCGTCATGGAGGCGTACATTCTTCGTGATGCCCGCCTCCTGGATGGCCTTGCGCCAGTTCTTTGAATCGACGTCTGGGCCGATGGGCATACCCTTCGGGTTTACGAAGACCAGGTTCCACGGGTTCGGTGGAGTGTTCGCGATGTGCCGCTCGAGAATCCCCTTCAACGGGTCCACCAGCGGGATGATCCGCCACCCCTTCGAGGACTTCGGGCGGGTGAGGTAGAGGCCGCCGACGAGGTGTTGATACTCGTAGTCCGCGGGCACATCTGGGCGACCTGTGGTGTCAGTGAGTTTGATGCGAATCAACTGCCAGGACAGGTCGAGTACGTCTGTGACTCGATCCCGGGTGAGTCCGATCACTTCACCTCGTCGAGCGCCCGAGAGGATGGTTGTTGCCCACCGTGCACCCATGACGGGTTCGGTGGAGGCGTAGTCGAGGAACTTGATTGCCTCGTCGAGGTCCAGGGCCTCAAGTTTGGGTGCGGCGCGTCGTGGCGCGGCGGTGAGCTCGGCAGGGTTGCGTCCGATTCGCCCCTCGCGGACTGCGACCTTGAACGATACGGCCATGATGCGGTGTGCAAGCAGGGCTGTAGTAGAGGAGAGTCCTTTGGCGAGGATTGCGTCGTGCACTCGGCGCACGTGTGCGGCGGTGAGTTTGTCGAGCTTGATCTTCCCGATGGCGGGGATGATGTGGTTCGTGACGGTGCGACGGTATCCGTCGAGGGTGTTGGGTCGCACTTCCTTGGCCGCGATCTGGTCTACCCAGTACGTGAACCATTGAGCGGCCGTTTCGTTCCGCGTTGGCAGATCGCCCCGTTTCTTCAGTTCAGCGCCGGTTTCTGCGAGTGCGTCGAGTAGTTCTTGCTTGTTCTTTCGCCGAATCGACTTACGTCGCCGCTCCCCATTGGGGCCAGGGGGCAGTTCGAGCACTCCTGTCCAGTACTTCAACGGCTTCTTCTTGTCCTTGGGCACCCGGTAGACGGCGCCCTCTCCCTTACCGCGCATCCTGTATCTCTCCTTGTCGATTCGCTAGGTGCGCCCTGCGGGCGTACTCGATGATGGCGTGTGGCTCATTCATCCTTCACCGCAGCCAAGATCCGGGACTTGAAGGCGCGGAGTTGCGTCAACTCGATACCATCCGCTGATTCGAGAACGCGGGGAACCCCGAGCGAAAGGAGGAGATCCTGGTATTCGAGTGCGCCGATGGGCCGCCTGTTAGACAGGGTGCGACTGACGGTCATCTGGCTGTAGGAGACCCAACCGCGATCCTGCATCCGCCGAGCTAGTTCGCTTTGGCTCACGCCTGCTGCTTCGATTAGGCCAGCGATCCTCGCGACTAGCTCATGCTTGCGCTCCGCGACGCTCATACCTTGACTCGCAGGTTCCGGTTCGGGGCGTGCTTGCGGATAGCAGACTCAAGTTCCTCCACAGCGACCCCTAGCTCTTCTGCAATCAGTGGAAGGTATGGATTGGTCGGCTTGGACTCGGCGGGGATCAGGCCTGCTCGGCGCGCTTCCGCCACCCAGCGAGTCGCGGTGCTTTGCGACATGGCAAACCTCTCCGCAACCCGCTTGAGGGGTGACCTTGATGTCGCCGCCGCCGCAAGATACGTTCGGGCGACATCGGTGAGCAGTTCATGGTCTCTCATGACTCTCCTTGTTTGAACTGTTGGGTTCATGGCGCGGACCCCATTGTCCGCGTCTCTTCTTCTCGTGCTTACGAAATTCATCACAGCTGGTTCCCTTCCGGCCAAGGATCTGTATCGTGTAGCCCTCGGTGTAGCCATTGTCGTAGTTCGGCATGGTTCCGTGTGGGCCGTTATTGAGAGCGTACACCCCGAAAGTGACTAAAATCAAGTCAAACAAGACCCCTCCTCACGACTCATAATCGTGAGGTCGCGGGTTCAAGCCCCGCTCCTGCTACAGCTCGAAACCCCCGGATACGTCCGGGGGTTTCGTCGTATCCGCGGACTAGAGTGAGAGCCGTTCCGTGCCCTCGCGCGGACGAGCGAGGCGGGCTCCCCGGAAAGAGGACCGCCGTGCCGACCCCCGCTCCCTCCGCGACCGCTGTCTACTGCCATGCGCACCGGGCGGTGATGGTCGCCGTGACGGACAGGGCGGGCGTCTCGCTCGGACTGGAGGACATCGCGGGCCCCGTCTCCTGGGACGCGCTCATCGCCGCGGGCTACGGCCTCGCGGTCGCGGCGGGCGCACTGTCCGGTGCGGTGGCCGGACTCCGCTGCCGGGGAGTCTCCATCGCCGACGTGTTCGGCGCGTCGATCGAGGACCCCCACCACACGATCGATCGCGCCGACCTGCGCCGCGCGGCCGCCTGGCTCGCCGACGGGCTTGCCCGCGACGAGGAGCAGCCGCTCGACGACATGACCGCCGAGGTGATCGGCACCGACGTGCTGTGGGACCCCCACGCCCACGCGGACGACGACCGCATCGCCGCCGTCGTGTTCGCGATCGTCACCGTCAGTGCGCAGGCGGCCGGGGAGCGGAGCTGAGCCTGCGGCGCGTTCTGCCCGCGCTGGCTCGGCTGATCCCGCACAGGCCGCCGGGGGAGCGGAGCTGAGCCTGCGGCGCGTTCTGCCCCCGCTGGCTCGTCTAATCCCGCACAGGCCGTCGGGGAGCAGAGCTGACCGTGACACCCGGCCCCGCGCGCGCCGGGCCGCCCGACGATGGCCAGCGCCTCTCGGCCGCACGGGCCATCCGGAACCCGGAGGTCATGTCAAGCCCCTGCGCTCGGGCCCGCCGGCACGGGAGACTGGCGCTCCACGAGGCCGAGGAACGGAGATCCCCATGTCAGACCCGAACAGCAACGCCGCCGACGATGGCCCCGAGGTGGACGCCGTCGGTGTGGACGCCGACATCGTCACCAACGATCACGACCCCGAGCCCGACGACCTTCCGGCCAGCGAAGACGACGACGACCTCGACGTCGCCGACCTCCCCTGACCGGTCACCGGTCCGGGGGTGACGGGGTGGGAACCCCCCGCCCCCCCCCCCCGGTTCTCTTCCCTCCCCCCGCGCCCTTCGCCGCCCCCCACCCCCCCCCCCCCCCCCCCCCTCCTGATTCCCCCCCTGCCCCCAATCCCCCC
>NZ_JBSHIM010000003.1:41035-80720 GCF_053618975.1 Microbacterium sp. NPDC055599 | reverse complement strand
GGACGCCTTCTGTCACAGGAAAAAACACACCCTCTTGTGTTTCCCCCCCCCCCCTCCTCGGCCCCTTGTTCGGTTGTGGGTGGTTCACCCCCCCCTCCCCTTCACCCCGCGGTGCTCGTCCGTCCGCCGGCGCGCTGAGCGGCCTCCAGCCGCTCCGCCTCCTCGCCGCTGATGGCTTCGCCGCGTGCCACGAGTCCCGCCTGGTCGGACAGGGGGATCTGCTTGAGGAACAGCGACAGCAGCAGCGCGAGCGCCACGAACGGCACCAGGTACCAGAACACCGGGGCGAGCGCATCGGCGTACGCGGTCACGATCCCGTCGCGCACCTCGTCGGGCAGCGCACTGAGCGTTGCGGGGTCGATGGTCGACGCGGCCTGCGACGCCTGATCCGGCGAGGCACCGGCTCCGGCGAACACGCCGAGCAGGTTCTCCGTCAGCCGCGTCGTGAAGATCGTGCCGAAGACGGCCACTCCGAGGGATGCCCCCACCTCCCGGAAGTAGTTGTTGGTGCTCGTCGCGGTGCCGATCTCGCCCGCGGGCACGGCGTTCTGGACCACCAGCACCACGACCTGCATGATGAGCCCGAGACCCGCCCCGAACACGAACAGGAAGACGCAGATCAGCCAGATCGGCGTCTCGGCCGACAGCGTGGTCATCGCGACCATCGAGAGGCCCGTCACGATCGTGCCGACGATCGGGTAGACCTTGTACTTCCCGGTCTTCGAGATCGCGATGCCCGAGAAGATGGACGTGCCCATCAGGCCCACCATCATCGGGATCATCAGCAGCCCGGAGGCCGCGGCCGACGTGCCGGACGACATCTGCAGGAACGTGGGCACGAAGCCGATCGCCGCGAACATGCCGATCCCGAGCACCAGTCCGATGGCCGTCGCGTTCACGAAGATCGGGTTGCGGAACAGGCTCAGCGGGATGATCGGGTCCTGCGCCCTGGACTCGGTGATGACGAACGCGGTCGCGGCGACCACGAGGCCGGCGCCCCACGCCCAGGTCGCCAGCGAATCCCACCCGAACTCCTTGTCGCCGCCGAAGTCGGTGAAGAAGATCAGGCACGTCGTCGCGAGGGAGAGGAAGATCACGCCGAGCACGTCGATGCGCTTCTCGGCCTTCTTGCTGGGCAGCTGCAGCGCGACCAGCGCGATCACGAACGCCGCGATCCCGACCGGGATGTTGATGTAGAAGGCCCACTGCCACGTCATGTGGTCGACGAAGAACCCGCCGAGCAGCGGACCGGCCACGGCGGAGAGCCCGAACACGGCACCGAGCGGACCCATGTACTTGCCGCGCTCGTTGGCGGGCACGATGTCGGCGATGATCGCCTGCGACAGGATCATCAGTCCGCCGCCGCCGAGGCCCTGCAGCGCCCGGAACACGACGAACATCCAGAAGTCGGTCGCCAGGGCGCAGCCCACCGACGCGAGCGTGAAGAGCGCGATCGCGACGAGGAACAGGCTGCGACGACCGAGCACGTCGCCGAACTTGCCGTAGATCGGCATCACGATGGTGGTGGCCAGCAGGTACGCGGTCGTGATCCACACCTGGTGGTCGACGCCGCCGAGCTGGCCCACGATGGTCGGCATCGCGGTCGACACGATGGTCTGATCGAGGCTCGCGAGCAGCATGCCGGCGATCAGGGCGCTGAAGATGATCCAGATGCGACGCTTCGTGAGCAGGAAGGGCGCGTCGGCGGTGGCGGTGGCGGACATTCAGTGGGCTTTCTGTGCGGGGGAGTACAGGTCGCGCGCGAGCCGGAGACGGCGTCGGATCAGCTCGGCGAACGGCTCGGTGGAGTGGTGGTGCAGGAGCTGTTCCATGCACAGGCGCACGAGGGCACCGACGGACTGCACGAGCACCTGCGCGCGCAGCTCGGCGTCCTCGACGCCCTCGAGCCGGCGGGTGATCAGGGCGACGTCGCGCCGCTCGTGCTTCTCCTGCTGCTCGAACGCGGCCTTGAGCAGTCGCGGTTCGTGCTCGATCACGGCGAACAGCTCGGCGGCATGCTCGACGGGGTCGAACAGGGAGAAGCGGGCGACGGTGAGCTCGACGAAGTCGTCGAGCAGGTCGCCGTCGGCGTTCGCGAAAGCGTCCTCCAGCTCCTCCTGGCGGGAGTCGATCACGGTGATGCCGAAGACCGCGTTCTCCTTGCTCTCGAAGTAGTTGAAGAACGTGCGGCGCGACACCCCGGCCTCGGTGCACAGCTCCTCGATCGTGAAGCCGGCGAAGCCCCGTTCGACCGTCCAGCGCCGCGCCACCGAGGTGAGCGCGCGAGACGTCTCGCGCTTGCGCTGCTCCCTCGTCGATTCTGCACTTGCATCCATAGAGTGCAACTTTGCACTTTCAACCTTGGAGTGCACTGTGAGAGTGCGTTTCTCTGCCCGCCCGGAAAAACCCTCGACGAATTCGTGACATCCGAGGTGCCTCATGCGTCTTAGTGGTGTCGTAAGAACACGGCCCGCGCCCCACGGTGCGGACACACGGATGAAGGAGCTCGAGATGGCGAACGTGACGGGGGGCAGCCAGCCCAAGGCTCAGGTCGTACCGACGGCGCAGGCCGCAGCGGTGGGGAAGACCACGATCGAGGACGCGGTCGTCGCGAAGATCGCGGGCATCGCGGCCCGTGAGGTCAGCGGCGTCTATGCGCTCGGCGGCGGGGCGGCCCGCATGATGGGCGCGATCCGAGACGTGCTGAACACGACCGACCTCTCGCAGGGCGTGAGCGTGGAGGTCGGCGAGACGCAGGTGGCCGTCGACGTCACGATCGTCGCGGAGTACCCGGTGTCGCTGCAGAAGGTGGCCGACGACGTGCGCACGGCCATCCACCGGGCCATGGTCGACCTGGTCGGCATGGACGTCGCCGAGATCAACGTGAGCGTCAACGACGTGCACATCCCCTCGGACGACGACGCCGACGCCGAGGAGGCGCGAGTCCAGTGAACGCCTCGGTGATCGGCGGAGCTGCGGCCGCGGTCCTCGCACTGACCTGGATCGTGCTGGGCTTCTGGGCGTTCCTGCTCGTGCTCCTCGCGATGCTCGTCGGCGCGGCGGCCGGGCGCATCGCCGACGGTCGCCTGGACGTGCGGGCGCTCGCCGAGGTGGTCCGCGGACGGCGGTCGTCCTCGTGAGCGTCGAGCGGGCAGGGGCGTCGTCGGGTGTGGCGGGGGCCACGTCCGTCGAGGCCCGCGCCCTGCACCGGATCGCCCTCGGCATCGCCAGGGATGCCGCGGGCGTGGGGCTCGACGACATCGCGGTGGAGCTGGGCGACCGGCGCGGCGACCTGCGCGTCACGGTGGTCGTGCCCGTCGTGCTGGCGCGCTCCGACGGCACGACCCTCGCCGACCGCGGCGAGGTGCTGCGCGAGACCCTCGTGCGTCGGCTCGGGGAGCTGGCGTCGCGACGGGTGGGCGCGGTCGACGTGCGGTTCACCGGCGTGCGGCGTGCGCTCGAGCGGAGGGTCGCATGAGCGCGCCCGCCGCCACGCGCCGACTGCTGCGCCGGGAGACACGGGCGTCGCGGACCGCTCCGGCGACCGTGCTCGCCGCTCTCCTGGCGATCGTGCTGCTCGGGCTCCTGGGGTGCGGGGTCGCCGCGGCCCTCGACCCCGGGTTCCGCGCGGATGCGGCGGGGCTGCTGGCGGGCGTCGCCCAGGCGCTGTCCGCCCCTGGTGTCGCGATCGGTGCGGGCATCGCGCTGGTCGCGCTCGCCGCGGTGCTGCTGGCGCTGGCGGTCGTCCCGGGGCGTCGCGCCCGACGCGCCCGTCTGACCGGGCGCACCGCGCTCGTGGTGGACGACGGCGTGCTCGCGGACGCGATCGCCGACGGGGTGGCCAGGCGCACGGGCGTTCCGCGACCGCGCGTCGCGGTCACGGTGGGGCGCAGAGCCGCCACGGTCCGCCTGACCCCGACCAGCGGGGTGCCCGTGGACCGTGACGCGGCGCGGACCGCTGTGGTGCGCGTGCTGGACGAGGTGGGCTTCGCCCTGACGCCGCGTGTGCTCGTGGCGACGGAAGGAGTGGTCGGATGAGGCTCTCGGGATCCGTGGGGAACCGGGTTGTCCTGCTCGGCGGCGGCCTCGTGCTGCTCGCGGCGGGCGCGGCACTCGTGGCGACCGGGCTGGAGTCGGCGCGGCTGCTGCCCGCGGGGGCGGCGGGGGCCGTCTCGGCGGTCGAGCGGGCGTCCGCCGATGCATCGGCCGCGACGGTCGACCTCGGGAGCATCGGGGAGTTCCCGCTCGCGGCCGTGTCCGCCGCGGCCGCGGCCCTGGTCGTGGTCGTCCTGCTGATCGCGTTCCTGCTCACGCAGGGCCGCGGTCGCGTGCGCGAGGTGCTCGCGGTGCCGGGTCCTCGGGGGACGACCCGGGTGGACCGCGGTGTGGCCGACGGCGTGCTGGCGGAGACGCTCGCGGCTCGGGCCGACGTGGTGTCGGCGCGGACGGTCGCGCGTCGGGCGGGCCGTCGTACCGCCCTCGGGCTCGTCGTGACGCCGCGGAAGGGGGCGGCTCTGGGGGCCGTCGTCGCCGCGGCCGAAGCGGCCGTCGCGGAGTGGGACCGGTTGCTGGGCGTGGAGGTGCCGGTGGTCGTGCACGTCGCGGACCGCGGGTGGCGCGAGCTGTTCCGGTCGAGGCAGAGGATGCGCCGGTCGCTGGCCGGCGCGGGCGAGGCGGGGCACCGGTCCCGCACCGCCCGGACGTCGTCGACCCCGAGAGCCGGGGTCGCGTGAGGAAAGGAGCCGCCATGAGCGGAGAGAACAAGATCAAGGCCGCCGCCGAGAAGATCGCCGGCAAGGCGAAGGAGGTCGTCGGCGAGGTCACCGACAACGACCGGCTCGTCGCCGAGGGCAAGGCCGAGCAGGCGAAGGGCGATGTGCGGAACGCCGCCGAGGATGTCAAGGACGCGTTCAAGAAGTGATCCCGCTCGCGCAGGGGGCGCCCCCGGTCGGGGCGCTCCCTGCGGCCGAGCCGTGCGCACGGATCCGATCCGTCGCCGCACGCGCTCCGAACCTGCAGGGGAAGCGGAACGAAGGGTGGGGGAATGGCAGCGGATGGCTCTCGCGGCCCGCTGGAACAGGCCGGGGATCACATCGTCGCGGGTCGCGCCATGGACGGCGACGTCGAGGCGTTCGCGGTGCTGGTGCGGAGGTACACGCCGATGATGCGCGCGTACACGCAGCGCATGCTGAACGGCTCGGCCGAAGTGGACGACACCGTGCAGGAGGCGTTCGTGACCGCGTGGCAGCGGTTCGGCGAGCTCGACGACCCCGGCAAGGTCAAGAGCTGGCTGATGCGCATCGTGAGTCGCAAGGCCGTGGACCGGCTCCGGCGCCACCGCCCGGCGGTCGATGTGACCGAGATCGACCGGCCGGCACCCCTGCACGCCTCGCCGTCGGCGGTGGTGGAGGTGCGCGAGGGCGTCGCGGCACTGGGAGCCGCGCTGCGGGAGCTCCCGGAGGCGCAGCGCGAATGCTGGGTGCTGCGCGAGATGGGCGGGTACAGCTACGACGAGATCGCCGCGGAGCTCGGCGTCCCCGTCAGCACGGTGCGCGGGCTGCTGGCCCGTGCGCGCGGATTCCTGATCACCCGGATGGAGGCGTGGCGATGAACGACGACCACGAGAACCCGGACCTGCGCGGTCTCGGACTGGAGCCCGACGACCTCGACGGGCACACGATCGAGGAGCTCGCCGACTACCTCGAGGCGGGGCGTCAGCCGCGCGTGGCCTCGATCGAGGAATCGCCGGGGTGCCAGCTCGCCCTCGACGCGCTCGAGCGGCTGCACGGACTGGGCGACGCGCTGATGGCGGCCGACACCGCGGCGGAGCCCGCGGTCGAGGAGGGGTGGATCGACCGGATCCTGAGCGGGATCGCGATGGACGCCAGGGCGGGACGCCGCATCCCGTTCGCCTCCGACGACCCTGCGGTGGAGCTGGCGATCACCGAGGGCGCGGTGCGCGGTCTCGTGCGGGCGGCCGAGGAGGCGGTCCCCGGCGTGCTCGTCGGGCGATGCCGCCTGGAGGGCGATGTCACGACGCCGGGTGCTCCCGTGCGCGTGGCGATCGACGCGAGCGTGCTGCACGGCGAGCCGATCCGCGGGCTGGCCGACCGGCTCCGTACCGAGGTGGACGCGCGGCTGCGCCGGCACACCGAACTCACCATCGCCGCGATCGACGTGACCGTCAAGGACATCAGGGAGGTGTCGTGATGACGCAGGATCCGACGATCGACGGCGAGGGTCGTCGCGAGCTGGCCGCCCGGATCGAACAGGTCCTGCGCGCGCAGGACGGGGTCCGCGGCGTCTACCGCTCCGGCTCGCTCATCTCGAATCTGCTCAGGGCGGGGGCCGCGGCGCTGGGCGCGACGCGCGACGCCGAGCCGATCGTGTCGGTGGCCGCGGGGGCGCGCGGGGCCGCGGTCGAGGCGTCGATCGGGGTGGACGCGGGCGCGGCGTCCGGAGAGGTCCTCCGGGAGGCGCGGGCCGCGGTGGAGGCCGTGCTCGCGGAGCAGGGGTACCAGCGCGAGAGCATCACGCTCGTGGTGGCCTACGTGCAGGTCGCCCGTGCCGCGGGGGAGCCCGTCGAGGTGGAGCCCCGCTGACCGTGCGGTCGGCGGGGCTCCGGCCGGCTCACGCGATCGCGCGCAGTCCCTCGACGAGCGGCGTGGTCGGACGGCCGATCAGCCGCGCGAGCGTGCCGTCGGTCTCGGCCAGTGCGCCCCCGCGGATGCCGGCGTCGAGGGCGACGACGAAGCCCGCGGTGCCCTCGTCGAGCCCGGCCTCGCGCAGCGCCGCGAGCTGCTGGTCCGCCGTGAGCGACACGAAGGTCACCTCGCGTCCGGTGACCTCGGCGATCGCGGCGGCCAGCTCCGTGTAGTCCCACGCGACGTCGCCGCCGAGCTCGTACACGGCGCCCGTGTGACCGTCGTCGAGCGCGACCACGGCGGCGGCCTCGGCGTAGTCGGCGCGGCTGGCCGAGGCGACGCGACCCTCGCCGGTGCCGGAGGCGAGCACGCCCGTCTCGGCTGCGCGCGCGAGGTCGGCGGCGTAGTTCTCCGTGTACCAGTTGTTGCGCAGGATCACGGCCGGGACGCCGGAGGCCGCGATCAGCTCCTCCGTGGCCTTGTGCTCCGGCGCGAGCACCAGGTCGCTCGTGGTGGCCTTCGGGGCGCTGGTGTACACGAGCTTCGAGACGCCGGCGGCTGCGGCCGCGTCGATCACCGCCCGGTGCTGCTCGACGCGGCGGCCGACCTCGGAGCCGGACACGAGCACGACCGTGTCGATGCCGTCGAGGGCCGCGGCGACGGAGGCCGGGTCGTCGTAGTCGAGGGGCACGACGCGCACGCCGAGGTCGGCCGCCCTGGCCACGTCGCGCGCTCCGGCGACGATCGACTGGGGGTCGGCGCCGCGGGCGAGGAGGGCGGCGATGATGAGGCGGCCGAGGTGTCCGGTGGCTCCGGTGGCGAGGATGGTCATGAGGGCGGTCCTTCCGTTGGTGAACACCTGCCCCAACCGGCGCGAGGCACCCGCGCATTCCATCCGACCGGTACCCACTTTGACGTAAGGTACCTACATGTCGGTGAGTTTTGCGGAAATCCGGGAGTCTTCGCCCACGGTGTTCGACCAGGGCTGCGGCACGCGCGTGGTGCTGGACCACATCATGAGCAAGTGGGGCGTGCTGGTGCTGTCGTGCCTGTCGGACGGCACGCGGCGCTGGGGCGAGCTGCGGCGGGAGGTCGACGGCATCAGCGAGAAGATGCTCGCGACCACGCTGCGCACGCTGTCGGCGGATGGGCTGGTGCACCGGGAATCCCTGCCCACGGTGCCCCCGCACGTGGAGTACAGCCTCACCCCGCTGGGGCGTGACCTGATGGAGCGGATGCTGCCGCTGATGGAGTGGGTCGCCACGCACGCCGACGGGATGCTCGGTCGCGAATGAATCCACGGATTCCGTCGTGAGATGAAGTTGTGTGAGTGGAATCCGTTGCTCGAAGAAAAGGATTGACGGTATACCGCAGCTCGTCGTACTGTCTGAGCATGGCAACGACGCCCATCCACCTGGAACGACCCGACGGCAAGGGGCTGGCCGCTGGCACCCTCGGCCTGTGGGGATCCACCGTCATCGGTCTCGCCTCCACGGCGCCGGTCTACTCCCTCGTCGCGACGCTCGGCTTCGTCGTGCTCGCGGTCGGAGCGCAGGCACCGATCGCGTTCGTGATCGCCTTCGTCCCGATGCTCCTGATCGCCTTCGCCTACCGCGAGCTCAACAACGCCGTGCCCGACTGCGGCACCACCTTCACCTGGGGCACGAAAGCGTTCGGCCCCTGGGTGGGCTGGATGGGCGGCTGGGGTGTCGCGGTGGCCGGGATGGTCGTGCTCGCGAACCTCGCCCAGATCGCCTCGGTGTACTTCTGGTCCCTGATCGGGTTCGACCTGGAGAACAACGACTGGCGGATCATCCTGGTCGCGGTGCTCTTCATCGCCGCGATGACCTGGGTCAGCTGGCGCGGCGTCGAGATCGGCGAGCGCATCCAGAACATCCTGCTGGCCGTGCAGTACCTGGCCCTCGCGATCTTCGTGGTGGCCGCGCTGTGGCAGTTCTTCACCGGCGACGCCCCCGACGCCACGCCGTTCTCGTGGGAGTGGCTGAACCCGTTCGGCTTCACGGACTGGTCGGGCTTCACCGAGGCCATCCTGCTCGCCCTCTTCATCTACTGGGGCTGGGACACGTGCCTCGCGCTGAACGAGGAGACCAAGGACCCCAAGCGCATTCCCGGGCGGGCGGCCGTGCTGACCTGCGTGATCCTGCTGGTGACCTACGTCGCCGTCACGATCGCGGCGATGATGTACGCGGGTCTCGGCGAGGACGGCACGGGGCTCGGCAACGAGGCCAACGCCGACGACTTCTTCCTCGCGATCAAGGACGGCCTGCTGGGCCCGTTCGGCTGGGTGCTGGTGGTCTCCGTCATCATCTCGGCGATCTCGTCGACGCAGACGACGATCCTGCCCACCGCGCGCGGCACGCTCGCGATGGGCGTGTACCGCGCGCTCCCCGCGAAGTTCAAGGAGGTGCACCCGGTCTACAAGACCCCGTCGTTCTCGACCATCGTGATGGGCGTGGTCGCCTCCGCGTACTACGTGGGCATGACGCTCATCAGCGACAACATCCTGCAGGACTCGATCCTGTCGCTGGGCCTCGCCATCGCGTTCTACTACGCCATCACCGGGTTCGCGTGCGTCTGGTACTTCCGCGCCGACCTGCGCACCTCGACACGCGACCTCTTCTTCAAGGGGATCTTCCCGCTCGTCGGGGCGCTGCTGCTCACCGGCGCGTTCGTGCAGTCCGCGATCGACATGTGGGACGTGGACTACGGCTACACGGTGCTGTTCGGCATCGGCGGCACGTTCGTGATCGGCATCGGCTCGCTCGCGATCGGCCTGGTGCTGATGCTCCTGTGGTACCTGTTCCCGCGGTCGAAGCGCTTCTTCCGCGGCGAGAGCCTGAACCGCGACACCGAGGTGATGGTGCCGGACGAGCCCGGCGTCTCCATCCGCTCGGTCGACGGCGGCATCTGAGGCGGCGGGTGCGCGCGGGGCTGTCCTAGGCTGGCCTCGTGCGCATCCGGCTCGACATCGCCTACGACGGCACCCACTTCCGCGGCTGGGCGACACAGCCCACGCTCCGCACCGTTCAGGGCACGCTGGAGGCGGCGCTCGCCCGCATCGTGGGCTCCGACGTGCGGTTCGTGGTCGCCGGCCGCACCGACGCCGGCGTGCACGCGAGCGGACAGGTCGCACACGTCGATCTCGACGAGCGGCAGTGGTCGCGCATCGAGGCCAGGCACGGACGGGCGGCGCAGGATCCGGCGGGCTCGATCGCGGGGCGCATGCGGGGTGTGCTCGGCGCCTACTCCGACGTCACCGTCACCCGGTCGACCGCGGCGCCCGAGGGTTTCGACGCGCGCTTCTCGGCCGTGTGGCGCCGCTACCGGTACCGTCTCGCCGACGGTCTGGCCGGCTACGACCCGCTGCGTCGCGCCGACACCACGAGCATCCGCGGACGGCTGGACGAGCGCGCGATGGACGAGGCCGCGCGCACGCTGATCGGCCTGCACGACTTCGCGGCGTACTGCAAGCCCCGCGAGGAGGCCACCACCATCCGCACCCTGCTCGACTACCGGTGGGAGCGCGACGCGGACGGCGTGCTGGTGGCCGAGGTGAAGGCGGACGCGTTCTGCCACAGCATGGTGCGCGCCCTCGTCGGCGCGTGCGCGGCCGTGGGGGAGGGTCGCCTGGACGTGTCCGACCTGGTGGTGCTGCGCGACGCTCTCACCAGGACCAGCGAGTTCAAGGTGCTCGCGGCCCGGGGACTGACGCTGACCGAGGTCGGGTATCCGGCGGACGAGCTGCTCGCCGCACGGGCCGAACAGACCAGGGCCCGCCGCGACCGCGAGTCGGACTGATCGCCGGATACGGATCCCGGGCACAGCAGGGGCGGGTAGCGTGGGCACGGTCATGAAGGTCATCTCGTACAACCTGCGCAAACACCGGGCGGCCGGGGAGCTCGCGACACTCGTCGCCGAACACGACCCCGACATCCTCTGCCTGCAGGAGTGCGACGTGCCGGCGCTGCCCGACCGGATCGGGGGCCTCGTGCTGGCCGACGCCACCCAGGGCAACCGCCTCGGACTCGCGCTGTTCTACCGCGAGAGCACCTACCACCTGCAGGGCATCCGCACCCTCGGGCTCAAGAAGTCGCTGCACGACCGCATCGCGAAGCCCGCGCACGAGCGGGTGCTCGGCGCACGGCTGCGCGACATCGACGACGGCGACGAGTTCATCGTCGCGTCGTTCCACGCCGCACCGCTGACGGCGCTGAACTCGCTGCGGCGCCACCAGATCCGCGCGGCCCTGACCGAGCTCGCGAGCCTCGGGGACGGCCTTCCGCAGCTCATGGTCGGCGACTACAACTACCCCGTGTTCAAGGAGAACCTGGGGCAGGCCGTGCGCGACCACGGCTATGCGCTGTCGCTCAGCGACGACCACACCTACACGCGCTACCGCGTCTTCCGCGGTCACTACGACTTCGCGACCTCGACCGGATTCGAGATCGAGCGCATCACGACCCTGCCGCAGCGGTCGAGCGACCACCGTCCGATCCTGGTGACGGTGAAGACCGACTGACCGGGCGCGGGCCCGCGGCTGGTTTGGTCGGAGGGGGTCGGGTGGCGTATGCTGACTCTTTGGTGCCCTTCCCGTACTGCGAGGAAGACGCACATCCGAACGTGAGCCCTCCACTGGCGTGTTCGTCCCTGTCGGGAGGAACCACCCCGGAGTGGGATTCACGAACACCTCCGTTCGACAAGAAAGCAGCACTATCGTGACGCGCACTTACACCCCCAAGGCTGGCGAAGTCCAGCGCGACTGGGTCGTCATCGACGCCACCGACGTCGTTCTCGGCCGCCTGGCCTCGCACGCGGCGACGCTCCTGCGTGGCAAGCACAAGCCGACCTTCGCCAACCACATCGACTCGGGTGACTTCGTCATCATCGTGAACGCCGACAAGGTCGCGCTCACCGGTCAGAAGCTCCAGAAGAAGATCGCCTACCGTCACTCGGGCTACCCGGGTGGTCTGAAGGCCGTCAGCTACTCCGAGCTGCTCGAGAAGAACCCGGTCCGCGCCGTGGAGAAGGCCATCCGCGGCATGCTCCCGAAAAACAGCCTGGGCCGCCAGCAGCTGTCGAAGCTGAAGGTGTACGTCGGTGCCGAGCACCCGCACGCCGCGCAGCAGCCCCAGCCGTACACCCTCGACCAGGTCGCCCAGTAAGCGCCGTAACGACTAAGGACATACTCGTGGCTGACATCCAGGACACCACCGAAAACCTCCAGAACTTCTCGACGTCGACCCCCGAGACCGAGGCAGTCGAGGCGGCTCCCCGCCCCGTGCTCAGCGTCCCGGGCGCCGCTGTCGGCCGTCGCAAGCAGGCCATCGCCCGCGTGCGTCTGGTCCCCGGCTCGGGCACCATCACGGTCAACGGCCGCACGCTCGAGGACTACTTCCCGAACAAGCTGCACCAGCAGCTGATCAACGACCCGTTCACCGCGCTGAACCTCGCCGGTGCCTACGACGTGATCGCCCGCATCTCGGGTGGTGGCGACTCCGGCCAGGCCGGCGCGCTGCGTCTCGGCATCGCTCGTGCCCTCAACGGCATCGACGCGGAGAACAACCGTCCGACCCTGAAGAAGGCCGGCTTCCTCTCGCGCGACGCTCGCGTCAAGGAGCGCAAGAAGGCCGGACTCAAGAAGGCCCGTAAGGCGCCTCAGTACTCGAAGCGTTAAGGTCCACTGCTCCGATGCCGATCTTTGGCACGGACGGCGTGCGAGGACTCGCCAATGGCATCCTCACCGCCGACCTGGCGCTCACCCTGGCCCAGGCGACTGCTGTCGTCCTGGGCCAGGGCCGTACGGCGGAGGCTCGCAAGGCCGAAGGCAAGCGACTCACCGCCGTGGTCGCCCGTGACCCCCGGGTCTCGGGGCACTTCCTCACCGCCGCCGTCTCCGCGGGCCTCGCGTCCTCCGGCGTCGACGTGCTCGAGGCCGGGGTCATCCCGACCCCCGCACTCGCGTTCCTCGTGGCCGACCGCGACGCCGACTTCGGCGTGATGATCTCGGCGTCGCACAACGCGGCGCCCGACAACGGCATCAAGATCTTCGCCCGCGGCGGCCGCAAGCTCCCCGACATCGTCGAGCAGCGCATCGAAGAGGCCATGCACGGCGAGAAGCTGCGCCCCACCGGCGCAGGCGTCGGTCGCATCGACCGCTTCTCCGACGCCGAAGACCGCTACGTCGTGCACCTGCTCGGCTCGCTGCCGCACCGCCTGGAGGGCATCCACGTGGTGCTCGACTGCGCGCACGGCGCCGCCTCCGGCGTGTCGCCCGAGACCTTCCGCGACGCGGGGGCCGAGGTGACCGTCATCGGCGCCGACCCCGACGGCTGGAACATCAATGACGGCGTCGGCTCGACGCACCTCGAGAACCTCGCTGAGGCCGTGGTGCGGCTCGGCGCCGACGTGGGCATCGCGCACGACGGGGACGCCGACCGGTGCCTCGCGGTCGACGCGAACGGCACCATCGTCGACGGCGACCAGATCATGGCGATCCTCGCGCTGTCGATGAAGGAGCGCGGCGTCCTCACCGACGACACGCTCGTCGCCACGGTCATGAGCAACCTCGGCCTGCACGTCGCGATGCGCGAGCACGGCGTGACCGTGCGCCAGACCGCGGTCGGCGACCGCTACGTGCTCGAGGACATGAACGAGGGCGGCTACGCGCTCGGCGGCGAGCAGTCCGGCCACGTGATCATGAGCGAGTTCGCCACCACCGGCGACGGCCTGCTCACGGGTCTGCACCTGGTGTCCGAGATGGCGCGACAGGGGAAGTCCCTCGCCGAGCTCGCCTCCGTGATGACGGTCTACCCGCAGGTGCTGATCAACGTGCGCGACGTCGACAAGGATCGTGTCGCCGACGACGAGGTCGTGCAGCAGGCGGTGCGCGACGTCGAAGCCGAGCTGGGCGACACCGGGCGCGTGCTGCTGCGCAAGTCCGGGACGGAGCCGCTCGTGCGGGTCATGGTCGAGGCGGCCGACTCGGAGTCGGCCCGCGCCTACGCGGAGCGCCTCGCCGCCGTGGTGCAGGAGCGCCTCGCGCTCTGACGCTCTCCCGTGAGACGGCCGGTCGCTTCTGCGGCCGGCCGTTCGCGTCTCCGCCCCGGCGGGGTCAGGGCGCGGCGCAGATGCGGAAGTAGCCGCTGTCGGCGAGCGTCTCCGTGGCGCAGGCTCCGCCCGTGAGGCGCAGCTCGTGCGCCATCGCCGGAGCGTCGGCGAGCCCGAGGTGCGCGCCCGTGAGCACGATCGGCGCGACCGCCGCCCCCCACGGGTCGGCGGCGAGCCACCGCACGTCGTTGTCGGACACCCAGGTGGCGAGCGGGGCGACCGCGGCCCGCTGGCCCTCCAGGGTCACATCGCGGGGCGTGAAGCACGACACCACGTGCGCGACCGCTCCCGCCGCGACGACCGCGGCGAGCACCGCCGCGCCCACGGCGCCGCCCGCGCGGACGAGCCCGCGGCGCGGCAGCCGCGGCACCGCCCACAGTGCGACAGCCGCGAGCACCGGGAAGAACGCGAACACGCCGGGCGCGGGGTGACGCACCCACAGCGGCAGCCGCGACGCGGTCGCCCACCAGCCCACGAAGGCGAGCGCCCCCACCAGAGCCGCGAGGGCGTAGGCGATCACGATCCGCTCCTCCGCGGTGGCCGAGCGCCAGCGCCGCACCACCCCCGCCACCACGAGCACGAGAGCGAGCACGGCGGCGACCACGGCCAGCACCCCGGGCAGCGACCACGAGTCGGCCAGCGTGCCGAGCTTCTGCAGGACGGAGGTCGCCGCGTCGCCCTGTCCGCCGCTGCGCACGAACCGCACGAGCGCCCGCAGGTGCTCGACGAACCCGGCCGGCCCGAGCGACAGCAGTGCCGCGAGCTCCACGAGCGCGGTCGGCACCGCGACCAGCAGCAGCGGAAGCCACGCGCGGCGCAGCGTGTCGCGCAGCCGCGCCCAGCCCGTGCCGTCCGACAGCACCCACAGCGCGACCGCGAACGCCGGCAGCACCAGCAGCGCGATGAGCTTCGCCTGCACCGCGAGCCCCACCAGGAGCCCGGCCAGCCAGGCGCGGCGGGGCAGCACGACCAGGGCCCACACGATCAGGGCGGCCGCGGGGATCTCGCCCAGCAGATCGGCCGGCCCCTGGATGGGGGAGACACCGGCGCTCGCGGTGAACGCCAGCGGCACGGTCACGGCGAGCAGAGCCGCCCACCGTCCGGCGATCCGCCAGCCCAGCACGCCCAGCCCCGCCAGCAGCAGGACCCAGAACGCGAGCGGCACGAGTCGGGCGGCCAGCACCGCGTCCATCCCGGTCGCGAGGGTCGCGGCGACCGGGAGCAGCACGACGGGGCCGGTGGAGATCCGCGGGTCGAACGGCGTGATCGTCGAGCCGGACAGCGCGCCGTCGCTGGCGTAGCCGAGCCCGGCGAGCAGATTGCGCGGCACGGTCAGGTTGAACGCCTCGTCCTCCCAGAACCGCCACACCGTGAGACTGTGCCAGGCGAGGATCGCATGTCCCGCCAGCAGGGCGACCGCGGCCGCCCAGAACAGGATCGTGCGCGCCCGCGTCATCGGGCGACGGGCTCCGGGCGTCGCACGGCACGCAGCGGGGCGGACGGCCGCAGCGACAGCTCCCACGCCTCACCGAGCGCGGCGCGCACGAACAGGCGCAGGCGCTTGGGCGGCAGGGTCACGCCGGCGCCGCGACCCCACATGGTGCCCGAGGCGGATTCGCCGCGGCGCGGGATGCTGGCGACGCGGAGGTAGCGCACGCGGAAGCCCGCCCTGGCCTCGGCCAGCGAGAAGTGCACGTGCGGCACGGTCGCCTCGGCCGGGACAGCGTCGAGCAGCACGCGCAGGGCATCGGGGCGGTAGGCGCGCAGCGGTGTGTTCACGTCGGGGATGCGGCGTCCGGCGGCGAGGGCGATCAGCAGGCCGACCGCGCCGGTGAGGCTCTTGCGGTACCAGGGGTCGGTGCGGCCGTCGCGCACGCCGTGCACGACGTCGGCCTGCTCGGCCAGGAGCGCGCCGATCAGCCGCGGGAAGTCGCTGCCGAGGAACTGCCCGTCCCCGTCGACGTGCACCAGCACCTCGGGGTCGGCGGCGAGGCCGGCGCGGTAGGCGGCCAGGGCGGTCGGGCCGTGGCCGCGGTTCGCCGCCTGCACCTCGACCGTGGTGTCGGCGACACCGTCGAACACGGCCGCCGTGGTGTCGGTCGACCGGTCGTCGGCGATGTGGAACGAGACGGTGTCGGCGAGCGGGGCCACGGACGCGCGGATCTCGTCGACGAAGCCCTCGATACCCTCCGCCTCGTTGTAGGCGGGCATGACGATGGCGAGATGGCGGAGAGTCACGGGGTCCTCGGATGGGGGTGGCGGGGCGCGGAGGCGTTCAGGAAGTAGCCTAGTTGAGCCATGAATCCTCCCTCACGACTGCGCCGCCTCGCCGGCGTCGGCAGCCGGTTCCTCGTCGTCGGTGCCGTCAGCACCCTGATCGAGGTCGGCGTCTTCAATCTTCTCGTCTACGTGTGGGGGTGGGACGTCGTCGCGGCCAAGATCGTCGCGTCCCTCGTCGCGCTGATCAACGCCTACATCGGCAACCGCGAATGGACGTTCCGGCACCGGGACCGCCGCGGCCGGGTCTCCGAGGTGATCCTGTTCCTGGCCGTGAACGCCGCGTGCACCGCCCTGGGCGCCGCCCTGGTATGGGTGGGGGTGGAGGCCGTGGCCGGCATCCTCGGTCGTACCCCCGGCGCCATCGCCGTCAACGCCGTGAACCTCACGAGCATCGTGATCGTCGTGGTGCTGCGCTTCCTGCTCTACCACGGCGTGGTGTTCCGGGTCGCTCCGAAGAACTGACCCGCCGGCGCCTGCGCTCAGGCCCGCACCCTCGCGGGCTTCCCGGTGCGCGAGGTGCGGGTGCGGCCGCGCTTGGACGCATGCCGTCCGGCATGCACCGGGGTGCCGTCGGACTCGTGCGTCGCACCGTACGTGTAGGCGCCGTAGCCGTAGCTGTCCGGACCCTTGGTCGGGAGCATGGTCACCACGATGCCGAGCAGGGCGACACCGGCGGTCTCCAGCGCGCGGACCGCGCCGGACAGCTCCTGCTTCCTGGTCTTGCCCGACGCGGCGGCGAGGATGACCCCGCGCGTCTTGGCGCCGACCACCGCGGCATCGGTCACGAGCAGCAGCGGGGGCGCGTCGATCAGCACGTAGTCGAAGTACTCGCCCAGCGACGCGAGCACCTGGTCCATGGCGGCCGATCCGAGCAGCTCGCTCGGGTTCGGCGGCACCTGGCCGCTGGGCAGCAGGTAGAGGTCGCTGGTGCCCCACTTCTGCAGCGCATCGGCCACGTCCATGCGACCGATCAGCACGTCGGTCAGGCCCGCACCGCCCTCGATGCCCATGTAGTCCGCGACGCGGGGGAGGCGCAGGTCGCCGTCGACGAGCGCGACCCTGGCTCCGGTCTCCGCGAGCGCGATGGCCAGGTTGGCGGTGGTGGTGGACTTGCCCTCGCCGGGCCCGGCGCTGGAGACCACGAAGATGCGCGGACCGGCGTCGAGGTTCAGGAACTGGAGGTTCGTGCGGAGGCTGCGGAAGGACTCGGCGCGCGGGCTGCGCGGGTCGGCGTGCACGATCAGCGGACGCTTGGTCGCCTCCGGGTCGTACGCGATGCCGCCGAGCACGGGCCGCTCGGTGAGGGCCTCGATGTCGTGGAGTGTGTGGATGCGGTTGTCGAGCACGGTGCGCAGCATGGCCACCGCCACACCCAGGGCGAGTCCGATGATGCCGCCGAGGATGACCAGCAGCCGCACGTTCGGGCTGGTGGGGGCCGTCGGCACCTCGGCCGGCTCGGTCACGGTGATGCGCACGGGGCTCACGGCGTCTTCCACCGCCGGCTGCTCGAGCGTGTTCTGCACCGCGTCCTGGAAGCTCACGGCGACCGCGTTGGCGATCTCGGCCGCGCGCTCCGGGTCGCCGTCGGTCGCGCTCACGTCGATCAGCACCGTGTTCAGCGGGGTCGTGGCGGTGATGCGGCCGCTCAGCTCGGCGACGCTGTCGTCCAGGCCCAGCTCCTCGATCACGGGCTCGAGCACGAGCGCGGTGCCCACCACGTCGACGTAGCTGGTCACCATCTGGCGCGCGAACGTCGTCCCCTGCACGAGGTCACCGGTCGCAGCGCCCTCGGTGCGCACCGACACGTACAGCTGCGTCGAAGCGACGTACTTGGGCTGCTGGAGAGCCGCGTACCCGGCACCGCCCGCGAGGCCGAGGAGGAGCAGGACCAGGATGAGGATCCAGTTCCGGTGCAGGATGCGCACATAGTCGCGAAGTTCCACGCGGCAGATTCCTTCTGTTGCTGGGCGGCTCCCGGACGACGGTGAACCGCAGAGTCAAATCCCGTCATTCTCCCACAGCGCGGGCGCCGTGCCGGACGGAGCGTCAGCGTGGCGCCGCGGCGGCGTACGAGGTCTGGGCGTTGTGCTCCCTGCGACCGAGCGGGGCCTTGGTGAGCACGGTGCCGAGCACCCGGGCGTCGACGGCCTCGATGCTCTTCGCGGCGGCGGCGAGTCGTCCGGCCTGCGTCGCCCCGGCCGCCGCGATCAGGATCGCCCCGGTGGTCACCCGGGCGATCACGGCGGCGTCGGTCACGAGCAGCAGCGGAGGGGCGTCGATCACGACCACGTCGAACGCCTCGCCCGCCGCGTCGACGAGCTGCTGCATGGCGGGGGAGCCGAGCAGCTCCGCGGGGTTCGGCGGCAGGGAGCCGGCGGGCAGCAGGAACAGCGAGCTGCGGCCCCAGCGCTGCACCACGTCGTTCAGGCGCACGCGACCGGCGAGCACGTCGCTCAGTCCGATGCCGCCCTCGATCCCGAAGTAGTCGGCGACGCGCGGCAGCCGCAGGTCGGCGTCGATCAGGGCGACGCGGTGCCCGGCGTCGGCGAACGCGAGCGCGAGGTTGGCGGCGGTGGTCGACTTGCCCTCGCCCGGCCCGGAGCTGGTGACCACGAACACGCCCCTGCCGTCCTCGAACAGGAAGCGCACGTTGGTGCGGAGGCTGCGGTACGCCTCGGCGCGTGCGCTCTGCGGAACGGAGCTGACGGCCAGCGGGCGGTCGGCGGTGTCGGGGTCGAGCGGGATCCGCCCCAGGAGCGGGACGGGGAGGGCCGCCTGCACGTCGGCATCGGTGCGCACCCGCTGATCGAGCAGCGAGCGCAGCAGGGCGACCGCCAGGCCGACCGCGAGACCGACGAGCCCGCCGACCACGAGCATCAGCTGCGTGTTGGGCGCGACCGGTGTGGTGGGCACCTGGGCGGCCTGCAGTGTGACGATGTGGATGGTGTAAGAGGTCTCCTGCTCCCGCAGTTCGAGCGTGTCGGAGACCACGGCGGAGAAGCTCTCGGCGATGCCGTTCGCGATCCGTGCGGCCTGACCGGGGTTGGTGTCGCTGACCCGGATCGAGAGGATCGCGCTGTTGAGCTGGGCGGAGGCGTCGGCGGCGGCCGCGAGCTCGGCCCGGTCCACGTCGAGGCCGAGGTCGTCGATCACACGGTCGAGCACGATCGAGCTCGTCACGACGTCGCGGTAGGTCTGCACGACCTGGTTGGCGTAGCTCGTGGCGAGCGCGCGCTCGGTGGGGCTCGCGGTCTCGCCCAGCTGCACGGTGACCATGACCTCGGTGGTGGCCTGGTAGCGCTGCGGCGTGAGCATGGCGATCAGGGCGCCGACCGACACTCCGATCACGGCACCGGCCAGGATGATGACGAGCTGGCGGCGCAGGATCCGGAGATAGTCCTGGAACTGCATGGTTCTCCCGTGCTCGGTCGTGCGGATCGGGGGTATCGTCTCCTGAGACTACCCACTCCCCGAAGGGCAGCATGACGGCACTCCGCGATCTCTTCCCCGATGGTCCGCGCTCGGATCACCGCGCGGACGTCGTGCTCGACGACACCCACACCCGGTGGCGTCTGCGCGAGATGATCGGCGAACCGCGCCGCTCCGAGCCCGCACGGGCGCCGCTCGCGGACACCAGGGAGCTTGCGCGCATGGCGGAGGCCGCCGCGCGCACGGCCGTGCCGTTCACGGCGGAGTCGCCCCGATCGGCGCGCGAACCCCGGCGGCAGCGCCGTCGCCCTGATCTGCTGACCACGGCCGCCGCCGCCCTCGCCGTGCTCGCGGTCGCCGCGGCCGCGACCGTCGGCGGGATCCAGGCAGCGACCGCGAGCCCGGCAGCGAGCGCCCTCGAATCCCTCCAGGCGGACGAGGCCTCCATCCAGAACGCGCACCAGGCGTTGACGTCGGCCCGCGACACCCTCGTCGCCGACATCGGGACCCAGACGGCGGAGGCGACCGCGCTGCGCACCGCCATCGTCGACACCGCCACGGTGCCCGATCCCGCGTCGTCGTCGGACGACGACGTCATCGCGGTGGCCGATCCGGCCCTGGAGGAGGCGGCCGTCGCGGCCCTCGACGGGTACCTCGCCGCGCTCGCCGCGGTGACCGTGCCCGCGCTGCCCGCCGAGTATCGCCGCGCCGAGATCGACGAGAACTCGCTCGTCGACGTGGGGCAGGCGATCGACGACGCGCAGGGCGACCTGGACGCGCTCGACCAGGCGACCGCGGAGATGCGCACGATCCGCACGGCGTTCGACGCGCTGCGCCCCGCCGCCACCCCGGCCGTGACCGCGTACCTCGCGTCGTCCGTGCCGGCGGCGGCCGAGGCGACGGCGGATCGGCAGCGGGCGGAGGGGTCGTTCCGCACCGCCGTGACCGACGCCGCCGCGCAGGTCGCCGCGTCCGACCCGTGGACCCCCGGCGGGCAGGCCGCGCTCGTGGCGTACCGCGACGCGTTCGCCGCGCTGCTCGACGACCAGTTCCGCGCGGAGGTCGAGCAGGAGCGCGCCGACACGCAGCGCCGTCAGGGCGGGCAGTCCGGCGGGCAGCAAGATCAGCCGTCGGACGGCTCCACTCCTCCGCCGTCGACCGATCCGGGGACGGGCGGAGACACGCCGCCGGGAGACGGTACCGACGACCCCGTCGGCTGAACGACAGCACTAACGCACGGACCTGCTCGTTGCCTGTGAGACCATATCTCCAGGGGAGTGAAGAAAGTCCGGAGGGGGCGACACACTCGTGAGCAAGAAGGACGCGGCGGGCGACGTGTCCACCGGCGAGATCGCGATCCTGTCGGAGGGCTCGGTCACGCAGCGCCGACGACGCCGGTTCGCCGCGATCGTCGACGGTCTGGCGTGGAGCTTCGGCGTCGTCATCGCGATCGCCCTGCGGTTCGAGCTGCAGATGGACGCGGACTCGTGGATCGCCGCCGTCGTGCTGGCGCTCGTGGCCGGAGCCATCCAGATCGTGGTCGGGTACGCCACGGCCCTCTACCGCGGACGCTTCACCTACGGATCCTTCGACGAGGTCAGGACGCTCGCGCTGATCGTCGTGATCGAGGCGCTGCTGCTCTCGGTGGTCCTCATCCCGGTCGGCCCCCTGGTCGGCATCCCGCGCGGCACCCTCATGCTCGCGTTCCCGTTCGTCCTGCTGCTGATGTTCGGGGTGCGCTACGCCGCGCGGCTGGTGATCGAGCGCTCCCGCAAGCCGGGCGCCGACGCCGAACCCGCGCTCATCATCGGCGCCGGCTTCATCGGCGACAAGCTGCTCGCCAACATGACCACCGACCCGAACTCGCCGATCCGCCCCGTCGGGCTGCTCGACGACGACCCCGACAAGCGCAACCTGCGGCTGCGGGGCGTCGCGGTCGTCGGCACCACGCGCGAGCTCGCCGACGCGGCGCAGCGCACCGGCGCCAAGCTCGCCGTGATCGCGATCGCCCGCGCCGACAGCACCCTGCTGCGCACGCTCGCCGACCGGGCCGAGGCGGCCGGCCTGCGCGTGGCCGTCACGCCGACGCTGGAGATGATGACCTCCGGCGAGAAGGCGCTCACCGACGTGCGCGACATCAGCATCGAAGACCTCATCGGCCGGCACCCCGTCGACACCAACGTGGAGCTGATCGCCGGATACATCACCGGACGGCGCGTGCTGGTGACCGGGGCGGGCGGTTCGATCGGCTCCGAGCTGTGCCGCCAGATCGCCAAGTACGGCCCGCGCGAGCTGATCATGGTCGACCGCGACGAGACCGGACTGCAGGTCGCGCAGCTCGGCACCGCGGGGCACGGCCTGCTCGACACGAACGACGTGGTGCTGGCCGACATCCGCGACACCGACACGCTCGACCGCATCTTCCTGGAGCGGGAGCCGGAGGTGGTGTTCCACGCCGCGGCGCTCAAGCACCTGCCGATGCTGGAGCAGTACCCCGACGAGGCGTGGAAGACCAACGTCCTCGGCACGCTGAACGTGATCAACGCGTCCCGCCGGGTCGGCGTCTCGACGTTCATCAACATCTCCACCGACAAGGCCGCCAACCCCACGAGCGTGCTCGGGCACTCCAAGCGCGTGGCCGAGAAGCTCACGGCGTGGGCGGGGGAGGACACCGGCATGCGGTACCTCTCGGTGCGGTTCGGGAACGTGATCGGCAGCCGCGGATCGATGCTGCCCACGTTCCAGCGCCTGATCGCCGAGGGGCGGCCGATCACGGTCACGCACCCGCAGGCCACGCGGTACTTCATGACGATCCCCGAGGCGTGCCAGCTGGTCGTGCAGGCGGGCGGCATCGGCCGGGCGGGCGAGGTGCTGATCCTCGACATGGGGGAGCCGGTGTCGATCCTCGAGGTCGCCAAGCGCATGATCGCGATGTCGGGCAAGAACATCGAGATCGTGTTCACGGGGCTGCGTCCCGGCGAGAAGCTGCACGAGGAGCTGGTGGGTTCGCGCGAGAACCTCGAGCGCCCCTTCCACCCCAAGGTGTCGCACACGCGCGTCGACACCATCACGCCCGAGCGGCTCGACAAGGAAGGGTGGATGCGGCGGATGTTCTCGAGCCCCCGCGTCAACGACACCGTGACGATCGAGCCCGTACGCATCGGAAAGGCACCCCAGGAGTGAGCGAGCGGATCTACATGTCGTCGCCGGACGTCGGCGAGGCGGAGGAGCAGGCCGTCGTCGCGGCCATGCGTTCCGGGTGGATCGCTCCGCTCGGCCCCGACGTCGACGCGTTCGAACGGGAGCTCGCCGACCGCGTCGGGGTGGCGCACGGCGTTGCGCTCAGCTCCGGCACGGCCGCCCTGCACCTCGGGCTGCTGGCGATGGGCGTGCAGCCGGGCGATGTCGTGCTCACGTCGTCGATGACGTTCGCCGCGACCGCCAACGCGATCGTCTACACGGGTGCGGAGCCCTACTTCATCGACGCGGATCCGCGCACGGGCAACATGGACGCGGCGCTGCTGCGCGAGGCCCTCGCCGAGCTCCGCGCCGCCGGGGAGCGGGTCGCGGCGATCGTGCCGGTCGACCTGCTGGGCAAGGCCGTGGACTACACCGCGATCCTGGCGGCCGCGGAGGAGTACGGGGTGCCCGTGCTGTCCGACGCCGCCGAGTCGCTGGGCGCGAGCCACGCGGGTCGCGCGACCGGCAGCTTCGGCCGCGCCTCGGTCGTGTCGTTCAACGGCAACAAGATCATGACCACCTCGGGCGGCGGGATGCTGCTGACCGACGACGGCGAGCTCGCCCAGCACGTGCGCTACCTCGCGACGCAGGCCCGGCAGCCGGTGGTGCACTACGAGCACACCGACATCGGCTACAACTACCGCATGAGCAACCTGCTCGCGGCGCTCGGACGCGCCCAGCTCGCCCGGCTCGACGCGATGATCGCGCGCCGCCGGGAGATGCGGGAGCTGTACAAGGAGCTGTTCGCCGATGTCGACGGCGTCGAGGTGTTCGGTGCCGATGGTGACGAGCACGACAACGTGTGGCTCACGTCGATCCTGGTCGACCCCGACGTCACGGGCTGGGAGCCGTCCGAGCTGGCCGCCGCCCTGACCGCCGACAGCATCGAGAGCCGCCCGCTGTGGAAGCCCATGCACGCGCAGCCCGTGTTCGCCGACGCCAGGCGCAAGAGCAGCGGCGCGTCGGAGCGGCTGTTCGCCCGCGGTCTCACGCTGCCCAGCGGCTCGGCGCTCACCGACGCCCAGCGCGAGCGCGTGGTCACGGCCATCCGCGGCTTCCTGGACCGATGAGCGCGCGGTTCCGCCCGTACGACGCGGTCAAGCGCGCGCTCGACGTCGTGGTCTCCGCGGTCGCCCTGGTGCTGCTGTCGCCGGTGATCGTGGCGACGGCCGTGCTCGTGGCGGTGCGACTCGGGCGGCCCGTGGTGTTCGCGCAGCCGCGACCGGGGCGCGACGGCCGCCTCTTCACGCTCTACAAGTTCCGCTCGATGCGCCCGGTCGACCCGGCGCGCGGGTGGGTGACCGACGCCGAGCGCCTCACGCCGTTCGGGGCCCGGCTGCGCTCGACGAGCCTGGACGAGCTGCCCAGCCTGTGGAACGTGCTGCGGGGGGACATGAGCATCGTCGGCCCGCGGCCGCTGCTGGTCGAGTACCTCGACCGGTACACGCCGGAGCAGGCACGGCGGCATGAGGTGCGCCCCGGCATCACCGGGCTCGCGCAGGTGACGGGACGCAACGCGGTCACGTGGGAGAGCCGGTTCGCGCAGGATGTGCGGTACGTCGACCGGCGCAGTGTCGGGCTCGACCTGCGGATCGTCGTCGCGACGGTCGGCTCTGTCGTGCGCCGGGACGGCATCTCGGCCGACGGGCACGTGACCATGAGCAGGTTCGGAGAGACGCATGACTGAGCGGATCGTGGTGCTGGGAGCGGGCGGCTTCGGTCGCGAGACGCTCGACGTGCTGGCGGCGATGATCGCGGCCGGCGCGGACCTCGAGCTGGTCGGCGTGGTCGATGCGGGACCGCGGGCCGTGGAGCTGGAGCGCCTCGCCGCGCGCGGGGTGCGCTTCCTCGGCGGGGAGGACGAGTGGCTGCCCGCTGCGGACGGCGACGAGCGGTTCGTGGTCGCGATCGGCGCGCCGGAGATCCGCCGCCGGGTCGCGGAGCGGCTGCGGGCGTCGGGGCTGCGCGCCGCCACGCTGATCCATCCGAGCGCCGTGATCGGCACGCAGGCGCAGGTCGGGGAGGGCGTGGTGATCACGGCCGGCGTGCAGGTGTCGACCAACGTGACCCTCGGCGACCACGTGCACCTCAACCCCGCGTGCATCATCGGACACGACGCGGTGCTCGCCGAGCACGTGTCGGTCAACCCCGGCGCGATCGTGTCGGGCAACGTCACCGTCGAGACCGGCACGCTGCTCGGCGCCGGTTCCGTGGTGCTGCAGGGGCTCACGGTGGGCGCGGGTGCCACGGTCGGCGCCGCGGCCTGCGTCACCAGGGACGTCGCCGCGGGGACCACCGTCGTCGGGGTCCCGGCGCGCGTGCAGGCGAAGGACACCGACGCGTGAGGGTCCTGATCGTCTCGCAGTACTATCCGCCGGAGGCCGTGCCGCTGCCCGCCGACCTCGCGCACGGCCTCGCCGAGCGCGGGCACCGGGTGAAGGTGCTCACCGGGTTCCCGAACTACCCCACCGGAACCGTGTTCCCCGGGTACCGCCAGCGGTGGCGCACCATCGAGCGCGACGGAGACGTGCAGGTGTGGCGGGTGCCGCTGTACGCGGACCACTCGCAGAGCGCCGTGCGCCGGCTACTCAACTACGCGTCGTTCGCGCTCAGCTCTGCGACCGCGCGACGCCTCTCCCGCGGGGCCGACGTCGTGTACGTGTACGCCACGCAGATGACGGCCGGCTTCGGGCCGTGGCTGTGGCGCGTCACCGGGGGCCGCCCCTACGTGCTGCACGTGCAGGACCTGTGGCCCGACTCGATCGTGGGCTCGTCGATGGTGACGGGCGGCACCAAGGCCAGGGTCGTGTCGGGAGCCCTGGGGCCGTGGCTGCGCAGCGCCTACCGCCGGGCGGGCGCCGTGATCGGGATCGCGCCGACCATGGTGAGCACGCTCGTGTCGCGCGGGGCTCCGGCCGCGCGCACGCACCTCGTGTACAACTGGGCCGACGCGGGCGAGCCGGTGACCTCCGCGCTCCCGCCCGCCGACGAGCACCGCGCCGCCGTGGTGTACGCGGGCAACGTGGGCGACATGCAGGACCTCGCGACCGCGGTGCGCGCCGCCCACGCCGCCGCCGACGCCGGGGTCGTGCTGACCATCGTCGGTGACGGCGTTCTCAAGCCCGAGCTGCGGGCGCTCGCGGACGAGCTCGGTGCCGACAACGTGCGCTTCCTCGACCCGGTGCCGCGCGAGCGCATGGCGGAGGTGTACGCGGCCGCCGACTACGCGCTCGTGTCGCTCAAGGACATGCCGGTCTTCCGCGGCACGATCCCGTCCAAGCTGCAGGCCGTGCTGTCGGCCGGCCTCCCGGTCATCACGACCGTGCAGGGCGATGTGCGCGCGCTCGTGGAGGGTGCGGCGGCCGGGCTGACCGCCGATGCCGAGGACGTAGGCTCGATGGCGGACGCCTTCCGCGCCGCCGCCGCCCTTCCCGCCGAGGAGCGGGCCGCGATGGGCCGCCGCGGCCGCGACCTGTACGACACCAGCTTCTCCCGCGAATCCGGGATATCCACGATCGAACGGCTGCTCACGGCAGCGGCGAAGGGAACGGGCACACGATGAGCGACTCCTACAACGGCGCGCGGGTCCTGGTCACGGGCGGCACCGGCTCGTTCGGGCACACCGTGGCGCGCAAGCTGCTCGAGCGCGACGTCGCCGAGATCCGCATCTTCAGCCGCGACGAGGCCAAGCAGGACCTGATGCGGCACGAGGTGCGCGATTCCCGGCTGCGGTTCTACGTGGGCGACGTGCGCGACTACGACAGCGTGGAGCGGGCGACCCGCGACGTGGACTTCATCTTCCACGCGGCCGCGCTCAAGCAGGTGCCCTCGTGCGAGTTCTTCCCGATGGAGGCCGTGCGCACCAACGTGCACGGCAGCGAGAACGTGGTGCGGGCCGCCGACCGCAACGGCGTCTCCTCGGTCGTGGCGCTCAGCACCGACAAGGCCGTGTACCCGGTGAACGCGATGGGCATGTCGAAGGCGCTGATGGAGAAGGTGGCGCAGTCGCACGGGCTCAACAACCCCAACACCGCCACCACCGTGTCGTGCGTGCGCTACGGCAACGTGATGTACTCGCGCGGCTCCGTGATCCCGCTGTTCATCCGCCAGCTCCAGTCGGGCGGGAACATCACGGTCACGAACCCCGACATGACCCGGTTCATGATGTCGCTCGCGCACTCGGTCGACCTGGTCGAGTTCGCCTTCCGCAACGCGCAGCAGGGCGACCTGTTCGTGCGCAAGGCGAAGGCCACCTCGATCGGGAACCTCGCCCAGGCCGTGCTCAACCTGTTCCGCTCCGACGCGAAGGTCGAGGTGATCGGCACCCGTCATGCGGAGAAGCTGTCGGAGGCGCTCGCCACGCGCGAGGAGCTGTCGCGCGCGCGGGACATGGGCGACTACTTCCGCGTGGTGGCCGACAACCGCGACCTCAACTACAGCGTGTACTTCGAGGAGGGCGACGTCGCCCAGAGCCGCTTCGAGGACTACGACTCGCACACGGTCGAGCAGATGTCGGTGGGCGAGGTCGAGGAGCTGCTGCTGACGCTGCCCGAGGTGCGCGCCGAGCTGCGGGCCGCGGGACTGCCGGAGACCCGCGGGACGCAGGCGTGACCCGGTTCGCGGTCACCGGGGCCGGCGGGTTCCTGGGCTGGCACCTGCGCGGCGCGCTGCTCGAGGCGGGCGTCGAGGTGGCGCCGATCGCCCTCGGTGCGGGCGTCGATGCGGCCGCCGCGATCACGGCGGTCGACGGTGCCGACCGGGTGATCCACATCGCCGGGGTCAACCGCGGCACCGACGAGGAGGTCGGCGCCGGCAACCTCGCGTTCGCCGAGCAGGTGGCCTCCGCTCTCCGGACCGCCGCGAACCCGCCGCCCGTGGTCGTGTTCGCGAACTCGATCCAGGCGGGCAACGGCTCGGTGTACGGGGAGGCGAAGGCCCGCGCGGCCGGGGTGCTCTCCGCGGCGGCGGCCGAGATCGGCGCGGAGTTCGTCGACGTGCGCCTGCCCAACCTCTTCGGCGAGCACGGCCGTCCGTTCTACAACGCCGTCACCGCGACGTTCAGCCACCTGGTCGCCGCGGGGGAGAGCCCGGTGGTCGAGCAGGACAGGGAGCTCACGCTGCTGCACGCGCAGGACGCGGCCGACGTGCTGCGCGGCGCGGTGTCGGTGGCGGGGATGGCCGGGCGCGAGCGCCACGAGACCGTGTCCGGGCTGCTCGCGCGGCTGCAGGGATACGCGGAGCTGTACCGCCGCGGCGAGATCCCGAGCGTCGCGGACGACTTCGACCGCGACCTGTTCAACACGTACCGCTCGTACACGTTCCCGGCGCAGTCGCCGATCGACCTCACGCGGCACGCCGACGCCCGCGGCTCGTTCTTCGAGATCATCCGGTCGCACGGGGGGCCCGGACAGTCGTCGTTCTCCACCACCGTGCCCGGCGTGACCCGCGGCGACCACTTCCACCGCCGCAAGATCGAGCGCTTCACGGTGCTGCAGGGGCGGGCCCGCATCTCGCTGCGCCGCCTGTACTCTGAGGAGGTCGTGTCGTTCGAGGTCTCGGGCGAGGCGCCGGGCGCGGTCGACATGCCGACCCTCTGGGCGCACAACATCACCAACATCGGGGACGACGTGCTCTACACCTCGTTCTGGACGAACGACATCTTCGACCCCGCGAACCCCGACACGATTGCCGAGGCAGTGTGACATGGCCGACAAGCTCAAGGTGATGACCGTGGTCGGCACCCGACCCGAGATCATCCGCCTCTCCGCCACGATCAAGATGCTCGACGAGCACACCGACCAGGTGCTCGTGCACACCGGGCAGAACTACGACTACGAGCTCAACGAGGTGTTCTTCGAAGACCTCGGCCTGCGCCGGCCCGACCACTTCCTGGAGGCGGACACGTCGTCGCTCGGGGCGGCGCTCGGCTCCATCCTCGCGAAGACCGAGGAGGTGCTGCGCACCGAGAAGCCCGACGCGTTCGTGGTGCTGGGAGACACCAACAGCTGCATCTCGGCGGTCATCGCCAAGCGGCTGAAGGTCCCGGTGTTCCACATGGAGGCCGGAAACCGCTCCTTCGACGAGAACGTGCCGGAGGAGACCAACCGCCGTCTGGTCGACCACGTCGCCGACTACAACCTCGTCTACACCGAGCACGCGCGGCGCAACCTGCTCGCGGAGGGGCTGCATCCCTCGCGCATCCTGCTGACCGGCTCGCCCATGCGCGAGGTGCTGGCGCAGAACAGGGAGCAGATCGACGCGAGCGACGCCGTGACCCGTGCGGGCCTGGAGCCGGGGGAGTACTTCCTGGTGAGCCTGCACCGCGAGGAGAACGTCGACAACCCGGAGCGCCTGCGCGCCGCCGTCGACGCGCTGCACGCCCTGAGCGCCGAGTACGGGCTGCCCGTGCTGGTCTCGACCCATCCCCGCACGCGCAAGCGCCTGGAGGCCCTGGGCATCGCCGAGAGCGATGACGTGCGCTTCCACCCGCCGTTCGGCTTCCACGACTACGTCAAGCTGCAGCAGGACGCGAAGCTCGTCCTGTCGGACAGCGGCACGATCAGTGAGGAGTCGAGCCTGCTCGGCTTCCCCGCCGTCACGCTGCGCGACTTCATCGAGCGGCCGGAGGCGATCGACACCGGGGCCATCGTCACCGCGGGCATCGAGCCCGAGCGCGTGCTCGCCGCCGTGCGGGTCGTGCTGGACAGGGCGCGCCGCCCGGAGACCCCGGCCGACTACCGGATCGAGGACACGGCGCAGCGTGTGGTGAGCTTCATCCACGGCACGGTGCCCTCGCACCGGCGCCGCCTGGGACTGCTGCGCGCCGACGCCTGAGCCGTGCCGCGCTAGGCGACGGGCGGCGCCTCGGGGCGCGGCCGCCGCGACAGGTGGTAGTAGCTCGCCCACCACACCACGGCGTTGAGCGCGGAGATCGCCGCCATCGACCACGTCGCACCGGGGATGCCCCACACCTGCGCGCACGCGAGCACCACGAACGGCCGGGGGATGCCCACCGCGAGCCGCAGTGCCAGGCTGCGACCCCCGGCGAAGGCCACCCGGTGCCCGGAGTTGGCGACCGCGCCGATCAGGGCGAAGACCGCCTCCAGGCTCAGCGGCAGCAGGGCCAGGCTCGCGAGCTGCCACGTGTCGCCGAGCAGCTGCTCGCCCCACGCGTCCGGCAGGAACTGCAGCGCGACCAGGAACGGCGCGAGCACCGCCACCTGCAGCAGCGCGACCCGCAGCGCCGCGCGGATCTGCCGGCCCTGCACGTCGTCGCGGCGCGACAGGAACGGCAGCAGCAGGGAGCGGACGGTCGTCGCGATCAGGTTCAGCGGGCCGAGCAGCGTGCCCGCACCGCGCACCGCGCCCAGCACCCGTCCGTCGGACACGAGGCCCAGCAGTCCGGTGGTGAACAGCGCGCCGCCCGAGCCGACGGCGTAGTCGAGCGCGAACAGCCCGCTCACCCTGGTGTCGGCGCGGTGCCGCGACCAGCCGGGGAGGACGGGGGTGCGCGCGACCGCCATCAGGACGTAGCCGGCCAGCGCCCCGCTCGCGGCCCACACCACGAACACGACACCGGCGTCGAGATGCCCGGCGATCGACAGCACCGCGGCCGCGATCGTCAGCACCGACCACGCGGTCGTGGCCACCATCGCCCGACCCGCGGCCCCGGCGGCGGAGTCGAACGTGCGCAGGAAGTCGAACACGATGAGGCCGTGGAACGCGACCCCCAGCACCACCAGGAACGTGTTCGCCGTCACGAGGCCCCACACCACCACGACCACGGCCCCGGCCAGCGCGACGAGCGAGGCCCGCCGGAAGCTGCGGTCGAACGTGTCGCGGTCGGCCGGACGGGACAGGGCCGAGTCGGTGAGCGCGGACCGGATGAGCCCCGACCCGAACAGGTACGCGACCATCGCGAGCGAGAACGCCGCGAACACCGGGACCGACGACGCCCGGGCGACCGTGATCGACAGCGCCAGGCTCGCCAGACTGACCATGCCGTTGCCGCCGACCGCGAAGATCAGGCGGCGGCTGCCGGGCAGGCCGGGGAGCAGGCGTGCGGCCACGGGTGCCTAGCCGTCGGTGCGCAGGGCGGTCAGCGCGTCCTGCAGGGCCGTGCAGACCTCGGCGACGGCCGCATCGTCGAGCCGCGGGAAGGTCGGCAGGCTGATGCCCTCGCGCGAGATCGCCGCCCCGATCGGGGTCTGCGCGCGCTGCGCCTCGGGCACGAACGGCATGTCCTGCACGAGCGGGAAGACCGGTCGCGACTCGATGCCGCGGTCCGCGAGCGCCGCGATCACCGCGTCGCGCTCGGCCGCGGAGCGTCCCACCAGGCGCACGGAGTAGATCCACGGCGTCGGCGAGGCCCCGGGGGCGGTGTCCTGCGCGCGCACGCGGTCGTCGCCGCTCAGGAGGCGCTCGTACTCGGCGACCACGCGGCGGCGCTGCGCGATGAGCTCGGGGGCGCGCTCCAGCTGGGCGGTGAGGATGGCCGCGGCGACGTTGGTCATGCGGTAGTTGTAGCCGACCATGTCGTGGAAGTAGCGCCGCGTCGGGTGGTTGCCCTGGTTGCGCAGCTGGAGGACCGCGGCGTGGAAGTCCGCGCGGGGCGTGGTGACCGCACCGCCCTCGCCGCTGGTGATGACCTTGTTGCCGAAGAACGAGAACGTGCTGATGTCGGCCAGGGACCCTGCCGCCCTGCCGCCCCACGTCGCCCCGAGCGATTCGGCCGCGTCGGCGATGAGCACGAGGTCGTGCGCATCGGCGATCCGGCGCAGCGCGTCGTAGTCGGCGGTCTGCCCGTACAGGTCGACCGCCAGGATCGCCCTGGTGCGCGGGGTGATCGCGCGCTCCACGGCCTCCGGGTCGATGCACCAGGTGTCGTCGCGCACGTCGACCACGACCGGCGTGGCCCGCACGTAGTAGACGGCGTTGAGCGTGGCCACGTAGGTGAGCCCGGGGATGACGACCTCGTCGCCCTCGCCGATGCCCGCGGCGAGCAGCGCGAGGTGCAGCGCGGTCGTGCCGTTGTTGCACACGGCCGCGTGCGGGGCGCCGGTGAGCTGCGACAGCAGTTCCTCCGCGCGCTCGACGTACGCGCCGCGGGACGAGATCCAGCCGCTGTCGAACGCGTCGAGCAGGTACCGGCGCTCGAGGTCGCCGAGGTCGGGTTCCGAAACGGGGATCATGCGTGGTCGCCTCTCGTCAGGTGCTGCGGCTTGTCGCCGCGCCCGCCCGCCCAGGCGAACACCTGGTCGTACTCCTGCGCCATCTGCCGCCAGGTGCGCGCGCGCAGCTCCGCGCTGAGCGGACGGAGCCGGTCGACGAACGCCGCGTGGTCCGCGGTCGCCTCCCGGATCGCCGCGACCAGCTCGTCCGGGGCGTCGGGATCGAACGTGGGGGCGGGAAGGCCGAGCGTCGCGAGCTGGGCGGTGATCGGGGGGATGCGGCTCGCCACGAACGGCAGCCCGCGCACGATCGCCTCGAACACCGGGCCGCTCGCCGCCTCCCACCGCGTGGGCATCACGAGCAGGTCGGCGGCGGCGTACTCCGCCTCCAGGCGCTCGGCGTCGACGAAGCCGAGCCACTCGATGCGGTCGGCGACGCCCAGCTCGGTGGCCAGCGTGCGCAGCTGATCGCCCTGCGTGCCGTCCTCCGCGCCCGTGAACACCGCGACGGCGCCCGGGAGCTTCGGGAGCGCGCGCACCAGCACCTCGTGGTTCTTGTGCGGCGTGACGAAGCCGGGCAGCAGCAGCCGCAGGGCGCCGCCGTCCGGCAGGGTGCGATCGGTCCAGGGCCCGCTGTTGAGCACGGGCAGCGGGATGAGGAAGGTCTTGTCCGCCGCGGCCGGGAACCGCTCGATCAGGCTGCCGTACGGGTGCGCCCAGCTGCAGATCACGGCCGCGGCGCCCTCGACGTTGCGCGCGATGATCTCCTGGTCCATGGGCGAGGCCAGCCCCGGCTCGAACACCCGCAGGTCGTGCACCGTCACCACGCTGCGTCCGCCGCCCAGGGGGACGCGGTGGAACGGCTGCCACACCACGCCGTCGCCCAGGGCGCTGGAGGTGGAACGCGCCCGGACGGCACGCACCCGCCCGATCAGCAGCTGCGCGAGCCGCGACGATCGAGGCACCAGGCGTCGTAGCGCCTGCTGCCACCGGCTGGTGGCGCTCAGCGCCACCGTCACCGGGACGATGGCCGAGGTCAGCGAGGGGAGGCGTTCGGCCCAGGCGTCGGCGGCCTCGGCGTTCACCAGACAGCGGAAGCGGACGTCGGCGGCCTCGAGGCCTTCCGCGACCCCCGCCGCCACCACGCCGACGCCGCCCGAGCTCGGGCTGACCGAGGTGAAGTCGAGGGTGAGGTCGGGCACGCTCAGATGTCCACCCGCACGTGCTTGCCGGCCTTCTCGTCGCGCACCTGCTCCAGATCGCCGTCGACCATGCGCTGCACGAGACCGGCGAACGTCGTGGTCGGCTTCCAGCCCAGCTGCCGCTCCGCCTTGGAGTAGTCGCCGATCAGCGCGTCGACCTCGGAGGGGCGCTCGTACCGCGGGTCGGTGCTGACGTAGTCCTCCCAGTTCAGGTTCACGTGCTCGAACGCCGCCTGCACGAACTCGCGCACCGTGTGGGCCTCACCCGTGGCGACCACGTAGTCGTCCGGCGTGTCCTGCTGCAGCATGAGCCACATGGCCTCGACGTACTCGGGCGCGTAGCCCCAGTCGCGGACCGCGTCGAGGTTGCCGAGCACCAGGCGGTCCTGCACGCCCTCGACGATGCGCGCGACCGCCCTGGTGATCTTGCGCGTGACGAAGGTCTCGCCGCGGCGGGGGCTCTCGTGGTTGAACAGGATGCCGTTCGAGGCGTGCAGCCCGTAGGCCTCGCGGTAGTTCACGGTGGCCCAGTAGCTGAAGACCTTCGCCACGCCGTACGGGCTGCGCGGGTGGAACGGGGTTTCCTCGTTCTGCGGCGGCGGGGTCGAGCCGAACATCTCCGACGACGACGCCTGGTAGAAGCGCGAGTCGACGCCGCTCGCGCGGATGGCCTCGAGGAGGCGGATGGTGGAGACGCCGGTCACGTCGGCCGTGTACTCGGGGATCTCGAACGACACCGCCACGTGGCTCTGGGCGCCGAGGTTGTAGATCTCGTCGGGCTGCACGTCGCGGATGAGGTTCGTCAGCGAGCCGGAGTCGGACAGGTCGGCGTAGTGCAGGATCAGGTCGGACGGCCGGTGGCCCTCGGCCCTGGCCACCTCCTCCAGCCGGGAGGTGTTGAAGGAGGACGAGCGGCGCTTGGTGCCGTGGACCTCGTATCCCTTGCTGAGCAGGAGTTCGACGAGGTAGCTGCCGTCCTGTCCGGTCGTACCTGTAACGAGCGCCTTCTTCATCTCTGCCCTTTGTGCGTGCTAGCTGCGATTTGTCTGCCGGCGGTTCCGGATCGTGACTATCCTAGGGCGTCGGGGGATTCGCCCGTTCTGCCCGCCCCGCGGCCGGACGGTCGTCGGCCTCGCCGGATCCCTCACCCCGGATCCGAACCGCACGAAGGGCGAGCTGGCTTCTCGATGGACACACTCTCCGGTGCACGGGAGGCGCACGCACCCTCGTCCGAGGACGACGTCGCGACCGCCCCCGCCGGTCGTCCGCCGCGGTTCCAGCGGCTGTTCCGGTCGTTCCCGATCTCGGTCGCCCTGGCCCTGCCGTACGTCGTGCTGATCCTGCCGCAGGCGGTGTGGAACGACAACGAGCACCTCGGATTCATCGTCGGCGTGTTCGCGATCGCGCTCGCCGCCACGCTGTTCGTCGAGCTGCTGATCGCGATCGCCCGGTCGTCGCGGATCGACCGGCAGCGGGAGCGGGGCGAGCTCCGGCCCGACGCCACCCTCGCGCGCCTCAACGAGTACGGCCCGGCCCTCCGCCGGGTGGCCTTCGTGGTGACCGCGGTCGGGGTGGCGGTCGGTGTGCTGTCCGCCGCGGCCGGCGTGGGGTCCATCCAGTCGCAGATCGGGCTCGTGGCCGTGTCCGCGCCGCTCGCGATGGCCTCGGCGCTCGTCGGCGGGTGGCCCACGGTGGGCGTCGCGCTGCTGATCGCGGCCCGGCTCGCGGGGCAGCTGTCGGTGCGGACCTTCTGGATCTGGATCGGTGTCGTCGTGCTCGGGCAGGGGATCGAGGCGTACCTGACGGCGCTGACCGCCTCGCTCATGGCGTTCGCCACGAGCCTGATGATGATGCTGCTGCTGTTCGGCGTGATCCGCATCCGGTACGCCGTGATCGCGCTGCTGGTGGTGCTCGTCGCGTGGCCCCTCGCGTTCGACATCCGCAACGAGCTGCGCCAGTCGACCGGTGTCGCCGTGAGCACCCAGGTCGGCGCGTTCGACCGCCTGCGGTTCGACGAGCAGATCGCCCGTGCCACCGAGGTGACCGAGGTGCCGCTCGACCTCGGCCAGCCGGGACCCATCGAGATGCTGCGCTACGGCCTGGTGCCGCGCGTGCTCGACCCCGAGCGGCCGCCGATCTCGACCGGCATCAAGATCAACATGTACCTGGGCGGAAGCGCCACCTCCACCTACACCTTCCTCCCCGTCACGACCACGTACGTGCTGGGCGGCCCGGTGTACCTGCTGCTCTGGTACGCGTTCTGGGCGCTGATCGGTGCCGTGATCCTCCGCGGCGGACGCGACCTCAGCGTGCTGCGCATCGTGCTGATGGGGCTGGTCTTCAGCGGTCCGCTCGGGTGGTTCTCGACCTTCCCCGACCGCACGATCGGCGTGCTGCAGTTCTTCGTGTCCTTCCTGCCGGTGATGCTGTTCCTGCTGCTGGAGAAGACGGCGGTCAAGCGCCGCGCGGCCCGGCGCGAGGCGAAGGCGGCCGCGTCCGGCGAGGAGCCGTCGTGACCGCGGCCCGGCGGGTCGCCGTGCTCGCCCCGTACTACCCCCCGGCCTTCCGCGGTGGGGGACCCGTGCGGTCGATCGCCGCCCTGGTCGACGGTGCCCCCGACTCGTTCGCCCCGCTCGTGCTCACCGCCGACCGCGACCTCGGCGAGACCGTCCCGCTCCCGGTGCCCGCCGACCGGTGGACCCGCCGTGACGGCGCCGAGGTGTACTACGCCGCGCTCGGCTCGGTGGGCGGCTTCGTGCGCGGTCTCCGCGCCGTGCGCCGTCGCCGGCCGGAGCTGATCCACCTCAACAGCGTCATGAACCCCCGCCTGTCGATCGCGCCGCTCGTGCTGTGGCGGCTCGGGTTCTGGGGGCGTTCGCGGGTGCTGCTGGCCCCGCGCGGCGAGTTCGGCGACGGCGCGCTCTCCCGGCGCGGCCTCAAGAAGCGCGCCTACCTGGGGCTGTTCCGGCTGCTGGGCCTGCCGCGGCGTGTGGTGTGGCACTCCACGGCGCCGCACGAGACCGCCGACATCCGCCGCCTCTGGGGCGACCGGGTCGTGATCGTCGAGCGGGAGAACGACACCCTGCTGCCCGCGACCGCCACTGCACCGCGGCCGGTCGAGGGTCCGCTGCGCGCGGTGTTCCTCGGTCGCATCGTGGAGCACAAGGGGCTGCACCTCGCCCTGGAGGCCCTGGCATCGGTGACGGCCCCCGTGCACCTCGGCGTGTACGGCTCTCGGGAGGATGCCGCCTACTTCCGTCGCTGCGAGGAGCTCGTGCGCGGCCTCCCCGACCACGTCACGGTGACGTTCCACGGCCCGGTGTCGCCCGACGACGTCGTTCCCACGCTCGCGTCGCACGAGCTGCTGGTCATGCCGACGGCCGGCGAGAACTTCGGCCACGTGATCGCGGAGGCCCTGTCGGCGTCGTGCGCGGTCGCCGTCACCCCGCACACGCCGTGGACCGACGTGCTCTCGGGGGGCGGTGGCGTGGTGGTCGAGCGGGCGGTGGCGCCGTGGACGCAGGCCCTGCAGGCGCAGGCGGCAGCGACCCCGCAGGAGCGGCTGGCCTCCCGCCGGGCGGCCGGGGAGACCTACGAGCGGTGGCGCGCACGACCGCGACCGCCGCACGTGTGGACGTCGGCGCTCGCCGCCGAGCTGCCCTGACCTCCGGCCGGCGCCGCGCGGGTCAGAGGCGGTGCACGCTCGGGTTGCCGAGACGGTTGCGGGTGTCGAACACCGTCACGGCGCCCGCCTCCGCCTGGCGCTCGAGCAGCTCGAAGTCGAAGCGGTCGTGGTCGGTCACGAGGATCACCAGATCGGCCTCGGCCACGGTCTCCGCGGTGAGCTCGCGGCGCTCAGCCGTCCGCGGCCACTGCGCCTCCACCACGTGCGGGTCGGCGGCCAGGACGGTCGCGCCGAAGTCGGCCAGCAGCTGGATGATCCGCAGCGCGGGGGACTCCCGGCTGTCGCCCGAGTTCTTCTTGTACGCCACCCCGGCGAGCAGCACCGTCGAGCCGTTCAGCGCCTTGCGGTCGGCGTTGAGCAGCTCGATCACGCGCTGCACCACATACGCCGGCATGTTCTCGTTCACGTCGTTCGCGAGCTCGACGAACCGGAAGCTCTTGCCGAGCGTGCGCCGCACCTGCCAGGACAGGTAGCTGGGGTCGACCGGGAGGCAGTGCCCGCCGACGCCCGGGCCCGGGGTGAACTTCATGAAGCCGAACGGCTTGGTCGCGGCGGCGTCGATCGACTCCCACACGTTCACGTCGAGCTCGTCGGCGAACACCGCGAGCTCGTTGACGAGGGCGATGTTCACGTGGCGGAACGTGTTCTCCAGCAGCTTGGTGAGCTCGGCCTCCTTCGGCGTGGACACCGGGACCGTGCGCTCGACGAGCGAGGAGTAGAACGCGTCGACGTGCGCGAGAGAATCGGCATCGATGCCCGAGACGACCTTGGGCGTGTTCACGAAGTTCCATCGCGGGTTGCCCGGGTCGATGCGCTCCGGGCTGTAGCCCACGAAGAAGTCGGTGCCGGCGGTGAGGCCGGAGCCCTTCTCCAGCAGCGGCACCATGAGCTCTTCCGTGGTGCCGGGGTACGTGGTGGACTCCAGCACCACGGTCGCGCCGGGGGTGACGAACGGGGCGAGCGACGCCGCGGCCGACTCGATGAACGACAGGTCGGGCAGCGTCTCCTTGAGCGGCGTCGGCACGGTGATGACCGCGACCCCGAAGGCGCGCGCGGTGTCGTAGTCGGCGCTGGCGCGGTAGCGGCCAGAGTCGAGCGCGGCGCGCACGGTCGCGTCGGAGATGTCCTCCACGAACGACCGGCCGTCGCCGAGCGCGTCGATGCGCACCCGGTCGAGGTCGAGCCCCACCACCGTGTAGCCGACCTCCACGGCGCGCATCGCGAGCGGAAGCCCGACGTACCCCTGTCCGATGACGACGACGGGGCGGGAACGGTCGAGCATGGAGACTCCATTCGGACGGGGCGACGCGAGCACGCCGAGACGAACATAGTCTGTCATGCGGCATTCCGGCCGGTCGCGGACGGGCCCGGACGGTCGGGGACACGGCGTCGCGCGCGTCGCCGGGGCGCGCCTCCTGCGGTTGAATGAACCCGATGGACAGTGCGGGGGAAGGTTCGGCGTCGCCGCGGCGTCGCGTGCTCGACGCCGCCGGTGCGTTCATCGCGGTCGAGGTCGATCGTGGCGACGAGGACCGCGCGGCGTCGCTCCTGCGCGGCTGGGCCGACGCGGTCGCCCCGGAGGGCGCGGCGGTCGATCGCACGCTGTTCCTCGCCGAGCTCACCGGGGCCGATGCCGCCGATCTGCGCGCCGCCGTGTTCACTGCGGCACGGCGGGTGCTCGCCGACCGCGACGTCTGGGCCCCCGAGGCGACGCTGCTGGTCGATGACACCGACGGCGGCGACCGCGCCGTGCTGGTCGTCGGCGGTGCCGCGGCGGCGTTCCCGCCCGGAGCGCACCACGGCGGTTTCGTGAGCCGGGGCCGCACGCTCGTCGCGGTCGATCCGCTCGGCACCCTCCGCCCGTGTGCGGCACCCGTCCCGACGGCCGACGGGCCCGTCGCGCCCTCCGCGGCCGATGAGCGGACGGAGGCCCCGGCCCGGCTGCGCCTCGCGGGCGTGCTGCTGCCTTCCACCCTGGCCGACGACGCGGTGCCGCCGGAGGATGCGACGCCGGTCGCGCTCGAACGGGTGCTCCCGGCCCTCGCCGCCGCGGCCCCGCCGTTCCCCGGTGCCCGCGACCCGCTGCGCTCGCTCGCCCGGCTGGTCGCGCACACGGGGGTCGCCGAGCTGCGTTCACCGCACGACGACGACGCGCACGCCGCCCTCGCCGCACTGGCGCACGGTCCCCGCGGCCTCGGACATCGAGCCCTCCCGGTGGCCGAGCCGCTGACCGCCGCGTCCGGAGAGGCCCGGCTCCACCGCGCGGGCGTGACCGATGCGCTCGTGACCGAGGGCGGGCGCGTGGTCGCCCTCACCGCGCACGACGGCGGCACGGTCACCGCGCACGACGGCGGCACGGTCGTGGTGCTCGACGCCGCGGAGTCCGCCGTCTGGACCGGCGACGCGGACGCCGTCGCGAGCGCCGAGGTTCCGGCGGCTGTGGCCCGGCTCCTCGACCGCGGACTGCTGTCGTCCGACCCCGGCTGGCGGATCGCGGACCACGCGACCTGGGCCGACCACGGCGCCTCGACCGTGGCGCTCGACCTGTCGACACCGGCCGCCGCACCCCTCGCCCTGCGCGACTCCGCCCAGTCGGTGTGGCACGTGCTGGTGCAGCGGCGTGCGGTCCAGCGGACGCGACTGCTGGACGAGCTCGCGGCACAGTACGGGGTGGAGCCCGCGGTGGTCGCGGACGACGTGGATGCGCTGCTGGCATCGCTCGAGCGGGCACGACTGGTCGTGCGACCGTGAGGCGCGCATCAGGGGCGGCCGCGGGGCGCCGCGAGCGGAGGGGAGCGCGATGACGGGGGAGCAGCACGCACCGCCCGCCGCGGCGGCGTCGAGCGCGCTGTCGACCTACACCACCGGTCTCCTTGCGCACACCCCTGTCTCCTCCACAGACACCAA